>DATGXR010000040.1:0-18378 GCA_035298825.1 Bacteroidota bacterium
TCAATGTTTTGCCGATCGCGAACGATCCTGGCCCAATTGGGATGACTCTTAGGGGGCACTGGCATAACTAGCCCTTTCATGAAAAAACGATTGCTGCATAAAACGTGTGGATTAAACGAAAGACCTACACATAGTATGCCAGAGACAATCCCCTTTCACTGGCAAAAAATTGCAAATAATTACTGGAACTTGAATGAAAGGATTTGGCCTTTATTGAACTATTGGCTAAACTAATCCCTCCTTTTCAAGGCTCAAGGACAACCGCTCGCATCGAGGACCAGCCGCCCTTATACTCATCGTATCAGGCGATCAATTTCCCGCTTTCATGGACCAGCATTTTTCCACGTGCCTCCAAGCGCCTGCCGCTCTTGCCTTCTTCTCCAATGACGAAGTGTCCGAGCAGGTCCTGAAGGTTTTGCGTCAGGCGGTTCAGGTCTTCTGCCGCATGGGCAATCTGTTGCGTGGCTGCGGCCGATTCCTGTGTCACGTTCGAGATGGCCTCAATATTCTTGCTGATCTCCTCGCTTGTGGCCGATTGCTCTTCGCTTGCTGCAGCCACCTGAGTTGCGACCTCGAGCACTTTATCTGCGCTGCTGATGATTTCATTAAGAGACATGCTTGAACGTTGAGCCAGAACGCGGCCCTTTTCAACTTCATCCGTTCCGCGAGTCATCGAGGCAACAGCGCCGGATGTATCGTGTTGAATCTGTTTGATCATCCCGGCAATTTCGTTGGTCGCTTTGGCAGTGCGTTCGGCAAGTTTGCGGACTTCATCGGCAACAACCGCGAAGCCTCTTCCCTGATCGCCGGCCCGGGCGGCTTCGATCGCGGCATTGAGTGCGAGGAGGTTCGTCTGATCGGCGATGTCATCGATGACCTGCACGATCACTCCGATTTGATCGCTCGATCGGCCCAATGTTTCGACGGTCTCTGCCGACTGCCTGACCACTTCAGCGATACGCATCATTCCTTCCATCGTTTCCTGTGCGACGCGGCCGCCTTCACGGGCACTCGCTCCCGCTTTCTTCGCTGTGTCTGCGGCCTCATCCGCATTCTTCGTCGTTTCCGTAATCGTCTTTGTCATTTGTTCGACAGCGCCGGCGACTTCCGCCGCCTGGTGCGTTTGTTCCTGAGCGCCTGCCGCCATCTCCTCGGTGCTCGATGTGATCTCATTGCTGGCGCTTGCCGTCGCGGCCACCGCCTCCTGCACCTCTCCCAATGTCTTCGTCAACGAGTCGCCCAATTGGTTGATGCTGTTCTTCATGAGCTGGTAATCACCCCGGTATTCACCCGTCATACGCGCGCGAAGGTCGCCTGTTGCCATGACGGCCAACACATCGGCACTTTCCTTTACCGGCATGATCACGGCATCGAGCGTTTTATTCACACCATCCACAATTTCCCTGTACCCGCCGTTAAATTTTTCCGCTTTTCCGCGCGTGCTTAACTTTCCATCGATCGCGGCACTTGTGAGCATGCGGGCTTCTTCGATGAGCGACTTCAACGATCCGATAATGCTGATAAGCGAGGGCGCGATTTCATCCTCAGCGGACAGTTTCTGCACCTCGAGCTGGAGGTTCCCCGCGGCGATTTGATCCATTGTTCCCGTGATCGTGATCAGCGTGTCGGCCACATGGTCCATATGACGCGCGAGATCACCGATTTCGTCCGTTGTCTCAATGCCGAGTCGGCTGCCGAGTCGGCCGTTGCTCAATTCCTGCATCATGACCATGCCGCGATGAAGCGGCTTTGTAATCAACCGTGCAAGGACAAAACCCGCCGTGATCATCAGCAGTATCACGATGAGCAGCGCGGCAAGAATGGCGTTACGGATGACCGCTACTTCTTTTTCGACATCATCGACATAAATGCCGGTGCCGATGATCCAGCCCCAGGGTGCAAATAACTTGACATACGAGATTTTCGGTGAGGCGGCGGTTTCTCCGGGCTTGGACCAGGAATATTCGACAACGCCTTCCCCCTTTTCTTTGCCTGTCGCAACAAACGCCGCCATATATTTTTTCCCGCCGGCGTCGACATCATCGATAAGGAGTTTGCCGACGAGATTCGGTTTCATCGGATGCATGAGAAATTTTCCATCAAGATCATTCACCCAGAAATAATCGCCTGCAGCATATCGGAGCCCGCTAATCCGTTCGCTTGCCTGCTGTTGGGCTTCAAGACGCGTGAGCTGATTGGACCGGACCTTTGCATCATACTCATTGATGACGGAGTAGGCGACGTTCACAAGATCCCTTGATTTCTCGATCTTCGAATCCATCATCATCGAATGGATTGTCGGCAGGAGAAACGCAAAGACAATTCCTGTTAATGGAATTGTTGATGCCACAAATACCGAAATGATTTTTGTGGAAATTTTCCAATCCTGATACTGTTTCATTGGATGTTCCTCCTTGCATTAATGATGACCGGCCAGATCAGGAAATTGTGATGTTTCCTCATCCGTGACCAAACGATGCACACGGTGGACTCTACAGGCATCACTCCAGTCATATGGAGCGATTGTCGGAAAATTTTTTTAAAATTTCAGGAAAAAGGTTTCAGGAGGCAGTTCGAAGGGTACAAGCGGATATCGATTCGATGATGGTCCGCAATGCTCAATCGCCAGAGGGCAGCGTGAAGAAGAATGTGGCTCCGTGTTCCACTTCACCTTCCGCCCAGACGGCGCCGCCATGGCGATAAATAATGCGTTGTACCGTTGCCAACCCGATTCCTGTTCCCGGAAACTCGGCTTTCGAATGAAGCCGTTGAAATACTCCAAAGAGTTTCGATTTGTAGTTCATATCGAACCCTGCGCCGTCATCGCGAATAAACAACACCGGCGTCTTGCCTTGGCGCGTCATGCCGAACTCGATACGGGCTGTCGGATGCGTCGAGGTAAATTTCCACGCGTTTGCGAGGAGGTTTTCAAGGACAATGCGAATGAAGTGATTGTCAGCCTGCAGCGTGATGCCTTCCTGGATGCGGAACTCGACCTCCCGCCCAGGCTCTTGTTCGTGAAATCTGTCGGCAATCTCCCGCGCCATCCTGCTCAGGTTCACTTGCTGCATGATCAGCCCGGTGCGATTCACAAGCGAGAGCTTCAACAAATCGTCGATGAGCTGTGCCATGTATTGTGCCGACGAGCGTATCCGGAGCAAATAATTTTGGCCTGATTCATCGATCTTCTCCTGATACTCTTCAAGCACGATCTTGCTGAATCCGTCGAGGCTGCGCACGGGCGCGCGCAGATCGTGCGAGACCGAATACGAGAACGCTTCCAATTCCTTATTCGCAAATTCCAATTGAGCCGTGCGTTCGGCGACGCGCTTCTCAAGCTCGAGATTGAGATGTCTGACTTCGTCTTCCGCTCGTTTGCGATCTGTGATATCGCTCATGACACCGGTCAGACCGACGACACGACTGTCTTCCAGCAACGGTCGACTGAATGCGCGCGCAAAGAGAAAACTTCCGTCCTTTTTTCGAAAGCGAAATTCATGCGGCTCCACATGTCCGGCCAGATCGCGATAATACGCCTCCACCAACATTGCGCGATCGTCCGGATGGATGTGTTCCTCGAAATGACGGCCGATGATCTCCTCCGGTGTCAGTCCGCTGATGTTCCGAATGACCGGACTGATGTACGTGACCGTTCCTTTGAGGTCCAGACTGTAAATCACGTCGTTGATATTTTCGACAAGCGATCGGTAACGAGCCTCACTCTCGGCCAGGCGGCTCCGTACTCCTTCAAGATCGTCGAGCATGTTCATCAGGGCGATGGATTTTTCCATGAGCTCGCTCCGACTTTTTTCAGTTTCTTCGAGCTGCTGACGAAGCTGCGGATAGTAGCTCTTGCGAATCGAGCGTTCACCCAACCCGATGATCTTGTCGCGTAACGACGATCCGACATTGTCGGATTCAGAGCGCGCGTTCATACACCCTCGCAATTTCCTGCACATCGCTGGTTCGGGGATTCGTGGCAAAACATGGATCGATGTACGCGTTGGCCGAGAGCTGTGGAATGTCTTCACGTGTGATGCCCAGTGCGCCGAGTGTTGTTGTAATGCCGACACGCGTGCGCAATCGTGAAATGCCGTCAAGAAGAACATCCCTGCGTTTCTCCTTCGCGCATCCGTTCATATCGAGACCCATCGCCAATCCAATTCGATCGTAGCGTTCCGCCGCCGCCGGGTAGTTAAACTCCACGACATGATCCAACAGGAGCGCATTGCACAGCCCGTGGGGCGATCCGAGCAGACCGCCGATGCTGTGGGCCATTGCATGGACAAGTCCCAGACTGGCATTTGAAAACGCGAGTCCCGCAAGCAGACTTCCCAGCATCATATTATTGCGGTATCCTATCTTCCCGGGATTTTCAATGGCGGGAATCAGATTGTCTGCCACCAATGAGATTGCCGACAACGCATTCATATCGGTGATGGGCGAACTGGCGTTCGAGACATAGGCTTCGATCGCATGAACGAGTGCGTCAAGACCAGTGGCGGCAGTGAGCTCCGCGGGCATGGTGGTTGTGGTCTCGGGATCGATCAGCGCAACATCCGGCACAACCATCTTGCTGATGATTGCAATTTTCACTCTTCGGGCTGTATCGTTGATGATCGCAAACTGGGAGACATCGGCCGAGGTCCCGGCGGTAGTTGGGATGCAAATCAGGGGCGGACCGGGCATCAGCACCTCGTCCACTCCCTCAAACTCAAGAACATTTTTTCCGTTTGCATGCGCGATCCCGATTCCCTTGGCGCAATCCATCGGACTGCCGCCGCCGATCGCGATGATGATGTCACATTCGTTGTTGCGGAAGAATCGTGCACCGGCCGCAACTTCATGATCCTTGGGATTGGGAGTGACGTCCTGAAAGATCGACCAGGAGATGTGTTCGACCGCCAGTGAGTCGAGCGCTCTTTGAACCCAGCCAGCACCGATGAGGCCGGGATCGGTCACAATCAAAGCTTTTTGCGAGCCGAAATTTTTTGCGAACCGCCCGATCTGGGCCAACGCTCCATCGCCCAAAACAAACTCAGGCGCAACGAATTTGCGCAATTCCAGCGTGGAATCCGGATCCATAACGAACTCCTGCTCTGCCGCATGCAGATAGTCTATAAACGAGAATAGCGTCATGCACGCTCACAAGGAAGCGCCGCATCACAGGCGCCGTTGGAGCGAAGCAATGGGAAAGTATAGCAATCCCAAATGGGAATTGCAACAGTTATTCCTGCGTGCGGGGGGCGCGTCGGCGCCGAAATTCGGCGATGAGAAGATATCCCACACTGATGATGAGAAGGAAATCGGCAACATTGAAGATACCGGTATGCAAGTCAGACGTTCCAAGCAGCATGAAATCGATGACGCGTCCGTGATTGAACAACCGATCGATTGAATTTCCGATGCCTCCGGCCAGAAGCAGCGAATAGGCGATTGTCTGGGACAACACCAGCTTGTGCGCCGATGCGAGCAGCAGGATCAATCCGGCAGCGATGACACCAGCCAGAGCGATATTGACAGATCTTCGAACAGCAAATGGCAACTGGGATCCGACACTCAAAAATCCTCCTTCATTCTCGGCATATCGAAGTTCAGCGAACCCGTTGATGAGCGTCACGGATGCGGAATTTGCCAATTGATATCGCGCAATGATCTTCGTCGTCTGATCGCAGCCAACAAATGAAACGACGATAAAAAGTATGAGTGTGATTCTTGGAAGTTTCGTCATGCAAATCGATCCCAACCATTTATCTTTGTCATCGGATTCCCGCCCGCATCAGATGCGACCGGAAATTCCGCCGGCATTTTTGCTGCCTGCCGCAGGGCGGATATGGTTATATATACGGATTTTTTTTGATATTGTTATCCTTCACATCCCGGGATATTTTTTTAGGAACGATTCCGCTTGATTTCTTTGCTGTTGTACGCCATATTGTTTTCAATACATTGTGAAGGCTATCTTTCATCTTCATCATCCGGATCCGTCAGATTCAATATCCGTATCAGTACATGAAAAAGCACATCCCCGTCAAAACATCAGCGATGGGAAACGGACGCAAGATCGGCATCATTTTCTCGCTTGTCGCTCTTCTGCCGGCACTCTTTTATACTGCCTACGAGATCAATACCTCGAGCGCGACCGAATCACTGATCCAGTCGATTTACAGCAAGCAGCTTGACGTCATCCTTTTTTCAATGAACTCGTACGCGCTCGACGTTACACAAAACTGGTCCGGCGAGATCAACGCGCTGCTGACCTCCTCTTCTCCTGCGCGCGTCGATTCGGCCACACGCGCATTTTTGAGAAAAAGAACTGCCGTGCGCGGCGTGTTGTATGCCGATTCAACCGGAGGCTCCATCTCGATTGTGAAGAGACAAATCGAGCGGCCTGGCGATGGAACGGAGGATATTCCGATGATCTCGCTTTGGGACCGGTCTGCAACCGTTGAAAAATTGTTGCGCTATTCCTCATCCGGTTATCGAAAAATCGAGCCGATCATCATCGGCGACAGCGGATCGGCGCAGAGCCTGCTGCTTGTCTTCGTTACCGCGTCGCCATCGCCGAATCGGAGGCTGTCAGGTTTTGTGATCGATGCACGATCATTTCTCAACGAAGTGCTCAAGCCGAAGCTCCAACAAGCCGCCGGAGAAGAATTTCTCCTTGCCGTGTTCGATCGGCACAACAAACATATTGTTCTTTCGACAACCTCCGTCGGGATCACGGATCTTCGTGAAGTCAAGGATCTCTGGCTCCTGCCGGGTTACAGCATCGGGATTCGGCTGCGGGGAACGAGCGTTGAAGATGTTGCACGGGCGAGATCCCAACGCAATCTCATCCTGATCGGATTCTTGGACCTGCTTCTTGTGGGAGCAGTGTGGCTGGTCTACCGCACGATCAAAAAAGAAATGGAGCTTGTACGGTTAAAAGGCGATTTCGTGTCGAATGTTTCACACGAGCTGCGCACGCCGCTCTCCCTCATCCGGATGTTCACAGAGACGCTTGCCATGAAACGCGTACCGACCGAAGAGAAGAAACAGGAATATTATGAAACTATTCTCCAGGAAACCGAGCGTCTCACACGCCTGATCAACAACATCCTGAATTTTTCACGCATGGAAGCGGGGAAAAAACAATATCATTTCGAACCACTCGCGCTCAACGATGTCGTTGCACAGGTATCGACTACGTATGCTCCTCATCTCGAGCATGAAGGATTTACCACAATGATCTCGCTGTGTGAGCACCTGCCGTCCATTCACGCCGATCGTGAGGCCATCGCGGAAGCGCTGATCAATATTTTTGACAATGCGGCAAAATACTCCGCCGATAACAAGTATGTGCGCGTCGCCACAGGCCAGACGGCCGGAATGGTCTTTGTCGAACTGGAGGACCATGGCATCGGTATCGAGAAACAGCAGCACAAAAAAATCTTCGAGACATTCTATCGGGTGAGCACGGGACTCACACACAACATCAAGGGCAGCGGTCTCGGCCTTTCGCTCGTCAGCCACATCATCGATGCGCACGGCGGAAGGATCGAACTCGAAAGCACGCCGGGCAAGGGAAGCACGTTTCGGCTGCTCTTTCCGACCGACAAACATTCAGATAGATTGAACAAAGGATCATAGCGATGGCACGCATACTTCTTGTAGAAGACGAACCGCAGATGCAGCGCGGGTTGCGCGACAACCTCGAATTCGAAGGGCACAATGTGACGGTGGCCGGTGACGGAAGCACAGGACTTCAAACGCTGCTCAAGGAATCGTTCGATCTCGTGATCCTTGACGTCATGCTTCCAAAGATGTCGGGATTCGACGTCGTACGGAAAGCACGGGAGAAGGGCATTGGCATTCCCATCCTCATGCTGACGGCGAAAGGCGATGAGATCGATAAAGTACTTGGGTTGGAACTGGGAGCGGACGACTATATCACCAAGCCATTCAGTTTGCGTGAACTCATCGCGCGCGTGAATGCCCATTTGCGACGCATTGTGCCTTCTTCAGGCGTCGCCGATATGATGATGACGCTGGGAGGGGTCTCGGTCAATTTTGCGACGTACATCGGTTCGAAAGACGGACACGAATTTTCGATGACTCCGAAAGAATTCGAGATCCTCAAATATCTCTGGCAGCATCGCAACGAGACAGTCAGCCGCGACGATCTTCTCACGGAAATCTGGGGATACGACGAATCGGTGAGCACCCGGACGGTCGATAATTTTGTCGTCAAGATACGACAGAAGATCGAAGAAGATCCCTCCCGTCCCAAAATCATCTTCACGATGCATGGGATCGGCTACAAATTGATCGCATGACACTGTGACATATTTTTACATAAAGTGACGCCGTTCTGACAACAAATACCTTCTGTGGGCGTAGTATGTATCAGATACTGATTCATCACGATACGATACGACACCACACAGGAGGATAGCATGAACACCAAACAATTTGCACTGACGGCTGTAATGATCTTCGCAACGGCCACTTTTTCACAGGCACAGATTGTTCAATCCGAACAGACAAAATTTTCTGCCGCTGACAAACACCGCATTGAACAGAGCCTCGTGCGGGCGTTGAGCACACCGAACAACGGTGTTGTCAATTCGGCGCTCGCAATAGCTGCGAAACTCAAGCTCGATCATCCCACGGAAAATTTTTCGAACATCATGCAGGAAGTGAGCTATCTTGCGGAACACAGCAAGGTCCCGATGATTCGATACAGAGCGAGCCTGACAGAAGCAGTGTATAACAATCCGGTTTCATTCAAGCAAATCGCGGCTCACCAGTCCAATGACCAGGATACGTTGTTTACCGCGTTGGACGATCAGATGACGGCACCCACACTGAGCGCAAAATAATCTACCGAGGATATCGTGAAAACAGTCAATTCAGGAATGTTCAGACCCATGACAGTACGAACTGTCAGTCTCTCCATGCTCGCGGCCTTCGTGCTTGTGTCGGTTGCGGCGGCGGAAGACTGGAGAACCGTCGTCGATCTTCGCGGCCAGTGGAAGTTCGAGGTCGGCAACGATGAAAATCGCGCAAACGTTTCATTCAATGACTCGAAGTGGGGTGAAATATTTGTTCCTTCAGCCTGGGAAGATGAAGGGTATCCGGGATATGATGGATACGCCTGGTACCGGAAACATTTCCGCTTGCCGGCCGGCTCTGAAAATAAAACGCTGATTCTGCGGCTTGGCTGTATCGACGATGTTTCGAAAATTTATCTCAATGGGAATCTGATAGGTCTCATTGGCAGTTTTCCGCCGGAGTTTGTCTCGGCATACAACACCGATATCGTTCTCACGATTCCTCAATACGCGCTCAACGTCTCAGGAGACAATGTGCTTGCCGTCTGCGTGTACGACGATCAGCTCGGCGGAGGAATCGTGCAGGGCAAGATCGGGATTTATGAATCGAGAGATTATCTGGCGCCGGAGTACACACTGGCAGGCCAATGGAAATTCAAGACCGGTGATTGGGATCGATGGTCGGATCCGTCGTTTGATGACAGCCAATGGAATAAGATCTTTGTGCCGGCACACTGGGAAAGCCAGGGATATCCCGATTACGATGGAGTCGCCTGGTACAGACTGCATGTCAAAGTGCCCGCGGCACTCGCAGAAAAAAACCTGATCCTGCTGCTCGGCAAAATTGATGATCTCGATGAGACGTTCCTCAACGGAGAAGAAATAGGCCACACCGGAACCATCCGCATCAATCCGAAGCGCAGCAGTCTCGATGGAGAATACAACGAGCTTCGCGCATACCGGGTACCGCCCGGATTGCTGAAGGCGGGGAGGGATAATGTCATCGCTGTGCGCGTGTATGACGGACGAATCGGCGGAGGTATTTATGAAGGGCCGGTCGGTTTCACGACGCGCGAGCGGTTTGCGGCATGGACAAAGACACAGTCCAAGAAAGAGTGGCAGGAGAATAAAACATATAATTTCCTGAAGTGGCTGTTCGAATAAGAATGCGGATCACTGCGCCGCGTCGCAGGTCGATGACGCGCACTTATCCTGAATATCCGGTTGCCCGGGAATAAATTTTCTGCGGATCCCACAGTACGTTTTTCTGCAGGAACATTCTCGGGCTTCTTTGGTACTCGCGAAATCCAAGAGACGTCAATACCTTTATCCCTGCAGTATTCGTTTCGGGGATGCATATCGATGACGTATCGCGAGAGAGGCGAAATTTCAACAATTCGATTCCCGCGATTTCCGTCCTGGCAACGATCAGGCCTTTGCCGTAAGCCGGCAGAAAATATCCCTCGAGCCCTCTCCCCTCGTATTTGAATCCGCCTTCAAGAAATTGAGACAGCAGCTCTGCACGACTTTCACCCGTGATCGCACGATCCATTGCAAAGACGGCATCGGCATCCGCTACAGTGATCGGTTGAATACGTTCATTGACCGCTCCGACATTGCATGAAGCATCCATTTTGAAAAACAAATAATCGATGTCTTTTTGGAATCCGATCTTTTCGTAGATCGGCCGTCCGAGCGCGGATGCCGTCAACAGAAACGATTCCACTCCGCACCTTCGTCCGGCCTCGATCAGATGTTCCGTGATCGCCCGCCCGATTCCACGGTTTCGATATTCATCCCTCACAATGATTGCTCCCAACCACGCCGTCGCATTATTGATGATGGCAATCCCGGTTCCCGCGATTTCATCGCCGACCACAGCGGCAAGCGGAAGAAAATACTCCGTATGATAATGCCGTCGGTACAGCTCCTCCAGATCGAGGTTCCAGTCAGGCGGCGCATAGTTTCGAATCACGGAGAGTTCGTCGCTGCGTATCCTTCGAATCTCCAGCGCCGATATGTCGTCATTGATCATTTTTATAGTATTAGGGTTGTGAAGAAAAAGCATCCCAAATTGCGCGGGCGACCGAGGCGATCACCTCATCGCGCGATTCATCCGATGCATCCGAATCGGTCACGAAGACGGCGAGGGCGACCGTGCGGTGATCGGGTAAGACAATGATGCCGACATCGTTTGTCGCAGCCGCGATTCCTTTTTCGTTCGTTCCGGATGAGCCGGTCTTGTGTGCCACGATCGTTTCTTTCGGAAGCATGCCCTTCAGCCTTCGTGGCGCGGTGGATGTGCGAACCATGACATCCCAGAGATAATCGGTACTCGGCGCAGACAGAATCTGTTTGGAATGAAATTTTTGCAGCAGTATCGCCATCGCTTTGGGCGTGCTCCAATTTCGATATTGAACGCTCCATTCCCGAGCCATTTCGGCTTCAGTTGCAACGATCGACATATCCGCAATCCCCAGCCTGTGCACAAAGCCGTCGACGACACCTGTCCCGCCGAGAAGGCTGAACAGCTTGTCGCAACCATTGTTGTCGCTTTGGGCCACGCTGTATTGCAGAAGCGAATCCAATGGCAGGTCTACGTTCCCCGAAGGATACCGATCCCGAAGCGGACTCCACGTGTCCTCCGGCAGATCGGCCTTGTTGAGATGGACCATCGTGGACAATCGCATCACGCCTGCATCGATCCGGTCCAGGACCGCCAGGGCAAGAGGAAACTTATAGACGCTCTGCATCGGGAAATGATCGTCGCCGCGGACGGAGAGCGTGTCGCCGTTTTTCAGATCGATCGCTGCCACACCGACACGGCCTCGTGCCTCGCGGGCGATGGAGTCTATGTGCGGCCGGGCAAGATTCAGCTGTCCTAATGCCGAAGTCGAGAAAGCGAGTACTAAAATTGATGAGACAAGATAACAGAATCTGACTGTCATAGAATAAGTCTACTGAAATTAAACACAGGAAGGAACGTCCAGGGAAGGCCTGCACAAAGTCCGTTTGCACAGAGTAATGATTTTTTGGATGAGGTGCAATAATCCCGGAAGGAATTCCCCTGCTTCATCCCGTGTTGTCGATAGATAAGCAGGGAGATACTGCACGAGCATCACACTAACGACATCCACCATGCATACATTTACAGATGCTGAACGCGCTGTGCACGATCCCCCGGATCGCTCGTTTCACATTCGACTGAGCCGCACGTCAATGATCGTGGTGTGTGCGGCCGTTGCCATCCCAATCATCGCCGCGTGGCTGCACTACCTGATCTTCGGATTGACTCCTGATACAGCCAAGTATGCGGTCGATCCGGCCCTGCCTCCCGATCCTCACGGATTCCCGGGCTGGATCCGCCTCACACATTTATTTAATTTTTTCTTCATCACACTGCTTGCGCGAAGCGGACTCTCCATTCTGGTCGATCACCCGCGTCTCTACTGGAACCATCATTGCACGCCCGGGACAGAGTGGATTCGATTCACGCCAATCTCTGTGCCCACGGACCGTTTGTGGACCGCCAAGGACGATGCGCGCTACGTTTCGCCGTGGGCGGCGCTGCCCGGGTACCGGCACACAATCGGCATGGCGAGATCCTGGCATTTTTTCAGCCTTTTCGGTTTTCTGCTCAACGGCATCATTTTTGTCACGCTGTTATTTTTCACCGATCAGTGGCTGAGGCTCGTGCCGACGACGTGGGAAATTTTTCCGCGCGCCTGGAACACATTCGTTCACTATGCAACGTTTCACATGCCTGTCGAGCCGAACGGATTCTACTATTACAATCCGCTTCAACAACTCGGCTACTTTGCCGTCATTTTTGTGATGGTTCCTCTCTCCATGCTGACAGGCATGGCAATGTCGCCGGCGCTCGACAATCGCTTTACATGGTTTCCGCTTTTATTCGGAGGACGACAGGCGGCACGCTCGCTGCATTTCATCCTGCTTATTGGATATCTCGGCTTCATCATTGTGCATGTGAGTCTTGTCGCAGCCACCGGATTTGCCAGAAATATGAATCACATTGTCATGGGAACCGACGATCTGCGTCCCGAGGGACTGATCATCGGGTTGACGGCGATCGGATTGGTTGTCGCATCGTGGGTCGCTGCAAACGCCGTTGCGTGGAAATATCCGCGGAGCGTACAGCTGCTGCACCGCATGCTGGCAGTTCCGTTTTTATCTGTGCTCGATCTCTTTCATCCTCGCGAGCGCTATACGAAGAGTGACATTTCACCGTTCTTCTGGCCGAATGGAAAGATGCCCGAGAGCGAAAAATGGAAACACCTTGCTGAGAACGAATTCAAAGAGTATCGGCTGAAAATCGGCGGCATGGTGGAGCATCCGGTCCTGCTTTCGCTTGACGATCTCAGGCGTCTCGAACGCCGTGAGCACATCAGTCTCCATCACTGTATTCAGGGATGGTCGGGAATCGCCCACTGGGCCGGTGTACCGATGCGCACAATCATCGATCTCGTGAAGCCGAAACCCGGCGCGGGTGTCGTTGCATTCTACTCATTCGGAGAGGGACTCTATGGCGGGACGTACTACGATACTCAACCGCTTGATAATGTGTTGAAGTCGGAATGTCTGCTCGCGTATGAGATGAATTACAATCCGCTGCCGCAGGTGTATGGCGCTCCCCTGCGATTGCGCGTTGAAAACCATCTCGGGTACAAAATGGTGAAATGGATCGAGTCTATCGAATTCGTCGCAAACGAGAAGACACTCGGCGAGGGACAAGGCGGCAAGAATGAAGACGATGAATATTTCGACTTGCTGCCCAATATCTGATGTGCGAATTCCGGGAACAGAGCCGATCAACTGCAGCGCCGCCTCTTTGCCGCTTATGTCATTCCTCATAAATATCAAATGGTCGTATCGTGTGTCATTAACGAACTGCGGGGAAGCAAAAAAGCAGCCTTCCCCGCAGTGTCGATCAACGCAAGGCTTCCATTCAAACCGAAGTGACGATCGAACTGTTTAGAATTGATATCCCATGCTCAGCATGAGCCGCCGCGGCAATACAGGACGCGCAAGGAAATAATTGCTTGTCCGGTTTCCCGGATACTGCACAAGCCTCGGATTTCCTTCCTCGAGTCCACGCGACTGAAATGCATTCGACAGATCGAGCGAGAACGACGCACCCTTCCCCTGCGGCCGATACCCGAAGCTAAAATTCACATAGGCGTATGCCGGCAGGAACGTGTTGCTCGCCTGATCGACCCATCGTTTCCCGACATAATGCACATCACCCATCAGATTCACTCCCATCACCTTCACCAACGCCGTCGCGTTTCCGATAAATGGCGGCACTCCGCCAATCCAGCTGCCGATGTCGGATCCTCCGGCGATTTGGGATTTCAAAAATGTACCATTGGCTGTCACCGTCAGAGCCGGAATCGGGAGTGCGAAGATTTCGAATTCGACTCCGGATGTCCGCTGCTTCGGACTCGAGAGAATGACCCAGGTCGTTCGGTTTGTCACGGTATCGAGGATTGCACCCTGTCCCGTAATATTCCGCAGCTCACCCCAGAAATAGTCGACTGTCACACCGAACTGCGGCGACGCAAATTTCAATCCTCCCTCGTAGTTGATCGTCGTTTTGTCTTCGAACAGCGCAACCTGATCTGGTGACGACGCATTGAGCAGTTCATCCAGTGCGGGCATTTTATATGCCTGGCTGGCCTGCGCATAGAATGAAAACTCATCGGGAACGATCACATAATTCAAGCCGGCCGAATATGCCCGATCACTGAGTTGTTTCGAGAAGTGACGATAGCTGTTGTTGCCCCACAACTCGACAGCATACGGCGGAGTTGTCGGAGTGACCGGCGTGCCATCGGGTTGAACGCTCGACGTGTTCTCGGATGTCTGCACGAACTTGTCCTGTTCCCATCGTATGGCAAGATCCAATCGCAGGCGGTCGGTGACTTTCATCTGATCGCTCAGGACGAATGACACGATCGACGTCTGACCGGTGCCGTTCACGTAATTCGACATGTAATGCATGAACCCATTCTTCGTGACGGCAACACTTCCGCCCGGATATGAGAACGTCGCATCAAGGAAGTGCGTCTGATCCTGCACATCGGTCAGGATATCGGAAAAATACCACTGGTTCTTTTGCGTATAGTTGGCAAGATACATGCCGAGAGTCAGGTCGTGATGACTCAGGAACGTCCCTCCGAAATCGAGCGACTTTCGGATCTGGAATTGTTCCTGCACGGCCGAAAGCGGTTTCAATACAGACCACTCGCCACCGGGAGCGACAAGATTATTCGGACTCATTGCGCCGAACGGAATCGGATTGCCCGCGGCATCGCGTTGATTCGTATATGTCAGCTGTGCGGTGATGCTGCCGAGCGCAACGCCCGCAGGAATGAATCCGCCGTTCTTGAGCGCCTGCGCCTCGCTCAGTATCCAGAGATCAAGCGGTACGGCGTTGAACGGAACGATCGCATTCCATTCCTGATCGTCGTACATCACCTGCAGCTGGTTTTTGATATTCCAATCGCCGAATGTTAATCCCACTTCGCCTGTGAGCCAGCCCGCATTTGTTTTCAGTCCATGATCGAGCGGGAATAACAATCTGCCGGATGGTGTTGGAACCGTCACATTCAGACCCTCCGGACTGTTGAACGAACCGTAATCGCCAAATCCCTGTGCGTACACAGTCGGATTCGCAGGATCGCCGTGCGGAAGATCGAGGATGAACTGATTCTGATCGTTGATATATTTTGCCGATACTCTGATATATCCGTTATCGAGCAGCCGCGTGACATTCGCCTTGAATTGTCCGCCCTTGATCCCCGGAAATCCCGGATCGCGGACGCCCTCATCGTACCGATAGAATCCTCCCATATTAAATCGCCAGTTTTCACCGAACGGTCCGTTCAGATTGAAATCACTGCGGACGTAACTCCCCGTTCCTAACGTGATCTTCGTGCTCCCTTCCATATTCGCCCCTCCGGTTTTATCGAGAAAATTGATCACCGCCGCAGGCGTATTCGATCCGAACAGCGCTGAATTTCCGCCGCGGACGACTTCGACGTGATCGATATTTTCATCCTGCCGGAAGAGATTGTCGGCGTTCATGAAGAACGTATGCATCGTCGGAAAGACCGGGAGACCGTTCTCGAGAAACATGATATACTCGACGCCATAAATGCCGCGCATGCTGTAATTTTCATTGACCTCTCCACCCGAGCTCTCGATGCGCGTGAACCCCGGCACGTAGCGCAACACCTCCGTTGTGCTTCGCGGATTGGCCATGATCAATTGCTCGGGAGAAATTGTGGAGATAGCGACGGCCGATTCGATTTTCGGAAGCGGCGTCATCGTTCCCGTCACAACCACTTCACCCGCCCGCATCACATCGGTGGTCAGCGAGAAGTCCTGTGTAATTGACTGTCCCTCGCTTACCGTGATGTCGACTGACTTTGCCCGAAAGCCGATGCCTCTTGCCTGCAACGAATATTTACCGGCCGGGACGTTGGTGATGACGTACTGTCCCTGGTCGTTCGTTGCGGCGCCGAGCTGCGTACCAGTCAGAATGACATTGATCGAAGGAATCGGAGCGGAATTTTCGTCTGTCACTGTTCCGGTGATCCTGGCGCCCTGAGAGAGCGCAGAGCCCGATGCAATGACAACCGCCAGGAACATCATGACACAGAAACGCGCCGGTAATAATGAGATATTGAAGTGATTCCTTCCCTGGAAAACGGATTGGGTAAACGAATTGACACTCATATCAACCTCCTTAAGGATTGGTGTATTGAAATAAGTGTAGACTGTGGGAAGCTTGAACACCCGTGTGGAAGGAGGAAGCGAAGGAGGACGGGCATTCTCTGTCCAGGCTGCGTAGCAGATCGTCGATCTCGATATCAGTTAAATGTATAAACGCTTTTACTCGTAAAAACGTTTCGATTTTTTTTGATGCGAATCAGCGGGAAATTGCGACAGGGTAGTGACGTGGGTATGCGAACTGCGCAAGGCCGCAAATAACCCGATTCCATCTCAATTTCTTTTTACTTACATTAAGGGTTCTCATTGACGCAAATTCATACACACATTCGCTACTGTTCATATGAAGATCCATCACGTGATGATCGGCGGCACACTGCTCGCTCTTTGCGCGACACTGACTTTTTCGGAAGAGAAATCCGATTCGATCAAATATCATTTTCCCATCGTGACGACTGTCGGAACACGCTATGCCGAACCATGGATTCTGGCACCGCTTGCACTGGAATATCTTCAACAGAAGGATCTGCCTCGGGGGAAAGGATACGGCCTCGATGAAGTCCTTTCGGCGGTTCCCGGCGTGCTTGTGCAATCGCGCTTCGGCAATCAGGACGTGCGCATTGCCATTCGGGGATTCGGCGCCCGCGGCGCAGGCGAACGGTCCAATGCCGGCACATCCCGCGGCGTCCGCATTCTCAGCAACGGCTTTCCCGATACCGAACCAGACGGGAGAACCTCATTCGATCTGACCGACATTGCCGGAGCAGGCGCCATTGAAGTGATGCGATCGAATGCCTCATCCATCTACGGCAATGCTTCAGGAGGCATCATCAATATTCTCTCCAACACGATGTTCGAATCCCCTTTCGCCGCATACACTGAATCATTCGGCAGCTTCGGCTTCCGCAAAGAAAGCATCCGTGCCGGGGCGAGGCTCGGCACGGGCAAGATGTACCTTTCGATGAGCAATACAAATTCAAACGGTTGGAGATACCAATCGCGCAGCACGCAGTCGCTCCTGAACACCGGCATCGCAGCGCAAGCGGGCGAACGCACACAACTCGGCATCCATATATCGGCGACGAGCAATCTCTTCCGGATCCCCGGACCGCTCTCACAAAATCAATATGATTCTCTGGCTCAACAGGCCGATTCGACATACATCAGGCGCGACGAACGCCGATTCAACCGGATTGGCCGCATCGGTGTAACGGCCGCGCACGACATCGACGATCATAACACGATCACCGCATCGGCGTTCATCCAGCCGAAGATGATTCAGCGTTCGGAGCGCAATACGTATCGTGACTTCAACCGGTATCATCTGGGCGGCAGCATCATCTATCGCAATCGCACATCATTCTCCGCATCGGTGCTGAATACGGTACTCGCCGGAACGGATGAGGCATATCAGGATGGAGCGATCCTTTTCTATTCGCTCACGCCGCAGAACGGGCGGGGCATATTGACCGACAACAAACGTGAGGGAGCGAATAATTTCGGCGTCTTCCTGCAGGATGAAATTGAGCTGAATGAAAAAGCTGTCGTGCTCCTCGGTGGGCGATACGATGACATCACGTATTACTCCGAAGGATATTTTGCGCCTCCGACTGCGCGAAAAAATGAAACGAAATCTTTCTCGCACGTCACACCCAAAGCCGGATTCCTCTATCGCCTGTCTCCGAATGCAAGCGTGTATGCAAATATCGGAGGCGGAATTGAAGTGCCGGCAGGCAACGAAACCGATCCCTCAGGAACAGTGCCGGGCGATTCTGTCTTCGCGATCAATCCATTGCTTGAACCGATC
>DATGXR010000041.1:0-16442 GCA_035298825.1 Bacteroidota bacterium
GAACACGATCGAGACCGGCTTCTGCGACACCTGCGTGCCGCCGCCGGCGTCTTCGCCCGGATTGACGGCGCGCATGGCGATACGCTTCAGATCGATCGTTTTTTGCGTCGAACTGTACGTGACTGTAAATGTCGTATCGACGAAACGTGGACGCGAAAACGTCATCCTCGTCGTCACAGCCGCCTTCTCTGTCGTCGTGAACGAAATGGTGAACGAACCGTCGGCATTCCTCAATGTATCGCGTCTGAACGGGTCTTCGGTGATCACCACCACGCTGTCGAGCGGAGTGAAGTTTTTCCTCGTGACGGTTCCCGATACGTTCACCGTATAGCCGACCGTGGACTCGTTCGGCTGAGTGCAGGAAAAGATGCCCGTTCCCGCGATGAAGAGGATGACCGCAAAGAGTTTCAATTTTTTCATAAACAGCCCCGTACCAATTTTCACATTCATAATGTGTCGCTTCTTTCTGTGCCCCGCACGCGCCAGGACCGGGTGCGATCGTCATCGTCGCCTGACCGGTCCCCCGCCTTCGTCGCATCACCCCGTCGCGCAACACACGAGACGGGAGAGATCGTTAATCCTTGTTGATTTTTTTGCGTTCGATATCAAGCGCGTTGTCGTCGAGCTGTCGCTGTATGATATTTTCATACTCCTTCGATTTCGCCGAGATGCGTTCCTCGATCGTCGGCACCACTTCGGCCTTCAGCAGAATGATGAGCTCCTGTTTCGAGGTGATCGTCTTGTCGAACCCGAAGAGGTACTTGAGTCCGAAGAACCACCATGGCAGATCCTTCAGGATCGGAATGCCGCCGCGTTCGTTCGTTTCCGAATTATTATACAGACCGCCGAGGACGAGTTCCTCGCCGTCGAACAGCACGGAGAACGTCTTCACTTCGCTCGTGTTGATCACCTGCGAGCCGGTCGATCCGCTCAACGTCGAGCGGACGGCTTCGATTTCAAGATTGATGAACTTCATCCCCTTCTCTTCGTACACCGTCGGCGTCACCGTGATCTGAATACCGGCCGACTGCTCCTGCTGCACCGTGTTGCCCGCAAAGTCCTTCACCGTGATGAAGAATTTTTGGCCGATCAGGATATGTCCCTCCTTGCCCGAGCTCACGACGACGGACGGACTCGAGAGCACTTCGCCCAGATTGTTGCCCTGGAAGAGCGAGACGAGCGCGCTGATGTTCGTGAAATTGATTGTCGGGATGACCCTGCCGACAAAATTGTTTTCCTGTCCCTGCGACTGGCCCGACCCCTGGGTCGTGACTTTTTCCGGATCGATCAGTCCGCCCGTCAGGTTACCCTTGAACTGCGTCGGACGCGTCGTGCCGTTCGTGTCGCCTGCATAGAAGAAATTCCAGTTGATGCCGTAGTTGAGCGATTTCTGAACGTCGAGCGTGAAGAACCATGACGAGATCTTCACATCGCGCCGCTTGAGCACCACGCGCGCCGTCGAGTCGTTGACAATCGGCACGATCTTGTTGTCGGCGCCGATCTGGACCTTATCGCTCCTGAGCGCG
Organism: Bacteroidota bacterium; assembly: GCA_035298825.1. Lineage (GTDB taxonomy): Bacteria > Bacteroidota > Ignavibacteria > UBA10030 > UBA8401 > CAISDA01. The sequence continues at coordinate 1,527 of DATGXR010000041.1, forward strand.
AAGACGCGGAAATACTCTTCCTTCTCCTCATACCAGCAGTTGTTTGTACGGAGGATCGATTCGAGGGCCTGCAACCAGTACATGTTTTCGATATCGACGCCGATCGGCGTGGTCATACCGGTCTCATCGACGATGATCTTCTTGACGTACTTTTTGCTCACATCGCTCAGCACAAGCAATGCCTTGTCGAACGGAAGCGTCTTCGAGATCGACACGATCTCGTCCGGTGCGATGTATTCATTCAGCAGTAAGCGCCGCTCCCGATTCGATTGCGCATTACCCGACGCGCTCAACAAAACGATCAATGCGCAAACAATAACGGCTGCAGTTTTTTTCATTGGTTTAGGCCTCTTTGTTTTTTCTCGAACACGATAAACATTTTCTTCGTCTCTGCAATTCCACCCTTGTTGAGCGAGAATGTAATCGATCCCTCGCTCGAATTGATCGAGAGCACTTTTCCAAGATACACATCCATGCCCGGCTTCAGCACAATGAGCCGTCCCTGCGGCGTCTGCACGAGCGCCCGTCCGGCTGAAACCGCCTTCACGAGCAGATTCTCGGGATCGACGAGGTTTCGCAGGTTCGCCGGCACGCGCGTAAAGATGAGCGGCAGAAACGCGTTCGAGGTGATGGGCTGGGGCATCGAATCGGGACGCATCACAGACTGACTCAACGCGCTTTCATTCGTGAAATACGACTGCAGCTCGAAATCGAACACCATCCGGATGCCGTTGAACTCCGACATCTGATCCTCTTCGGCCTTCAGTGTCAGATTATTGATCTTATAGAGCCTCCGTCCGTTTTCGATGAGCCAGATGAACCGGAAGATGTTCGCGAATTCAGAAACACCGGAGATCTTGTACGTATTATAATTGATCTTGTTCGACACCGCCTTCGTGCCGCTGAATGTGACGTTCACCTTCAGGTTCTTCGCGCCGCTTTCGTCCATCGCGTCGCTCAGGAATGCGTACGTCTCCGACGCGGCGTCCGATCCGGCAAATTCCTTCGTCCGATTCTCCCAGCGAAGCACCGTTTCGCGGAGCGTTGATTCGAGCGTGGCAATCGCGTGGCGCTGCTCGAGATCGTCGCGCAGTTGCGCCTCGATCTTCTTCGTTTCCTTGTTATAGGCTGTGATCTTTCTTGGCTGGTAGAACACGGTGATATAAATTCCCACCGCAGCCACAAGAAGCAGAAGCACGCCAAGCACTATTGTATTTCGAATTTTATACGACACGGTATTCCTTTGTTAATTGTCGATGATGGCGACCATCTCTCATTTTTCGGGATCCGTTTTCCCCACGTTCACGAGAAACTTATATACTTCCTGTCCTCTGATGCTGTCTGTCTGCACGGATTGAAGCGCGCTCTTCTCGAACATATTCGAGATGCGCGGAATGCGCGACCGGTGAAGCGACACTCCGCCGAGGTCGATTGAACTGTCCGGTTTCTGCGCAAGATTCGTGATCCAGAACGACTTGATATCGTCCACACTGTTCGTCAACTGATAGAGCGTCTTGCTCCATCGGTTGTAGTTCGGCACAACGGCGTCGTACGTCTGGAGCGCGCCGAGATACTGCTGATTCTGCGCCCCGAGGCTGTCGATGATCGACTGCAGGCGCGTGTTCTCGGCAAGCTGCATGCGCTTCATCGTCAGTTCGTTGTTCGCCTGACGCACGCGCTCGTTCATCGAGATCGTGCGCATCGTGAAGAAGAGCGTTGAAAAGAATATCACCGCGAGCAGCAGGTAACCGTGCCATGCAAGCTTGAACACCTTCTGACCTTCGCGGAAGCTGTTCGGAAGAAGGTCGATCGCGTAATACTCGGGCTTCTTCTTGTCGAGCGCGCGGATGGCAGCCGAAATGGGAATGGCGTATTCCGAGACGATCTCGGCGACGCTCTCCTGCAGGTCGCCCGTATCGAGGCTGCCCGAGTTCAGATATTCGATCGGCGCATTCGAGAACTGCGGGCCGAGGAACAGTTTGAGTCCCACTTTATGCGACTCGCCCGCAAGAAAGATCCGGTCGATGCGCTGGATGCCGGCCGAGTCCTGTTCGAGCAGGATTCTTGAATAGATCGTGTTTTCAATATTGGGCGTCGAGCGGCCTTCCGAAATCGCGGGCGCGAAATGGAAGAAATCGCGTCCCTTCATGAAAATCAATCGGCTGAACTCGCTTCCCACATACACCACAAGCGACACTTCCTCGTCCGACAGGTCGTAATTCGTGCGGACCATGTTCATGAGCGAAATGTCGGATGTCTCGATGAAGGGAATCTGGGGAATGCGCTTGCCGATGAAGTCCTTGACGCTTTCGATGAGATGAAGCAGGCTCAGTCCGTCTTCGCGTACGATTGCGAGGAGCTGACCGTCGGCCGCCTGGATAGAAGCGATCTGATCGACCTGGGGTTTTTCGGAACGGATCTTCGAGAGTTCCTCGAGAATCTTCTTGCTGAGTTTTTCGCCTTTGGCGTTGAATGAATCGTCGAGTGTCTGATAATAGACGCTGGGTTCGGATACGGAATAGACAAGCTTATACTTGGCGTCCTGATACTCGTTGAGCAGGCTCACAATCACGCTGCTGTTCGTCTCGGTCTCCATGCCCTCGGCGACCGCTTCCTGCATGAGGGGCGTGTCGATTGTGGTGTCGCTGATTTCAAGCACGCCGGGACCGCTCAGCTCATGCGCTCCTGCCTCTTCGAGCTTCCGGCCGAGCGTCACCGTACGGAAATCATGAAGAGCGATCCCTTTGTTCTTCAATGCAAGGTGCACGAACTTCACGTCGAATCCGTCGACGAAAAGCGCGATCGCTGTTGAACCTTCTTTTTTACTGTATGGCATGGGTTGTGTCGTTTTGTAAAAAATTAATGCTCATTCTATCCTGTGCGGCCGGTCACGCTTGATGCGCGCTCGCCCATGTGTTCCGATCACGACATCAGCGATCCGCCGCCGAGCAGCTGCTGCATGCGTTTCTTATTGTTGGCAAAGCTCATGGCCACATCGGTGGTGATTTTTTTCTGTAAGACGAGACGCTTCAGGTCCTGCTCCATCGTCGTCATGCCGAGCTCGCCCGATTCCTGTATCATCTGATAAATTTCACCGGTGTTCCCGTTCTTGATCGCCGCGCGCACGGGGGGTGTCAGGATGAGCACCTCGCGCGCAAGCACGCGCTTGCCGTCGAGACTCGGAATCAGCTTCTGCGACATGACGCATCGGCAGACGTCCGCGAACCGGTTGCGCACACGTTCCTGCTCGCTCGGCGTGACTTCGCCGATGATGCGGTCGATCGATTCAACGGCCGAGGCCGTGTGCAGCGTCGAGAATACTTTGTGACCACTGTCCGTAATTTCAAGAGCGGTCAGGATCGTATCGGGATCTCTCATTTCGCCGATGATGATGATATCGGGATCCTGACGCAGCGCCTGTATGGCGCCGTCCTTGAACGACATCACATCGCGTCCCACTTCCCTGTGCCGCACGATGCAGCGGTTCGAAGGATGTACGTATTCGATCGGCGAAGCGATGATGACGACATGTCCGTCGACAGTCTGGTTGTTAAGATCGACCATCGAATCGAGCGTTGTCGACTTACCCGAGCCCGTGATACCCGTGACCAGGATCATTCCTTCTTTCGTGTGCGCAAGCGAAACAATCTTCGTGACATTCGGATGCAGCTCGAGCGTCTTATAGGGACGGATCACGGCGTTGATCGCCCTCATATTGAGCGCAACCTGATCGAGATCCATGTACGTATCGGCGCGGAAGCGGTACATCACGCCGTCCCGCACGATCATATAGGAAAAATCAAGGTTCTTGTTCTCGAAGAGAAATTGACGCTGGCGTCCGGTGAGCACGGACATGATCAGAAGATTGGTGTCGTCAAATGTAAGCCGGTCGACTGTCGGATCGGGTTTTTTCGCGCCGTGAATGCGATACCAGACCTGTTCGCTGCCGCCGTATCCGCCCATGTCGATATCGGAGGCGTTCAGCACAGCCATACGAAGGAGGAACGTCTCAAGATACGAACGAAGGATCGCCCTGTTCGTGATGGGAAGTTTTTCGATGAGGTCGCCGAAGAATATCTGCCGCTCCATTCCCGTGAGGGAAGCGGGGGTGGCCGATACCAGATCATCGAGCGACTTTCGGGCTTTTATTACAATTTCGTCGCCTGCCAACGCAACAGAGGGTGTATCGGCGTGCTGCATAATGAACCATCCAGTATTGACGACCGTGTACGGGGAAAACGACCGTCTGACGTTAAAATTCTGTTTTTTAATATATCATCACATACAGAGAAAGTCAACAAGCATCCGGGTGCATTCTTCGTACTCCAATATTATCGGCATAATCCGGGTTTTCTTGAGACTGTAAGTATGGTATTTCACTTAATTTTCTTTACACAGATACGTGCCTTTTTCGGGACGAACACTCCCCTTTTCCGCATCGTGAGACGCGGAACGAACGATTATATCAAATCATTCATACCACGACAGGATCTGGTACGTCCCCGTGGTCGGATAAAACGGAGGAGCGTCGTTCATGAAACGTGTGTCGTATCGAATACCGAGATTATAGCCACGGCGCCCAGAGCCTGTCCCTCCGTTCGAAGTCGCATACAAAATCGGACCGATCAGTCCCCCCACAAGTGTGAGGTTTCCAGCCGGACGCGTACTGAGATTCTGCACGACAAGTCCTGTGGTTGCGCTGTAGATCGATCCCATCACAGTAAACTGCGTCGCGCTGTTATCCCTGATGACGATATCATTTTGAGCGACGATGCCGAGCATGCTTGTCTGTGTCGGATCGGTACGCGGATCACTCGCATACGTGAGATTGCCTGTGATGTTGACAGTGCCTCCAACCGTCCCGCTTGATTTGTTGGCAAGGATCGTCACCTGACCGTTGACAGTACCTTCGACATATATATTTCCATTGTTGATCGAAATCACACCATTCGGAGCGAATGTTGAAAGCGGTTGTGTGATCGGCGTGCTTGTTGCAAGCGGTTGTCGGACTGTCACAGTTCCGTTGGCGTTAAAGACAATGTACAGATTCGCGCCGCCCGTGGCATTCAATCGGTAGCCGTTGGCTGTCGCTGTCGAATCAAGCTTTCCAAGCGACCCGGAAACCAGCGGAATGCTGAGTCCCGACTGAAAAGATGAACCGAACACGGGACCGCTGGGCGAGGTGTTGATCGAATTAATCCCGTTGAGTGCTGTTGTGCGTCCCAAAAAAGTGGGAGCGCCTGTCGTGCGCAGCGTTCCCTGCGTATGCATGGGACCTGTGACCGTGTCGCCGGTTTCCCAGTACACCTGACCGCCGCCGCCGCTGACTCCCGTCCCCCAATACGCGTACTGGCTGAATGATCTCGGTCCGATGACGATAGCAATCGAATAATTTTGCTCATTCAATGTGGCAGTCGACGTGATCTGCACACGCTGCGAGGAACCCGTATTGACCGCCGTGACGTTGAACACACCACCGTTATAGGAGATGTTCGAGAATCCAGTACGCCAGCTCGGTTCTCGATATACTTCAGTGCAGGCCATGTTCGCTCCGGCCAATGCGATCTCGTGTATGGCCGTGCTGTCGTAATACGACATTGCGTTGCGGAACGCCTCTGTGTTCGCGGTATAATAATTCTGTCCCTGAAGAAAAAACAGGAATGAAAATCCCATGACCAGAATCAGCGCAGATTTTCCCATAGATTCCAGATCCTCCCGTTAGCGTTTGGTCAGGTTGCGTGATGAGAGCCGCATCTGTCTCCAGTATGCGCCAGAGTACTGCGAGCCGAACGGTGCGGAATAGCCGCTGAACGATCCGCCCGAAAGCGATGAAGCGGTGATATTCTCGACCTGCACCGTGATCTGAATTTCCTTGATTGTATTCAAAGCCGAACCGGTGATTGGAAATGCCATGAGCTGACGGAACTGATCATAATAGCGCAAATCGAAGACAGTCACGCCCAGATTTGCTCCCTTGGCATCATCCGAATTTATGACACGATACAAAATCCTGTCACGCGGATTCGGCGTTGAGGCCAGTTCCGATGTTGGGCCAAGATAATATCGCATCGTATCGATGTGACCGTCGTTGTTCACATCCGTTCTGAATGTGATGCGATTCGAATCGGCAACAAGGATAAAGTCGGTCAGCAGCTGCGCCGTATTACGACAGTAGCCCATCTTACGGAAATCGTATTCGATGAGATGCGCGACCTGAACGATCGATTCCTGTACCATGAGGTCGCCCCGGGCCGTCTGCATCATTTCACTCTGCGCCGTATTCATCCGGAGTGTCATGAGCATCAGCGCCCCGAACACGATCGTGGACGCGATGATATCGATGATTGTCTGTGTACCCATAGAGATCGGAAGATGAAGTACCTGGCTTCTACAGTCTCCAGTAACTGTAGAGTGTCCGAAGCACCAGAGTATCCTGCACGTTTGGCGTATACGTTCCGCCATTCGATGATGTTAACGAGTAACTGAAATTGTCCTTCAATACATTGGCGCTCGTGACCGTCACTGTGAATTGTTTTGTATACGTGGGCGCCGATGTTTCGGGAACAATGGTACCGCCCGAGATCTTGACATATTCAACTTTGCATCGCACGCGGAAGATTGCCGTAATGATCTTCCCGCTGAGGTCGCGCAACGTATCGACCCTGTCCAGATTGTTGAAATCGTCGAAATCGTCGAAATACGGATACGCCTCGCCCGATTCGGGTCCGAGCGAGCCGGGGGCGGTGCATGTCGATGCCGTGACAGTCGGCGGATCGTTCGGCGGCAGCGTCTTCTCGTCATATTCCTTGCCGATCGCATCTTCAAGATACGATTCCGCAAGCGAAATGGAGGTGATGCGGTACTCGCTCATCTTCACGGCTTCGCCCATATTGGCGTTGTTTTCATTCACCATCACGATCAAACGGCCCATCAGGACCATTGCCAGGATCGTCATCAATGTCTGTCCGGTACCCATCGGCCGTGATTTCCGTTAGAGTGTGTGAATATGCTTGCGACATGCTCCTGATCCAGCCCACCTCCATGAACTGGTTCAAAAAGAATGCCAAAGATTATTGGAACGATATGTATGCGATAATCAGAGCGGTGCAGAGAATTTTCTACAAATTATCGAAACATTGAAAAGAAGTCCATCGGTTGGAGCGGAAATCGGAGGCGGTGTGACAATCATCACACCTTACTCGTCTCCGACTGTATTGGCGATGACTTCCTCGAGCGATGTGGTTCCCTCTTTCATGCGTTCCATGCCTGAACGCCTGAGTGTCCACATCCCGTCGAGCGAGGCTTGATCGCGTATTGCGTTCTCGTCCACTTTCTCGCCGGCGTTGAGGATGATCTTCTTGATTTCTTTCGAAAAGTAGAGCGCCTCGTGTATCGCCGCGCGGCCTTTGTATCCGCCGCTGCACTTGTCGCAGCCAGTGGGGCGATAGAATTTGTATGTCTGCACTTCTTCTTCCGAAAAACCGAACCGGACGAGATCCTCCTTCTCGTCTTCATCGATCAGTTGCTTGCAGTGCGGACACAGCGTGCGAATCAGGCGCTGGGCCACCACAATGTTGATCGCATACGCGATCAGGAAGGGTTCGATGCCCATCTTATAGAGACGCGCCACGGCGCTCGGGGCATCGTTCGTATGGAGCGTCGAGAAGACGAGATGACCCGTGTTCGCAAGTTTGATTGCCGTCTCGGCCGTGATCTTGTCGCGCATTTCGCCCACAAGCACGATGTCCGGATCGTGACGCAGAATGCCGCGTATCGATTCCTCGAACGTCATCTTATGGCTGATCTTGAGCTGGCGCGCGCCCTTGATGATGTATTCGACCGGTTCCTCGATCGTCAGCACGTTCACTGTCGGATCGATCACCTGGTAGAGCGCCGCGATCAGCGTGGTCGACTTTCCCGATCCGGTCGGACCGGTCAGAATGATGATGCCCTGGGGTTTGTTGATCGCCTTGTAGAAGAATTCCTTCGCCGGTCCCTGAAGACCGAGCTTGTTCAAATCGGTGATCACCTTGCGGTCGTCGAGCACGCGGATGACAACTGATTCGAACTTATGCTTGAACTCAGTCGTGACGATCGGCATGATCGAAACGCGGAACCGAAGCTGATGCCCGTCGATCACGCGCTGGATAAATCCGTCCTGCGAGGCCTCGCGCTCGAACCGGTCGACATTCTTCGTGCGGTCCTTAATGACGGCAAGCACGGCCTCAGGCACCGTGTTCTCCTGGCTGTGCCACAGTTTGAGATCGCCATCGAGACGGAACAGAAAGTTCGTCCGGTTTCCCTCGCTTGCGACAATGTGAATATCGCTCGCTCCCTGGCGCACTGCCTCGACGATCGCGCCCTCGAACAGATTTGCAAGCGCGCTCTTGTTGATCTCGGCATTGAGCGCCTCTTCGTCGAACGACTCGTCCTCTCCCGCATCGACTGCGAGCTGCGAATCTTCCGAGAGCAGCTTCAGGTACTGGTTCTGCGGAGGAATCACCTGCTCGAGCAGCGTCTGCAGCTCCTTCAGGCGGACGTACGTGATCTCGTATTTCTTGACGTTGAAGTTTCGGGCGATGAGGGGGATGGAACGGTCAGTGGGATCGGCGCAGACGATGATCAGCTTGTCCGTCTGCTTGTCGTCGAACCGGAGCGGCAGCATGCGTGTCTGCACAAGCAGATCGCGCGTCTGGTCCGGGAGCGAATCGACAAACTTTCTGATGAACTCTACCCTCCCCGTGTCGATGCACTCGTCGGCCAGATAGATCTCCCGGAAGGCGTAGAGACTCGCCACTTCACGGAAGACCGCATCATGATCGGCGTTGAATTCGCCGACCAGGATCTGGCCAAGATTCCTTCGATCTTTCTTGTTCTGTTCCGATTCTTTGACACGCAGCGACTTCTCAAGCGTTTCGTAATCGATGATCCCTTTTTTAAGGAGAGTGTACCCAATTTTATCGGTAATGTCGTCTGCCATAATGTTCCGATGTGGAGGACTTTGTTATTCCCTGAAAGAACCAATTTACGCCGCGCGCCGCGTGATGCGCGCGCTCATCGATGATACTGCACCACCTGCTGTATCATGCCGCCGCCCGGAGGTTTCGGTCTGATCGTTGCAGTCTCCGACGACACGAGCGTCAGCGCCGTGAGCACGATCATAATCACCATCGAGATCACGAGCTGGATCATGTCGATCGCATTGCGCATGCGGTAGCCCGTTTCCTTTTCATAGTACTCGGCGAGCTGCAGCGCCACCGCTTTCACGTTGCCCGTCTCGGCTCCCGAATGGAATCGGGCGAGCGCCGTGCGCGTGAAGACCCCGCTCGCTTCGAACGCCTCGGCCAACCCCATGCCCTTTTCGACCATCAGGGGAAGCGCAACGGTCTTGATCTGCTTTTCCATATATTTGTTGCCGCATGCCTCGCTTGCAAGCTTGATCACTTCGATGTTCTCACCCGATCCGGAATAGAGCGAATAAAACACGCGGCAGAAGATCTCGATGCTTGTCTTGTGGAGGAGGCTGCCCATATACGGGATCTTCCACATATACTGATCGGCAATGAGCCGTCCCCGCTCTGTCGCAAAGAACCTGACAAGCGCGATGACCGGCACGATCATCGCCAGCAGAATCCAGAAAATATTCCCGATGATGAAATCGCTCATCTTCAGCGTGAACGCGGTCATCGGGGGAAGCTCGATGCGGAACTTCACGAACATGCTCGCCGTCGCCGGGAAGATGTACCCCACATAATATCCGACGGCAAGAAAGAGCACCACGAGCGTCACCAACGGCATGATGAGCGCGCTGCGAAGATCTTTTTTAAACTGGGCGTTGCGCTCGAGAAATTTCGCGGTGCTCTCGTAGATCTCCGCCATATTGCCGCTCTTCGAGGCGAGTCCGAGCATGTGCGCGGCGAACTTGCCGAGCTCCTTCTCATGCTTGATGAACGTCTTCTCGCTGTCCTTGCCCTGTTTCAGATCCTGATTGATGTCGCGCAGACATTCGCGCAGATTCTTGTTCTCGATGTCGTTGATCAGCAGCGACATCATGTCGTTGAACGGAAGTTTCTGTTTGATGAGGTCGGCACTCACGCGCACGAAGCCGACGATTTCAGTCGTGGGAACACTGCCCGTGCCGTCGAACAATTTCTTGCGAACGTAGACGACCGTGTACCCCATCTTCGACAGCGCGTCGTTCACTTCCTGTTTCGTGAACGCCTTCTGCTCACCGTCGATCGGCTTATCGGATCCCTTTTTGACACGGTAGAGATACGTTGTTCTTGGCAGGACGCCGGAGAGCTTAAATTTTTTATCGCGGGACATCTGTTCCGCGCGCGTCTTGGCCTGCTTATATGTATCGGCGTTGATGATACCCTGAACCGGTTTACCGGCTAACGACACACCTTCAATTCTGAACTCAGGCATTGATGACTCACGACTAAAAAAGAAATGAGACGGCTGATCGTACTTATATTCCATACAAGATAACGCGGCCTTTTCTAAAAAGCAACAATCTCTTACCGGTACAGGAGAATATTAAGAATGATGCGGATGCCGTACAGGAGAGCACCGGAACGGCCGAAAACGAGACATTTTTTTTTGCCGCGCAGTTTTGTACTTGCATCGGTCCCCGTCTTATGCGTATATTCCGGTTATGAAAACACTGCACACATATACCGATCGGGTGATCAATGCATGGCGTTGGTGGCGGAAATAACTAGTTTCCCTATCGATCGTTTTTTTTAAAACCAAAGCCGCGGATAGTGAAACTTCAGACTGTCCGGGCTTTTCGTTTTTTAAAATGCCATTCCCGCAGGCTGAAGCGTCCCCGGTATCACAACTCATCACACTTCAACATGATTGGACTGCGCATATGAAAGACAATAAATTCCTCCTCTCCGTCCGCGAGATGCCGACAAAATGGTACAACATTCTGCCGGACCTGAAGACCCCTATGGCTCCGCCGCTTCACCCGGGCACAAAACAGCCGGCCGCGGCTTCCGATTTCTCCGCCATCTTTCCCGATTCACTCATTGCGCAGGAATTCGCTCCGGACCGATTCATCGAGATTCCCGACGAAGTGCTCGAGGCGTACGCGCTGAGCCGTCCCACGCCGCTCATACGCGCCTATGCGCTTGAACAGCGGCTTCAAACACCGGCGAAGATATTTTTCAAATACGAAGGCGTCAACTCTGCCGGAAGCCATAAATCGAATACGGCGCTCGCTCAGGCCTATTACAACAAGCAGGCGGGCGTGAAGCGCCTCGTGACGGAAACAGGAGCCGGACAGTGGGGCAGCGCCCTCTCGGCTGCGTGCAAGCGTTACGGACTCGGATGCGAAGTATTCATGGTGAAAGTCAGCTTCAGTCAGAAGCCCTACCGCCGCACATTCATGCAGTTGTTCGGCGCCGACGTCCACGCCAGTCCCTCGGAACTCACGCAGGCCGGCCGGAAGATCCTTGCCGAACATCCGCACTCGCCCGGAAGCCTGGCAATCGCCATCAGCGAAGCGGTTGAATGCGCCGTGCAACGCGACGACACGAAGTACGCGCTCGGCAGCGTACTCAACCACGTGCTGCTGCATCAGACGATCATCGGCGAAGAGGCTCGCCTGCAGATGGAAAAGGCCGAGGCCGATCCGGATATCGTCATTGCATGCGTGGGAGGCGGATCGAATTTCGCGGGACTCGCCTTCCCCTTCCTGCGCGACAAGATCAGCGGCCAGAAGAGCGCGATGCGCGTCGTGGCAGTCGAACCCGCCTCATGCCCCACGCTGACCAAAGGCGTCTTCGCATACGATTTCGGCGATGAATCGGGCTACACGCCACTCATGAAAATGTACACGCTCGGACATTCTTTCATCCCCGATAAGATCCATGCAGGCGGACTGCGCTACCATGGCATGTCGCCGATCGTTTCGCATCTGTATCACGACAAATTGATCGAAGCCGAGGCCTATACGCAGCAGGATGTCTTCGAAGCCGCGGTGACGTTCGCCGAAACCGAAGGCATCGTGCCGGCGCCCGAAAGCTCGCATGCAATCTGTTCGGCCATCCGTCATGCGCTCGTGTGCAAACAATCCGGCGAGGCGAAGACAATCCTCTTCAATCTCTCGGGTCACGGCTTCTTCGATCTCGGTTCGTACGATGCGTTTCTTCAGCATCATTTGAACGAGCACCAGTCTCCGCTCAAAACGATCGAACAAAGCATCGAGCAGCTTCCGAAGATCTGATCGCAGGTTGAACTCCATGCATCCGCGCGCATCACGCGCGCGGATGCTTGTATCAGATCGACGATTTTTTTCGTAACATTGCGGATTCGTTTACTCCATTACAGGCCTCCCTATGTTTCTGCTTGGCATCGCTTCGCTGATACAGCTGATCGTCCTGCCCGGATCACTCGCACTGCGTCTGCTCAAAATCAGTACGACGAGCACGATCGAACGTTTCCTCTATGTCTTCGCGCTGAGTCTGTATATCAACTATTGCGCCGTCTGTGCGCTCACGTGGATCGGCGTGTATACGCGTGCGGTCATTGTGTCGCTCTTCGCCCTCGAAGCGCTGTTGTGGCTCTGGCTTGCACGAAACGACATCCGCCGCCTGCGATCGGCACACACACTCAACGAGCTCGCCCGTCGGTTCAGCGAGACGACGTTGCCGTTGCCGCCCCGGCATCGGTTCATGCTCTCGGCCGCCTGCGTCATCATTCTGTTTTTCGCATGCCTGATTCCCTTCAGCGCCGGATCGGCGTATTATTTTTCCGATGCGCTGATGCATTGGAGCCGGTGGCCCAATGCCTGGGCGTCGAATCTGTTGCCTGCTGATACGCGGCACTATCCGCAGTTGTTTCCGACGAACCTCTCACTTATTTTTCTGTTCACGGGCGATTCCGGACTGCGATTTTTTCCGAAGGTACTCATGCCGTTTTTTTTCACAGGCATCCTGCTCATGTTTCTCGATCTGTTCCTGTCGAAACGATCAATTGTCTATCTTTCAGGCCTGTTCGTCTATGCCGCATTCCTTCTCGTTTTTTATTCGATCATGTTTATCCTTGAGGTGAATGCCGATATCCCCGTTTCATTCTTCGCCTTTCTCGTTTTTTATGCGGCTGTCCGCACAGAACAAAATGACGACGCCACCGACACGATCCTGCTCGTCGCATTCTTCGCCGCGGCTGCTGCCAATACGAAACTCGCCGGGATGTATGTCTTGCTCCCTGCCGGCATCTTCATCCTCTACATGCTCGTGACGCGCTTGTCGAGCTTCCCGAAGTCGCGCATGATTCGGACAATCGGCATCGTCTGTGCGATCGGCGCAGCAGGATTTCTCTGGTACGCGATCAGGCCGTCGGAAATGCTCAGCGGACTGAACCAGTCGATGTATCTGAAGCCGTCACTGTGGGCGCGATTCTCCAGTGCGGCGTCGATGCTCTATTATACGCTCGGCGCTCCGTTTGTGATTTTTCTTGCCGCAACGCTGATCGCCTCCCTCTTCACGCGCGAAGGCAAACGCCTCATGGCGGTGATGGTGCTTCCGGCGTTGATCCTCTGGATGTTCTATTTCAGCGCCGATTATCGCAACCTCAGTTTCGTGATCCCGTTCGCCTCGCTCGCATCCGCATACGGAGCACATGCTCTCGCTTCCCGCTTCGCAGCGCGCAACCGACCGGCTCTCGGCATTGATTCCGTTCGATCTGATGAAGCCCACCATGCCGCAGATTCAGAGACGAATGTAAAGAACGCTTCCCAGGCGCCTTCATACTCGAAGATGAAGGAGGTCACGGCGGCGTACCCGATCGCGCTGCTTGTCATTTGCGTGATCGTTGCCGGAACGGACTGGTTCTTCAATCTCTGCATGAATATCGCCTACGGTCTCAATGCGTTCGTGTTCCGGTATAATCGTGTGCTCTATACAACAGAGATCGGCTATTATCGATCCGTTGAATATTTTTGCCACGCGCTTCGTCTCGCTTCAATGCTTCTGCTCGTCGCAATCGGTCTGCGATCACTCCGGATCCGATCGTCAATCGTGCTGCTGTCGGTCACGGCTGCCGGCATCGCCGCGGGCGCGTTCCTTCTCTCCGATGATGCGATGCATCGACTTCAGGATGATGATGAGGCGCAGACCGGAATCCGCAATTGCTACTACCGCGTGCGGCCATGGATACGTTCATCGGAATCCCCCCTCATCGTCACGAACAGCAAGGCGTTTTCAGAACTTATTCCTCCATCCGGCGCGACATTTCTGTATAGCGCCGATGTTAATGCAGACATTCGCTCCAATACCGACACAACACATGGCATAAATGTTCGCAAGTTTTCATCCACACGCGGCGAGCACGATGCGCTCTTTCTGCTGATCGATACACGCACATCGGCCGATTCGACACATCGGTCATTCATCGGGCGGGAAGTTTCTGAATGTTTCGACGACGGAGAGTTTGTGTTTCTCCGCGCCGACGGCAGCGCAAGGAATGGGAGATAAAAAAAAACCGGACGCCCATTTCGAGGCGTCCGGCTCTTAACAATTTTTATATGCGTCGAGGGCTTAGTGCGTTGTGGCGAGCACGTATGTCGTGGGCGACACGGTGCAGGTCAGCTCCACTGCCGAGCCGTCGGATGCCATGCTCTTTCCCGTGCCTGTCAAGACGACGCCGTTTGCATCGGGTGTGCCGGTGATGACGTATGTACCATTGTCGTTGGTGGCATTATTCGTCAGCTTTGCAATCGTGAGACCGGCAAACGAGTTTCCACCGCCGCCGAGACCGGTAGGTCGACGATAATACTGCTGGGCGCGTGCCGCCAGATTCACAAGATCGTTCGAAACGGCATCACGGTTCGCATTGATCGCATTGTCCTGGAACATTGTAATACCGACTGCCACGGCGATACCGACGATGATAACGCCCAAGATG
>DATGXR010000042.1:0-3093 GCA_035298825.1 Bacteroidota bacterium
CTCGATGCGAAAACGGACAAGCCGCGAACGCATATGACATTCGGATTTGCGACGCAGGTGTGCATTTTGGATGAACAAGGCAAGCTGAAGAAAATGGTGGCGGCGCACGATGTTGGCCGGATCATCAATCGGACGCTGATCGAAGGACAGATCGAAGGCGCCGTGCACATGGGATTAGGATACGCGTTGACCGAAGAGTTGAAGTTGAAGGAAGGCGTGCCCGAATCGTACAAGTTCCGTTCGCTCGGCATCCTCAGGGCAAAGGACATGCCCGAAACGGAGGTCATCCTGATCGAAGAACACGAACCCGAGGGACCGTTCGGCGCCAAAGGTGTGGGCGAGATCGGCCTCGTGCCGACTGCCGGAGCCGTGGCGGGAGCGCTCTATCAATATGACGGCACGCGCCGCTTCACGCTTCCGATGAAAGATTCGCCGGCCGCCAGGGCAATCTCATAATTACAGAAATTTGGCGAAATGGTATTTCGCCTGCTGCGCGTAATGCTGCGTTGCAGTTGTTTTTGGGCGAGATGTCATCTCGCCCTGCTACATGCAGCGATTCAATTTTTTTAATACAACAATCACTGGAACCAATTGCTATGACACCAACACAATTCTCAGCGCAGCTCGAGGCGCTCGCTTGTCTCAAAACAGATATGTATAACCGGGACTTCCTGCTCACCTGGGAACGGTCCGACGATGAAATCAAGGCGGTGCTGCAGGTGGCGCAGCTGATGAGCGATATGCACAAGGCGGGCATTTCACTGCGCTCGTTCGACACGGGACTCGCCATCTCGATCTTCCGCGACAATTCGACGCGGACGCGATTCAGTTTCGCCTCGGCCGCGAATGCGCTCGGTCTCGGACTCTCTGAACTTGACGAGGAAAAATCACAGATCGCACACGGCGAAACGGTTCGCGAGACGGCGAACATGATCTCGTTCCTCGCCGAGGTGATCGGCATACGCGACGATATGTTTTTGGGCGAAGGCAACAAATACATGCGCGAATTCGGCGCGGCCGTGCAGGAAGGATACGAGCAGGGCGTGCTGCATCAGCGTCCCACTGTCGTGAATCTTCAATGCGATGTCGATCATCCGACGCAGGCGCTGGCAGATCTCATGCAGTTGAAAAACACATTCGGATCGCTTGAGCATTTGCGCGGAAAGAAGATCGCGATGAGCTGGGCGTATTCTCCGAGCTACGGCAAGCCGCTTTCGGTTCCCCAGGGCGTGATCGGACTCATGTCGCGATTCGGGATGCATGTTTCGCTTGCCTATCCCGAGGGATACGGACTCATTCCCGACGTGATCGAACAGGCGAAGAAGCAATCGGCGCAGACAGGCGGATCGTTCGAGGTCGTCAACACGATGGAAGATGCATTCAGGGATGCGGACATCGTCTATCCGAAATCATGGGCTCCATTCAACGTCATGCAGCGACGCACGGTGCTGTTGAATTCGAACGACAAGCCGGGATTGAAGGATCTCGAAAAGGAATGCCTCGCGAACAATGCGAAGTTCAAGAACTGGGAATGCAACGAAGCGAAGATGAAGCTCACGAAAAAAGGCGAGGCGCTGTATATGCACTGTCTGCCCGCCGATATTTCGGGCGTGAGCTGCGCCGAGGGTGAAGTCTCGAAAGGCGTGTTCGACAAGTACAGACTGGCGACGTACGCCGAGGCAGGGTATAAGCCGTTTGTGATCGCAGCCATCATCGCCATGACGCGCTTGAAGAATCCCGCCCAACAGATGCGTGCGCTCGCCGGGCGGAACGTTTCGCGTTCGTTGCAATGAAAAATTACATTTACCCTTACGATTGAGAAAAAAGATCCATGCTGAAGGGAGATGATTCACGCGCATACCACGTGAATGTATGACAGGAATCCATACTGCAAGGCCGGATCGGATGCAGTGAAGAATATGTGATGTTGCCGTGCAGAACATTTATCAGAATAAAGGAGCACTGATGTCGAAGATCATCAAGAAGATCGATCACGCTGTCGTCACAAAAACCGCGGCGCGATGCCGCGCTCAGGGAATCACGATTCCGACATTCGCGCAGATGCGCGATCCGAATCTTGTTCCCGCGCCGGTGAAAGCAAAACTTCCCTCGATCGGGTTGTGGGATGTCAATCCGCTGAATCTCTATCGCATCACCTGGAAAAACAATGTGAAGACCGGAGGCTTCGGGAATGTGAATTATCTCGAAATCCCGAAAGAGATCACAGGTGTGAATGCGCGCATCGTCGGCATTATCGGAAAATATTTTCCCACGGGCGCACACAAGGTCGGCGCGGCGTTCGGTTGCCTCGTGCCGCGGCTCGTGAGCGGCGAATTCGATCCGGAGACGCATAAGGCCGTATGGCCGTCCACCGGCAATTACTGCCGCGGCGGCGCGTTCGACTGCAGGCTGCTCGACTGCACGCCGATCGCGATCCTTCCCGAAGGCATGTCGAAGGAACGCTTCACCTGGCTGCGTGAAATCGGATCGGAGGTCATTGCGACGCCCGGAACCGAGTCGAATGTGAAAGAGATCTACGACAAATGCTGGGAGCTGAAGAACGATCCGCTCAACATGGTCTTCAACCAGTTTGAAGAATTCGGCAACCCGATCTGGCATTACAATGTCACGGGACCCGCGCTCGAGGACGCGTTCCGCGCGCTCGGAGTGAAGAACGGAAACGCCGCCGCGTATATTTCAGCGACCGGATCGGCCGGCACGATCGGCGCCGGAGACTATCTGAAGAAGCTGCATCCGCATCTGAAGATTGTGGCGAGTGAAGCGTTGCAATGTCCGACGCTGTACATGAACGGATTTGGCGAACACAGAATCGAGGGCATCGGAGACAAGCACGTGCCGTGGGTGCACAACGTTCGCAACACGGATGCCGTGGCGGCAATCGACGATGAGGACTGCATGCGCGTGCTTCGACTCTTCAATGAGGAAAAGGGAAAGCGCTTTCTGACTTCGCTCGGTATCGAGCAGTCGCGCATCGACGAGCTCGGACTTCTTGGGATCTCGGGCATCGGCAATCTGCTGGCCGCGATCAAAACGGCGAAATATTACGAGCTCGGCGCGAACGACGTCGTGCTC
>DATGXR010000043.1:0-9878 GCA_035298825.1 Bacteroidota bacterium
GATCGAGGCGCTCAAGGAACGGTACGCAGTCACGGACATCGCCGCGGTCGGATTCAAGACCGTACATGCGAAAAACGTCACTGGATGCGTCGAGTTGACATCCGGCGTGCTCGAGGCGATGGAGGAGTATCGGGGACTTGCCCCCGTGCATACGGATGTGTACATTACGGCAATCTCGGTCTTTAAACAATTGCTTGCCCGGACGCCGCTTGTCGGATTGTTCGAGACGGCATTCCATCGAACGATTCCGCCCGAGGCCTATCTTTACGGCATTCCGTACGAGTATTACGAAAAGCATGGCATCAGGAAATACGGATTTCACGGCGCTTCGCATCGATATATCGGGATGAAGGCGAAGGAGCTCTTCGGGGCCGAGAAGGTTATTTCATGTCATTTGGGCGGAAGCTCGTCGGTCTGTGCGATTAAAAATGGCATGTCCGTCGACACTTCGATGGGCATGAGCCCGCAAAGCGGACTCATGAATGCGAAGCGCGTCGGAGATTTCGATCCGTATGCGCTCTTGTTTCTGATGGAGAAGGAACACCTCTCGATTGTCGACGCCCGTGCAATCCTCATGTCGAAGGCCGGTTTGTATGGCGTGTCCGGAACAAGCGGTGACTTCAGGGATATTGAAGCGGCGATGGATCGGGGCGATGAGCGGGCGCGGCTCGCATTCACATCGTTTGCATATGGGGTGAAGCGGTACATCGGCGAATATCATGCGATTCTCAACGGCGCCGATTGCGTTGTCTTCACGGCCGGGGCCGGACAATTCTCGGCGCGCTTACGGAAAGAAATTCTGAAGGAGATGGACGGGATCGGCATCGAACTCGACGATGCGCTGAACGATGAGAATCCCGCACAGGGTGCGATCTCGTGTCCCGGTTCGAATGTGACGATCGCGATCATTCCTACGAACGAGGAATTTATCGTGGCGGATGAAGTGCGAAGATTTCTCGGATCACATTCATCCTGAGCGCTGTCATCACGTCCGAAGTCCCGAACGATGCGAAGATACACTGAATCTCATTGGCCATGAGCGGATCAGTAAATTGCGCATTCGCATTCACACCAGATTCTACGATACGGCAGAGACTGCCACACTCATTGTAACTCTATGTCCCACATGAACCCCTTGGTGATGCAGTTCAAAGCCGCCGCGGAAGCGGCGGTGGCGACGGTTGAAATTATTCCCGCCGATGCGCACGCGCTCTGCGCCGCAGTGCTGAATGCCGCTTCGGGCGACGGATGCATCATCCTTTCAGAACCGGATGATGTGGATCCGGACTACTTTTCTGAAATCCGCAACGCGTCGCGTGTTGTGACAGCGCCATCGAACGAGCAGTTCAAAACAGCGCTTACCGGAGTCACCGATGCGTTTTGCGGAATCGCCTCGACAGGATCGGTCTGCGTCACGATGTCCGATCACCTCACGAGTCCCGCCGGCATGCTCACACGCAAACACATTGTCGCGCTGATGGCCTCGGCCATTGTGGCGCGTCCAAGCGATGTGTTTGCTGAAGACACGCGCGGCAGAAGCGGCAGTGCCCGAAGCTTCTCTTTCATCACCGGTCCGAGTGCGACAGCCGATATGGGACCGCTTGTGCGCGGCGTCCATGGTCCGGGTGCGATCCACATCATCGTGCTTGATGATTCAGCGGAGGAGGCGAATGATGACGCACGATGAGATGAAGACGCTTCATCCCCGCGATGTTGCAAACAAGGCGCCAAAGGAAAATCTGGCGAAGTCCATTGCCATGGCGCTCGAGATCGAAACCGACGCCGTGCGATTGAATACGCAGACGTTCAACACGAATCGTTATCGGGCAGTGGCGAAGCTTGCCGATTATGAGGAGCTCAAGACGCGCGCACGGCGCATCAAGGAAGAATCGATCGAGCAGCTGCCCGAGCTCATCGCGATGCTCACGAAATCCGTCGAGGCCCGTGGCGGGCATGTGTATCTTGCCAAGACGAAGGAGGAGGCTGCCGCATACATTTTGAATGTCTGCACGACGCATCGGGCGAAGCTTGTCGTGAAGGCGAAATCGATCACCTCCGAGGAGATCGGTCTCAACGAGGTGCTTGAAGGCGGCGGCATCGAGGTTGCTGAAACGGATCTTGCCGAATTCATTCTCCAGATTTCGAAGGAACAGCCGTCGCATATCGTCGCACCGGCGATACACAGAAGCCGTGAACGCATCACGAAATTGTTCAAGGAGCATTTTACAACCGCGGAGCCTCTCGCAACGGGAGAAGAGCTCACTGAATTTGCTCGACTCATCCTTCGGCAAAAATTTCTTTCGGCCGATGTGGGCATCAGCGGCGCCAAT
This sequence comes from Bacteroidota bacterium, assembly GCA_035298825.1. Lineage (GTDB taxonomy): Bacteria > Bacteroidota > Ignavibacteria > UBA10030 > UBA8401 > CAISDA01. The sequence goes on from DATGXR010000043.1 coordinate 2,331, forward strand.
CTCATCGCTGCCGATCGAGGCACGCTGCTCCTTGTGGAAAGCGAAGGGAACATCCGCCTCACGACGCAACTCCCGGCAGTGCACTGCGCGATTGCCGGAGTGGAGAAGATCATTCGCTCGAAGAAAGATTTCGGCACATTCATCGAACTCCTCGGAGCAAGCGGAACCGGTCAGCCGCTCACATCGTATACGAACGTTCTCGAACCTCCGATTGCCGTTCCGATTCTGAATCTGAACGGCAGATCGGACACGCGGCGTGAATTTCATCTTGTATTGGTTGATAACGGCCGGATGACGATGCGCGGCGACGCCGATCTGCGCGAGGCGCTGTACTGCATTCGCTGCAGCGCGTGCATGAACGTCTGCGCGAATTTTCAGGCGGTGGGCGGACACGCATTTGGCGGCGAGTGCTATACCGGAGGCATCGGAGGTGCTTGGACCGCGGGCACAAGCGGTTCGATCGAGAACGCCCGCTTCGCCGAACTCTGCACGGGATGCACGCGCTGCGTGCCGAATTGTCCCGTGCGCATCGACATTCCCCGGCTCAACGCCGTGCTCAAATCGCGGCTCATCGAACTATCCGGCGGACCCTCGCTGCAGAAACTGTTCTTCGGAAATTTCGCGGCAGTCGGCGCTGCGGCTTCAGTCATGCCCACAATCGTGAATCGGCTGGGAACACTTTCTGTCGCGCGCGAGATCATGGAACGAACGATCGGATTCGACAAACGCCGTGCCATGCCAGAATTTGCCGCACGAACGCTGGTGAGCCAGTACAAGGCGTATCGTTCGTCCGCTGAAGGAACGACGCGCGCTTCGGACATTCGAGGTTCAACCGGTGTTACACGCAGCGAACAATCACATTTGCCCGCCGAAGCCGGACGTGTTGTGCTCTTTGCCGATGTATACACGAACTACAACAATCCCGATGTCGGCATGGCGACGATCCGCGTGTTCGATCGTCTCGGCATTCAACTCACACTTTCTCGCGTCATGGCCGAAGGACGCGATGCCCAGTCGCAGGGACTCATCGCACAGGCCGCAAAGCGCGCGCGTTCCACGGCTGCGTATCTCGACGGCCTCATCAGTGAGGGTGCGGACATCATCGTCGCGGAACCGAGCGTGCTCGCCCTGTTTCGTCACGATTACATGTCGCTCATCGGGAACGACGAGCGCTTCGAGCGGCTGAAGGCGCATTGTTTCGATCCGATCGAATATCTCGAACGCGCGGTCGCATCGAAGACGATCGATATCGTTCAGGCATTTCACAGTGACGCCGGAGCAAAACGGCGCATTTTCTTTCACGGTCATTGCCAGATGAAGACGATCGGCGCGGGCCAATCGGCGCCTGCATTCTTCCGCGCGATCGGATTCGATGTCACAGTCTCCGTTGTCGAATGTTGCGGTATGGCCGGAAGCTTCGGATACAAGAAGGCATATTATGACCTGAGCAAAAATATCGGACGCGATCTGGCCAAACAGATCCGGGCCTGCGACGAAGCCGGCGCCGAAGCGGATATCCTGGCCAGCGGGACGTCGTGCCGCGAACAGATCGGCGCCGAATTCAAGGGGCGCACGGTCGTATCGCCGATCGAGTATTTATTTGCATTGATGAAATAACAACAAAGGACACCGGACATGAAATTCACATACTTGCATCCGCGCGATGAGATCATCGAAATTATCAAAAGAATTTATCAAAACGGCATGACTACCACGTCGGGCGGAAATCTTTCGATCAAGGACGATGACGGATCCATTTGGATCACGCCGAAGGGGGTCGACAAGGGGACGCTCACGCCGGCGGATATCGTGCGCGTCACGGCGGATGGCGTCGTCGACGGAGTGCACGAACCTTCCTCCGAATATCCGTTCCATCTTGCAGTCTACACGGCGCGTCCGGATATCAAGGCTATCGTTCATGCCCATCCTCCAGCGCTTGTGTCGTTCGCGATCACGCGCAACGTTCCCGACACGCGCATCATGCCGAAAGCCCGCGAGATTTGCGGCCGTGTCGGCTACGCAAAATACGCATTGCCCGGAAGCGGCGCGCTCGGCGATGTGATTGCCCAAACGTTCACAGAGGGACACGACACGGTGCTCATGGAAAATCATGGCATCGTCACTGTCGGCAACAATTTGATGCATGCGTTTCATCGTCTCGAGACGCTCGATTTCTGCGCGCGACTCACGCTGAAGGCAAATATCCTCGGCAGCGTATCTGTGCTCGGAGCGGAGGAACTGAAACAATTGCGGCTCCGTGTGCTTCCGGAAGAATTCGTTCCCGAGACGCATACGTCGGTTGAAAAAGCGCTCCGGAAGGAAATGATCACGCTGATCAAGCGGTGCTACGCGCAGAAACTGATGACGAGTACGGAGGGAACGTTCTCGGCGAGAGTGGACAGCCGCAGTTTCATCATCACGCCATTCGGACTCGACAGGAACTATCTGACCGAAGAGGACCTTGTGCTTGTGCGCGACGGGATGCGCGAAGCCGGAAAGGAACCGAGCCAAAGCGTGAGGCTGCATCGTGAATTGTACGAGAAACATCCCGGTGTCAATGCCGTGCTCATCGCACAGCCTCCGAATATCCTTGCCTTCGGCGTGAGCGAGGCCGAATTTGACACGAGAACGATTCCGGAAAGCTATCTCGTCCTGAGGACGATACAGAAACTTCCATACGGCGCCGCGTTCGGAGACGACGGACCGTCGGAGCTTGTCGGGCGCATTTCAGAAAAAACACCGGTCGTCATCTGCAGGAATAATTGCGTTGTCGTCATGGGCAGCTCGCTGCTGCAGAGTTATGACCGGCTTGAAGTCGCCGAATTTTCGGCGAAGGCAATCATCGCTTCGAAGGCGATTGGCAATGTGGTGCCGATCGGCGATGCGGAGATTGACGAGCTTGAAGAGGCGTTTGATTTGTAACACAACACTCACTTGTGATTTGGACGTATTCATCATTTCAATCCACACATGAAATATATTCTCAGTCTGCCGCCGAATCTTGTCGATACGTTCCATCATCTTATGAACAAAGAGAAGGACCGATGGTTTGTCACATCCGATCCGAACGGACGGCGGATCGGATCGGGAGGCGGCACCGCGCACACGCTGACTGAATGCTGGAAGACTGAAGGCGATCGTGAATTTCACTCCTGGCTTGCCAAGGAAAGAAAGATCATTATACACGCAGGCGGATTGAGCCGCAGGCTGCCTGCCTATGCGCCGTCGGGAAAAATCCTCACTCCGCTTCCCGTGTTCCGATGGAGCCGGGGACAGAACCTCCATCAAACGCTGCTCGATCTGCAAGTGCCGCTGTTCGAAAAGATCATGGGGTATGCGCCCGCAGGCGTGAACACGCTCATCGCGAGCGGAGATGTGCTGATCTGGAACGAGGGACCCATTCCCGAAATACCCGCGGCCGATGTCGTGTGCTTCGGCATTTGGACGGAACCGGTGAAGGCCACACATCACGGCGTCTTCTTCCTCGAGCGTAATCAGTCCGGCGCGCTGGCGTTTATGCTGCAAAAACCTTCAACAGAAACAATCATCGAGTTATCCAATCGCTACGATCAGCTCGTCGATATCGGCGTGTGGCTGCTGAGTGACAGGGCCGTGCAGGTGTTGCTTCGCAAATGCGGCTGGCGCAATTCGGACCAGCAGTACGCTGATGCCGTCCCCGGGTATTACGATCTCTACAGCGACTTCGGCCTTGGATTGGGATCGACTCCGGTCACGACCGATGAAGAACTGAACACACTCACGACTGCTGTTGTCGCGCTTGATAAGGGCGAATTCTATCACTTCGGCAAAACAAACGAGCTGATCGAATCTTCTGTGGCGCTGCAGAATCGTGTGCTCAATCAGCGGGCCATCTGGCACCGCAAAATAAAACCGCATCCCGCCATCTTCGTCCTGAATGCGGTGACCGAAGTGCCGTTCACTGCAGACAATCAGTTCGTCTGGATTGAGAATTCGCACATCAGCAAGAATTGGAGTCTGGGCAAGAATCAGATGATCACCGGAGTTCCCGAGAACCAATGGACGATTGCACTGCCCGACAATGTGTGCCTCGACATCGTTCCCGTGGGCGGCGATGAGTATTGCGTCAGGCCCTATGGGTATACCGATGCGTTCAAAGGTGAAGTGAACGACGCTGGCACATCGTGGATGGGCAGACCGTGCGGCGAATGGTGTGCACAGCGGGGAATCGCGCTCGACGCGGTTGCGCCGGATGGAACGGACATTCAGGATGCGCGGATATTTCCCGTCGTTCACAAGAACGATCTCACCGAACGGTTCGTCAAATGGATGATCGGAACGGGGCAGCTCGACGATCAGACCATCAGGACTTTTTATCTGGACGCGAAAAAATTATCGGCCACGGAAATCAGCAACGCCGCGGACCTCATCGCGCTTGGCGAGCAGCGGGCGAACAATTGCAGCCTCACCATTCCGCTCATCGCCCGCAATCATGAATATTCAATCTTCTATCAGTTGGATCTTGAAAAATTATCGGAAGATTATCACAAGTACCATATTCCGATGCCGCCCGATTTGGGCAGTGATGCGCCCGTAATGAAGCAGATTCATAATTACATGTTTCGGGCGAGAGTCTCCGACCTCCGCCGCGAGGACGGCAGCGCGTACGAGCACAAGGCGTTTTCGCTGCTGAAGGACTCGATCATCTCCATGTGTTTTCAAAACGGATCGTCTCCAAAACTGACGCTCATCCCGGATCAGATCATTTGGGGCCGGAGCCCGGTGCGCATCGATCTTGCCGGCGGGTGGACCGATACTCCGCCATATTGCCTCATCAATGGTGGGAAAGTGGTGAACGTAGCGTTGAACCTGAACGGCCAACCGCCACTGCAATGTTTCATCAAGCCATCCGTCACACCGAAAATCATTCTGCGGTCGATCGATCTGGGAGTGGAAGAGATCATCTCGACATACGAGCAGCTCACGCATTTCAACAAGGTCGGATCGCCGTTTGCGATCACAAAGGCGGCATTGTCGCTCGCGGGATTCAGTCCCGAGTTTTCGGCAACCCGGTATCAGAGTCTTGAAGCGCAACTTGAATTGTTTGGTGGCGGACTCGAAATCACGACGCTGGCTGCAGTGCCGAAGGGGTCGGGCCTCGGTACGAGCAGCATTCTGGCTGCCACCGTGCTTGGCACATTGGCGGAGGCATGCGGACTGAACTGGGACAACGCAAAAATCGCACAGATGACATTGGTACTCGAGCAGCTGCTCACGACAGGCGGCGGCTGGCAGGATCAGCTTGGCGGCATTATGCAGGGCATCAAGATCATCGAGACCAAGCCGGGACTCGAGCAACTGCCGGTGATCCGCTGGCTGCCCAATCAGCTTTTCACCGATGCTGAACACAAATCGTCGATGCTCCTGTATTACACGGGCATCACGCGCGTGGCGAAACAAATTCTCGCCGAAATCGTGCGGGGAATGTTCCTGAACTCGGGAAGGAAGATCGGGCTGCTCGAAGAGATCGGCGATCATGCAATCGAAACATTCGATGTGATCCAGCGCGGAGACTACAATCACCTCGGCCGGCAGATTGAAAAAAGCTGGCAGCTGAATACGATGCTCGACGCGGGAACGAACACGCCGGAGATCCAGCGTATGATCGATAAAATTTCACCGTATCTCGTCGGGAAAAAACTCGCCGGAGCGGGCGGGGGCGGCTTCATGCTCATGCTTGCGCGCGACAGCGATGCGACGAAGAAGATCCGCGAGATCGTCAATGCGGAGCCGGTGAATGCCAACGCTCGATTCGTCGACTTTCAACTCTCCGAAACAGGTCTTCAGATCTCACGCAGCTGAGATGGCCGAAACCATGTGTATCTCATCTCAAAGCTCCGATGCAGTCTGAATAACTTGCATACGGAGCTTCATTTTTTTACAATACTTCCAGATGAAATATTTTTGCATTGCATCGGAGAATATTAACGGAGAGATAAATGAATTCATTGACACTGCTGAAAAAGTATGCGTTTTTCTTTTCGATATTATTTCTGAATTTTAGTTCCGCCGATGCGCAGGGATCCTGGTTCTTTTATTCGTTTAATGCCGATCCCTGGACATTTCACCGCAGAAATGACGATGGCACAAATCCTATCACAGTGTATACGCCTTCGGCCTATCAAATATCTAATGCCGCTGTCGATGGCGGCATCAATAAAGTCTTTTTTTATGAAAGCACTTCAAATAAAATATTTGCCTCGAATTATGACGGTTCCAACCGGACGACTGTATTAACCGCATCGACTGCAGTGACCGGCATTGCTGTGGGAGACGGATATATTTTTTATGCATATTTGAACGCTCCGTATTCGGTCAGAAGATGCAACTCGGATGGAACGAACGATATTCAGATCTATGTGAATCCGTCATACGGAACGGTCGAGCGCATTGCCTTTGATCCGGTCAACAAATACGTGTATTATTATGAACGCTTGTACGACAATGCAAATAACAGAATATTCCGGACCAATGAAGACGGAACCAATTTGACCGTCATCTATAACAATTGCCCCGGTATTAAAAGTTTTGCCGCCGGAGGGGGATATGTCTATTTTGGATTGAATGTCGATCCCTGGACATTTAACCGGAGGAATGCAGACGGATCTTCGCAATTGCTGATTTACACGCCGCCCACCGGTACGGTCATGGAATGCGCATATGATGCCACAATCGGCAAAATCTTTTTTTATGACAACTTAGTAAGCGGCGGACAGGTTATTTATAAAGCCGATCCGGATGGATCAAATCGGACTTCCATCTACAGCGGCTTTACACAACTGGTGAATGTCTTGGCAGCGCCGACGGCAGGAACAGTCACATTTGCAGATGGCAGCGGGTTTGCTCAAAGCATCACTCCGAACAGCACAAACCAGGTGCTGGGACGCTTTCGGTTAACGGGATCATCTGGCGGTGCGATGTTGACAGCCGCCTCGATCAAGCTCAATAATGTCCGTACCGGTCTGAGTAATTTTAAAATATGGTCATCGGCTGATGCGTCATTCGGCGGTGATACACAACTCGGATCGACAGTCGCCGCCGATCCGGGTGACGGCGGTTCAGTCTCATTCAGCGGATTTTCCAGTCCCGTGAGCAGTAGCGGCACGTATTTTTTTCTCACAGGCGATGTTGCCTCCGGCGCCTCCGGAACTGTTGGAGCCGTGATGGTCCAAAATGCCAGTTTGACAATCAGCAACGGCATGCTCTCTGGCACAGTTGCAAATGCAAATCTGTCGAACAACAGCGCGCTATTGCCGGTGGAGCTGAGTTCATTTACTGCCTCGGCACAGAATAAAAAAATTGTTCTTCAATGGAAGACCGCCACTGAGATACAAAATTATGGATTTGAGGTGGAGCGACGACGAAAAGCAGGAGAGTGGGTGGCGATTGGATTTGCAGCCGGTGCCGGCAACAGCAATTCCCCACATAGTTATTCATTCACCGATGTGACAACTGTTGCGCATGAATCGTATTTATACCGTCTCAAACAAATCGATACTGATGGGAAAT
>DATGXR010000044.1:0-14536 GCA_035298825.1 Bacteroidota bacterium
GAACTGTTAGAGCAGCTGCTGAAGATACTCACGAACAGTACGAGAGCGCAGTACAGTGAAAAACGTTTCAAGGAAACCTCCTGTAGAGTAATATTGGATGTGGGGGATGATAGATAGAATGTTCGAATAATTTTTCAGTTGTCAGAAAATGGAATATGACGGAATGCAGCCCACGCATCCATACGGATGCGTGGCGGCGGGCAGGCGATTGCCGTACACTGCTGGTCATAGATGATGCAATCGCCGTGCCAAAAATTCGTCTCTCAGGATGTCTCGAATGCAGTCGATAATCAGGGATTTTGCGATGGGATGCGGATACGTGCGAGCATGTGTAACGGAACGTTACAAATTGTTGTAATGATTCTTTACAATACGGTGTAACGAATCATTGCGGTGACAAGGCGTGGTACGTGAAAGGAATGAAGCGGCCACTATGCGATTAAGCGGGGGTCGAGTTATTTCTTTGGGCGGGATTGTTTGAGAATGCGATCGAGACGGGGACGGGAAATGCCGAGCATGACCGCGGCCTGGCTTTTATTGCCGCCGACACTTTCGAGCACTTCCTGGGCGAACTGACGCTCGACATCCGAAAGCGTTGTTTTTTCCATGGCTGCCGAAAAAATGCGCGTGTCCTGTTTCTTTGCAGACGTCGGACGCGCATGTGTATGGATCTCGAAATGACCGACGCCCAGCATCGTCTCGTCGCACAAGACGACAGCGCGCTCGATTGCATGTTTCAATTCGCGGATATTGCCTCTCCAGTGATGCTTTCGCAGAAGCTGCATCGCCTCTGAGGTGTATCCTTTGATCGATTTCCTATGCACGCCGTTGAATTGCGTCAGAAAATGCTCGCATAGCAGTGGGATGTCGCTCTCGCGCTCGCGCAGCGGCGGAAGCACAAGCGGAAGGATATGGAGTCTGAAATATAAATCCTGGCGGAAATGGCCCTTATGCACAAGGTCCTCGAGATTTTTGCTCGTGGCGGCGATAATGCGCGCCTGAACGGGAATGTTCTCCACGCCTCCCAGCCTCCGCATGACCTTTTCTTCGATCACTTTCAGCAGCTTCGACTGAACGAGGGGATTGATATCGCCGATTTCGTCGAGAAAAATCGTGCCTTTTCCCGCCAGCTCGAACAATCCGACCTTGCGTTCGCGGGCATCGGTGAACGCTCCCTTTTCAAATCCGAACAACTCCGACTCAAGCAGCGACTCCGGAATGGCCGAGCAGTTGATCTCGACGAACGGATGCTCCTTGTTTGCGCTGTTGTAATGAATCGCCTTGACAAGAAGTTCCTTGCCGGTGCCCGTTTCGCCGAGGATCAGCGTCGTCATGTAGTCGCTCTCGATGACTTTACGCGTGAGACGGAACGTTTCAAGCAGTTGAGGGGAACGGCCGATGATGTGATCGAATCCTGAGATGGTGGTCTTGTGTTCGAGGAATTGCTGCTGTCTTGTGCGCGTTCTCGATTCCTGAAACGTCCGTTGAATGAGCGTGTAGAGGCGCCGTTGGTCGTTGGGGAGCACGAGGAAATCGGTGATCTTCATGCGAAGAAGCTCGATGCCGGTTTCGTATTCCGACGAGCGGGTAACGATGATGATCGGCAGCGACGGCTTCGTTTCCTGGAGCTCGATAATGTTCTCCTTCATCTCCTCGATGTTGCCGTTCATTTCATAGACGAACAAATCGATATCCCCGTTCCTGCGCACGGTCTTCATCGTAACCGACCGTACGGTCAAGTCATCGATATCCGCGCAGAACGGTTCAATGTCTCTGTACATCGCGGGAGACGAATGAACGCCGATAACGAACGGATGAGTGTGCATAGGGACGGACGAATTCACAAAGATAATCGTTTAGTGCGTGTCACTGTCGAGCCCGCGCAAGCGCCATGCCGGGTGATTCGGGCTTTTTTAATGTACTAAAATAATATTAAAACAAAAGAGACCTGTGTTACATTTCGTTACACATCGCGGCAAGCGAATGTTTGATTTCCCGGAGCACGGCGCCGCGGCTGCATGAGGAAAAATACATCTGACGGCGCGTCTCGGATGTGATTTTTTTCCCGAGATATTCGAGCGCCTCCTGGGCGAACATAAGATACGTTCGCCCTTTTTCGGCGAGACCGCGCGTCAGGTATTCGGTTCCCAGCTTATGACAGATTTGCCAGGTAATCTCCGAGACGAGTTGTGTATGGATGATCTCGAACGCCTCCAAGTACAGCAGAATTGGAGGTTTTGCATCGGGTGCGTCACTTCGTGCCGAAAGGTCCGCGAGCAAAAAGAGCGCCTCGCCCTGGATAAGCGGATAACGGTGTGTCGCGCTCTTCGCGGCTGTCTCAACCAGCAGCGCGGCGGCTGTTTCAGAATTGTGGAGCGCATCCTCGGTTTCGGCAAGTTTCAGCGATGCGAGACAATGGCTTCTGTGATCTTTAGCCTCGCCGAAAAGCGCGCACGCCTTTTCGAGATGTTCTTTTGCCGCTTGATACGTATCGCATGCAAATTCGAGGCAGCCTTTCACATAATGATAGAGCGCATGCTGGGCGGTGATGCCATTTGTTCCAAGCAGAGTTTCAGCATCCGCCAGGAGACGTCCCGCTTCATCGGTGTTGCCGAATAAAAGGTTGATGCCTGCGAGCTGCAGATCGATTTCCGTCATGCCATGCTCGTCCTGCAGCGAGACATAGAGCTGCAGGTCGCGTTCCCAACATTCGAGCGCCTGTTCGTAATCGCCGTTCGCCAGATTCACCTCGCCGATATTCGTGAGGCAGAGCGCCATGCCGGGAAGAAATCCGAGGCGCGAAAAAATTCCATAGGCTTTTTCATAATGCGCCGAAGCGCCTGCGTGATCGCCCTGATTGAATGCGGCGATGCCGATGTTATTGTACGCGCGCGCTTCCTGTTGAAGATTGCCGACTTCCTGCGCAAGCAGCAGCGCATGACGCCAATGCTGCGCCGCCTCGGCGAACTGTCCCTGCGCACTGTGGACGTTCCCGATGTTCAAATAGGGACCGATCAGCTTCGATTTTTCTCCGGCTTGTTGAAGGATGGCGATCGAGCGTATGAAACAGGCGGCTGAATCTTCGAAATGGTTCTGATAAAAATGAATGATGCCGAGATTGTTCAGAATGCCGGTGATCGCAACCGGATTGATCTCGCGCATATTTTCCTCGAGCACGCGCATGCAGCGCTCGTAGGCTTCGGTATAGCGGCCGCGCGACATCTCGATGATCGCCAGCTCCTCTTCCACATCGATGGTCTCTTCGGGCGTGCCTGCACGCTGTGCCGCCTCGGACAGGCATTCAACCGCTTCGTCAAGCCGTCCTTCCCGGTTGTGTATGAGCCCGAGCTCTTTTGCATACCTGTACTGTTTCGAATTATCGGCGGCTTCCATTCGAAGCTGCTCGTAGAGCGAAACGGCGGTCTTATAATCGCCAGCCTGACTGTACGCCTGGGCGAGCTGCTCGAACACGGACAAGTCGATTGACTCCGACGGGACAAGCGCGCAGGCTTCGTTCAGAAGCGTGATCGATTCGTGAAGCGCATAATGCGCGCGCTTGTATTCGGCAGCCGCCAAAAAATAGGAATAGGCATTGGCGTTGTCACACGCATGCTTGAAATGATTCGCCACAGCCTCGGCATTCGACGATGAGGCTTCGCCTTCGCGCACCATCGTCTCGGCGATCATGTCATGGAGCATCGACTTTTCTTCACCGAGTTCGGCATAGATGTACGATTGAAACTGCGACTGCGACAGATAATACCGTTGCCCGTTTTCAAGCGGACGCATGAAACCAAGGTTGATCAGCAGGTCGAGAAAATTCTTCAGCCTCCATGGGGAAAACGGAGCGAGCTTCTCGAGCAGCTTCAGTGGGACGGGCGCGTCGAAGCAACTCATCAATCGGATGATGAACAACTCTTCAGGCTTTCGCAGCGCGAGCTTTTGCCGATACAGCCGCGAGATCGTGAAGACGAAATTGCCCGTAGGGGCGATCAGGTCCTGTTCGATGACGGCGGCAATGCCGGTTGACGGTGCGTCCGCATACTGCGACAGGAATTCGCGCAGAATATACGGCGAGCCGCCAATCCGCTGCGCGACTGCTGATGAGAGGCCGCAGGGAATGTCGTCCACATCCAGCGATACTCGCAGAAGTTCATGCACGGCCGCTTCATCGAGCTGAGGCAGCTTCATCGACTCGGGATGGGGTCCCGACGGCGCATTCAGCAGCGAAGAGAGCTTCGCGTCGGAAATGCCGGCGACGATGAATCTGACGCGATGTTCGTGCGCGCTTCGCAGCACGTACTGAAACAGCTCGATTGTCGATTCGTCGGCGTTGTCGATATTGTCCACCAGCACCGCATACGGCCAGCGCGAGGCGAAATCGAAAAGCAGGTTCGCCCACATGTCAACAAAATGCATGCGCTGTTCCGGATCTTCCGTATGCGCCACGATGCGATCGGCTTGTCGGCCCGGGGCTTCGTCATCGACGGCCGACAGGAATTCACGATGCCGCGCGATGAACTCCTCGCCCGGCTGTCCGAACGAGCGCGCATGGGCGAGCTGGTCGCGAAGAATTTTCATGAACGGCTCATAAGCCTGGGCATTCCGTGAATAGCATTGCGTGTCGAAGACAAGCATCCCGCCGGCCTGAACGCGGCGACGCACTTCGTGCAGGAGCGATGTCTTGCCGATTCCCGTTTCGCCCGTGACAAAGCACGCGGGAACACCCGTCGCGGGCTGCTTGTCAGCCAGTCCCTCGGCAAGGAAACGGATGAGCCGCGCCGATTCCTGTTCGCGGCCCACAAGCCGATGGAAGGGAATCGTGAGGAGGACTGAATGAAAGAGCGCGTCGCGCTTGAATGTTCCTTTCAGCTGGTCGACGATCGAACGTGCCGAGAGGGGCCTTTTGGCCGGATCCTTTTCGAGCAGCCGGGCCACGAGCTCGTGCATGTGCGCGGGAAGTTCGGGTCGTCGTTCTTCGGTTCGCGGGGCCCGCGTCGAGAGATGGTGTTTGATGACCGATGTCGCGTCGTAATCGCTGAACGGAGTCACACGCGCGATAATTTCGTAAAGCGTTGCCCCGAGCGAGTAGAGGTCGATGCGTTCGTCAACCGTGTCGCCGCGCAGGATCTCCGGCGCGATATAGTCGAGTGTGCCGCGTATGGGCTGGTCGATGTTTGCGACCATCGACGATGCGAAGCCGAAATCGATGATCTTCACGAGCGGCACCGGCTCGTCGCCCCACACGGCGTTCGTCACGATGATGTTCAACGGCTTGATATCGAAGTGAATCAATCCGTGTCTGTGGATATACGCGAGCGCATGAGCGATCTGGAAGATCAATTCCGAAAGACACTCCGTATCGGCAGTCTCGGTATATTGAAAAAGATTGCTCCCCTCGATGTATTCGAGTGTGAAGAAAAAATTACCCTCGTAGCCGGGAAGATCCGTCGTATTGATCGTGCCGAAATCGAAGACCTGTGCGATGTTCGGGTGTTTGAAGCGGCTGAGCGTAAAGAACTCGTCGCGCAGCGCATGAAGACGCTGGTCGTCCACATCTGTCGATTGGATCGTTTTGAGCGCAATGCGTGAGTTGCCGAAGAGCGTGTCTTCGGCGAGAAACACGCCGCCGTCCGGATTTTCGGAAAGGGCGCGCAGAATTCGATATCGGGAATTGATATGAGCCATAGATGCATCCTTGTTATTCATCCGAACCGCCGATGATATGCACGGCGACGATCAGTACAGATAATGCGATGCCGGGAAAGATTCCCGCAGACAGCGGCGCGTTCATGTGCGCCATCGAATCGGCGATCATGTTTCCCCAGCTTGGATTCGGAGCCTGTATGCCGAGACCGAGAAAGCTCAGCGACGCCTCCGCAAGAAAAATATTTCCGAGTTGCAGCACGGCCGCGCTGATGATCACGGGGCGGACATTCGGCAGCACGTGCAGGCGCACAGTGCCGATCCACGACGTGCCGAGCAGTCGGGAGGCTGAAATAAATTCGCGTTCGCGCAAGTGAATCACTTCTCCCCGCACAATGCGGGCGATGCTCATCCACTCGGTTGTCGCAAGCACGATGATCATCGCCGCAACCGACTGTCCGAGGACTGCCATCAGTGTCAGCACAAGAAAGAGCGAGGGAATCGACATCAGCACGTCAACCGTGCGCATCACGATCGAATCGAGTGCCCCACCGCGAAAGCCTGCCGCCATGCCGATGACAACGCCGAAGCACACAGAAAAAAAGACGACGACAAATCCGATCCCGATCGAATAGCGCGCGCCATACACGACGCGGCTGAAGATGTCGCGTCCCACCGCGTCCGTTCCGAAGAGGAACACGACGGTGGACGGTTCACGGTGACTGCGTGTGATGCCGGATAGACCGGCCGACGTGTCCGTCTGCCCCGGAGAATCGGCGAGCGATCCGGATGCAGAAAATATGACGGATCTGTGCATAAGGAACCGATTTGCATCATGGACGGCGACTTCGAGACGCGAGAGACCGACCGCGTCCGTGAATTCGGGCACGTCCGTGCGGCAGAATCCGCGACTGGCGGGTGAAAGAAATCTCGTATGGTCAAGATCCCCTTGTGCTAGCGGAGGCAGCGGTGCAAGCACCGGGGCGCAAACGGCGGTTCCGATAAATGCGATCAGTATGCATCGGGCGGCCCGCCTTGAGTTCATACCGAAGTGTGTGCGGGCAGACATGTCGGATTCACTGTGTGCCGACGCGCGAGGTTCGTCGGATGCAGATCGGAATCGGCGCAAGAAAGCGTGCACGGCAATCACCGGCATCATACACCAAGCGGCAGCTGCGATCCAATATTCGAACAGGTCGCTCATGATGAGCGAGGCTGCCTGCGAAGGATGGTCGATTGCCAGAGCCACCGAGCCGGTGCACGAGATGACACTGGCGCCGAGGATCTCGAATCGTAAAACAGTCAGAAGCGCATACATCGACGCGCCACAGAGAAACACAACGAGCGTCCATCGAACACGCTTCTGCTGCCCGCGCATTGGAATCGTGAGATGCGGATCACTCATGCGTCCTCTTGATCCGCGGATCGATCAGGTAGTGGATGATGTCGGTGCAAAAATTTACGCTGATATACAAACACGAGGCGGCGATCACGCAGCCGACAACGAGAGGATAATCGCGCGAGAAGATTGCGGTGACGATCAGACGGCCCATCCCCGGCAGTGCGAAGATGGTTTCAGTAAGCAGCGCTCCGGTCAGAAGCGAGCCGAGCGAGAGTCCGCCGAGCGTCACCATGGACGAAAGGGCGTTGGGAAGAATGTACGAATAGAGGATCCTGTTTTCGTCGACACCCATCGAGCGGGCGACTGTGACATATTTTTGTTGCGATGCAGTGATGATCGATGAACGGAGAAAGCGCGCCATGCCCGCCGCGCCCGGAACAGCGAGCGTCGCGACGGGAAGGATCATGTGCCAGGCATAGTCGAACACATAGCCGGCCGTCGACAACTCATCGGCTGAAACCGAATGCATGTGCGATGAAGGAAACACGGTGAAGCGCACGGAAAACAATTGCACGAAGATGAAGGCGATCCAGAACGTGGGCATCGTGTACGTAACGAGTCCCGCAACTGACAGCACCCGATCCGCGGTTGAATGATGGAAACGCACAGAGGCGAGCGCAAGCGCGATGCCCGCCGCGACTTCGACGACGAGTGTACAGCAGGCAAGCGCGATTGTCGACGGAAGCGCGTCTCCGATGACGGAGACGACATCGCGCTGGAATGTGAACGAATATCCGAGGCTTCCCGTAAAGACTTCTTTGATCCAGAGAAGATATTGGACGATCAGCGGCTTGTCGAGACCGAATGCATGGCGGAGCTGGTCGGCGAGTGCGGGAGGGAATGACGGTGAGAGGAACAACAGTACCGGATCTCCCGGCAGAAGCCGGATGATGAAAAAGATCAGTGTCGACGTTCCGAAGATCAGCAACGGCAACGCAAGCAATCGCTTCAGAAAAAATTGAGCCATAATGACGGTTACCGGTTGCGGCAATTCAATGAAAAACTGTGTCGTACATCGTCAATTCTCTGAGACCGTCCACTGAGACGCGCTGTAGAGCGTGTGCAGACGATTGATGTCCGTGTTCCTGATCCGCTGATTGACGGCGATCAGCCGGTCTTCCCAGAAGAGGAATGTGCACGGCTGTTCGGCATGCAGAATTTGTTGGAATTCCTTCCACGACCGTGTGGCGTCCGATTGGTTCGTCATCAGATACGCCGTATTGACAATCGAGTCGACACGCGCGTTCCGGTACGAAAAAATATTGAACGGACTCTTCTTGAGGTCGGAACCCCAGAATCCTTCCATGCGCAATTCCATCGGCACTTCGAAGCCGGCAATCCAAGCGTCGAATTTTTTCTCGAGCAGACTCTGCCAGTAGACCGAGCGCTCGGCCTTTGCGAGCTTCATCTCGATCTTGACATCGCGCAGCTGTTTCTGCACGATTGTCGCAAGCTCGGCCCAGAATTTTGATCCCGTGGGCGTATAAAGTTCGAAAGAAAATTTTTTCCCATCCTTGTCGAGAATGCCGTCGCCGTCCGTATCCTTCCAGCCATCCTGAGCCAGCAGTTCTGTCGCCTTTTTCGGATCGAAGGGATAGGGCGCGATCGACCGGTCGAACGCATTTTTGAAAAATGGGGCAATGGGACCGTTGGCGATAGTACCGTGGTTCGATAATAATGCCGAGAGCAGCGCCGGCCGGTTGACGGCGAGTGTCAGCGCCTGGCGTGTTCTTGCGCTTCCAAACAGGGGATGGGGCGCGATCACTTTTCCTTTGGACCGTGCATAGGCTTGTTGATCGATATTGTTCCAGCCGATGAAGTGATAGCGTCGTCCTTCGATCGAGAGAATACGCACCGATGATTCGTTCTGAAGCGCCGCTGCATCGGACGCTTCAAGATCCATCACCATATCGACCTCCTTGTTCCGGAGTTGTATGAGTTGTGTTTGCAGATCGGGAATGATGCGGAACACGAGCGAACCGATCTTCGCCGGAGCGGGAAGGACGCACAACGGATTCGGATGAAGAACGATTTCCTGCATCGGTTTCCATGATGCGAGAATGAACGGGCCGGCACCAATGGGAGTCTTGTTGGCAGGATGCGTGCGCAGCTCGGATGCCGGGATCTGTTCGTAAATATGAGCGGGCATGATCGGAAGGGCAATGTCGAACATGCGCGACGGTGACGCTTCCCTGAACTTGAACAGCACGGTCGAATCATTGATCACAACGATGCTGCGATCGATATCGGGGGCGCCGTTGGCGGCAACGAGCATGCCCGCGGTCTGTTCCTGATGGATGCTGCCGACTGCCGGATCGCCGTATCGAAGGAATGAAAATTTTACATCGCGCGCGGTAACGGCTGCGCTGTCGGACCACCGTGCATCGGATCGGAGATGGAAGAGTACGTCCTTCTCTCCGTTCTGATATACGAACGATCGGGCAAGCGAGGGGGTGAACACGAGGGCGCCGGATGCGGTATCGATCGAGGGACGTACAAGAGACGGGTAGAGGAGCTCCACGATCTCCTGTGTTGTTGCATCGGTCGTATACAACGGATTGAACGTGTCAATGTCGCCGCTCAATGCGACAATGATCGTTTGTTGTGAAGAATTTTTCTTCTGTGAACATCCGCACAGGATCAGCAGAACGAGCGTACTAATGAACAGGATATTTCTACTCATTGAAAATTTTCTTCCGTACTGGAGCAGCCTCAATCAGCAGAGACAACGAGATGAGCGCGTATGAATATAATGTAGTTGAGATTTGTCGACGGATTTAATATACTTAGTTCAAAAAATGAAATCAATAAAATGGCGAGCGAAACGCACAGTGTGGTACAATTAATGCAGCCGACTCCGTCTGGCATGCCGTGCAATGATATCCTACAGGTCGATCGACTCAGTGTGCGGGCGCACGAAACGGGACGGCAGATTCTTTCCGGCGTTTCTTTGTCTGCGCGACGAAACGAGATTCTCGCAGTGGCGGGCGAAAGCGGCAGCGGCAAAACAACGCTCGCGCACGCCATCATGAAACTGCTGCCGGCGGCGGAGTACGAGACCGAAGGCCGCGTGGATTTCTGCGGGCGAGATGTGCTGGCCGAAGACCGCGATGGATTGCGTGCATTGTTGCGTTCGGAGATCCGTTATGTATTTCAGGAGCCCGGACAGTCGCTCAATCCCATTGCGCGCATTGGTACGCAGATGCGGCTTGTGTTCGATCAAACCGGAGAGAACATTGAGCGTTTTCATGCGCTGCTCGGATTGTTTGGTCTCACAACGCATGCATCGCTGCTTCGATCGTATCCGCATGAGTTGAGCATCGGCACATTGCAGAGAATCGTTCTTGCATTGGCATTGGCGCCGCAACCGGCGCTCCTCATTGCAGATGAGCCGACGAGCGCGATCGATTACTCGCTGAAGCATATGATGATGGAACATCTCCGTGCACTCTGTGCGGAGTCCGGGATGTCGATCATCTTCATCACGCACGATCTGCCGCTTGCGCGCCGTTATGCATCAAGGCTTGCGGTACTCTCATCCGGATCGCTGAATGCATGTGCATGATTCCGATAATTTTTCAACTTCTTTCAACGATTGTATGACGAAACAACCGCCGGCGCTTGAAGTACAGGATCTCGTGTGCGCATTTACAGGAGGCGCAGGTGTGTTCGCGGGCGGAACGCGGCAGACCGTGATCAACGGTGTGTCGTTCGCAGTCGGACGCGGAGAATGCCTTGGACTGCTCGGCGACAGCGGCAGCGGCAAATCGACAATCGCGCGCTGCATCGCCGGTCTCGCCCAACCCGCATCGGGAAGTATCTCACTCCTCGGGACGAACATTTATCCTTCAAAAGAAAAACGCAAGCGTCTCAACGGCAGCATCCAGATGCTGTACCAGGATCATGCCGCATCACTCAATCCCGTGCTGACGATACGCGCATCCCTGATGGAAGCCGTTCGCGCGCGCGCTGCCCACAATCCGATATCGGATGCGCGCACCGCCTCCGCGATCCTTCAGACGATGCTCGATCGGGTCGGACTCCGCGCGGACGTGCTCGACAGATATCCGGCATCGCTCAGCGGGGGAGAGCGTCAGCGCGCGGCCCTTGCCCGCTCGCTGGCCGTCGATCCTGCCGTGCTGCTGCTCGATGAACCGACCTCCGCGCTCGACACATCGACGCAGGAGCAGATCCTGGAGCTCATCGCCAATCTCTGCCTCACACAGCAGACAGCCGTCTTGTTTATCTCGCACGACATCGATGCCGTTGCCCGGCTGTGTTCACACATCGCTGTTCTCGTCGACGGCTGCATCGTCGAACATGAGACGACCGCAACCGTCCTTGCTCATCCCCGCCATCCCTATACACGCAAGATCGTCGGCCTCTCCAGGTAATCATTCCGAAAACGGTCTAAATCCTTTTTCATCCTTAAGGGCGATTTCCATTAATGTGAATCATTTGTACTCTTCTGAGTATTGAGAAATCTCCCGATTCCTTCGCGATGGCGATCATCTTCCGGAGCGCGTCTCATGAGAACAATTTCAGTTTTTCCGTCCGCAAAAAAAATTGAACTCCTTACACGCCGCGATCCCACACTGGACAACAACACTACCGTGAAACTGCGCGTGATCGATGTCGGCGTCTGCGGCACGGACAGGGAGATCGCCGAATTTAAATACGGAGCCGCGCCGGCGGGATCGGACTCGCTCGTCATCGGGCATGAGTGTCTCGCCGAAGTGATTGAAACGGGATCGGATGTGAAGACGTTCAAGGCTGGCGATCTTGCGGTGCCGATCGTCCGGCGGCCATGCGACAGACCCGAGTGTGTGCCATGTCGGGCGGGGCGGCCCGATTTCTGCCTCACGGGCGAGTTCACAGAATGCGGCATCAAGAAGCGGCATGGATTTATGAGCGACTTCATTGTGATCGAGGAGCGCTACCTTGTTCCTGTGCCGGGCTCGCTGCGCCATCTGGGAGTGCTCACCGAGCCTTTATCGGTAGCCGAGAAGGCGATCGCGCAGGTGTGGCAGATGCAGGATCGTCTGCCGTGGATTGCGTCGGCGGAAAAGGAACACACGCCTCTGAAGGGCTACCATGCCGTTGTGCTCGGAGCCGGGCCGATCGGACTTCTTGGAGCGTTCCTGCTTGTGAGAGCCGGATTCAAGACATATGTGTATTCGCGAGAAGCAGCGTCGAGCGCGAATGCGCGACTCGCCGAATCGATCGGCGCCGCATATGTTCCGTCGACGACAGTCGGTCCGGATGACCTTGTGCGGACGACCGGAAATATCGACGTGATGTATGAAGCGACGGGCGTGTCCGCGTTTTCGTTCAAGATGCTTCCGTGTCTGGGAAGAAATGGCATTTACATCTTCACAGGCATTCCGGGAATCAACGCCCCGATCGAGCTCGATACGGACACGTTGATGAAGGACATCGTGCTGAAGAATCAGGTGATCTTCGGCACGGTGAACGCCGACAAGTCGGCATATAAGGCGGCTATTGCCGATCTTGCCGATTTCGTCGAACGTTGGCCGGAGGCGCTCTCGTCGCTCATCACCGTGCGATGCAGACCGGAAGATTTCGACAAAGTGTTGTTGGAGAGGAAAACCGGAATCAAGAACGTCATCACATTCACCTGATAGACAGCTGCTCCACAACTAATAAACCCTTAACCAATAAACAGCGAGGTTCATATGCTGCATACGATCGATAAAGTAAGCGGCTATAAGTTGGCTGCGACCGACGGAGAAATCGGAAAGGTACAGGACTTTTATTTCGACGACACACACTGGACCATCCGATATCTGGTTGCCGATACGGGCAATTGGCTCACCGGCAGGCGCGTGCTGCTCTCTCCGTACGCGCTCGTGGATGTGAATGAAGAGGAAGAAACGATCGGTGTTGACCTGACGAAGCAACAGATCGAGGAGAGTCCCTCGCTCGAGGAAGGGCAGCCGCTGTCGCGCAAGTATGAAGAATCTTATTACGGATATTACGGCTGGCCGATGTACTGGACCGGCGTCTATCCATGGGGTTCGAGTCCGATGCTCGTTCGCGATCCGGCGCAATGGAAAGATCCCGCTCATCCGTCGAAGGAATCATGGGATCCGAACCTTCGTAGCACCGACGAAATCACGGGATACGACATTCAGGCGTCAGACGGCGAGATCGGTCATGTGGAGGATTTCGTCATCGACGATACGACATGGACGATTCGCTATATGATCGTCGACACGAAAAACTGGCTGCCGGGCAAGAAAGTGCTCATCTCGCCTCAATGGATCAATAAGGTGAGCTGGGATGAATCGAAAGTCTATGTGAACATGCCTCGGGCCACAGTGGAGAACGCGCCCGAATACGATGAGGACACACTCATCACGCGCGATTATGAAGAGGAACTCTATCAGCATTACGACATGGACGGGTACTGGGTGGAAGGACAGGCCGACACGAAGCATCCGCGGTACAGGTAAGATGGAGTATGTGTTGTCGCCGCGTTGCCGAGATGATTGAAGCGATCAATCTTGGGCCCGGTGCATGGATCGTCTGGATCCCGGCTGCCGTCCTTTCAGCAATCGATGGCAGCCGGGGCAAGGCGTTCATCTCATCGATTGACTTTGTCCCGCTTCCATGCGTACCTTCCATTAGATAGAATCTTCGATATTCATCTGCCAATGATAATACCCGGAGCGTCAGACATGTTGAAATTCATTGGATATTGCGGATTGATTGTGGCGATCGCCTGTACTGGAATAGGGTGCAGCGACCAAGGCGTTGAGCCTTCATCGCAGCGATCGAATTTTACGCAGTTGTTCGTGACAAGAGACGGCGGAGGAAATATCTATTACTATGTGGCTCCGGTTCCCGGATATTCCGCTCTTGAATTCACAGTGACAAGAATTAATTATCGCGATACGAATTATACGTATTCGCTCGGGATCAAAGATTGCGGCAGGATGGCGAATTATGTGAGAAGCATTCTGGCTGAAGAGGTCCCGTTGAAGGGAGATTATCGGCCAGCCACGATTCCAACAGGGACATGGGTGAGATATCATGTTGTCGACAGCAACGGCACTCTTGTCGAAATTACGAATACCGATGTACGTGACACATTGGGGCGATATCTCTCGATGGTAATGCCGGAATCGCAATGAAGTCCCGACCCTGAATGTGACGGACCAGAATCCATCGCCTCTCTTATCGTTTCTCTTTGACCACCGGAAGCTGTTCTGCATTCCACCGCGTGATGCCTCCGTCCATGTTCCGCACTGTGAATCCATGACGCTGAAGGATCTCTGTCGCAGTTGTGCTGCGATGGCCTGTACGGCAATAGACGAGGATCGGACGATGTTTGTACTGATCGAGCGCGTCGATGCGTTCTTCAAGAGCCTGGACAGGAATAAGGATTGCCTTCGGCAGGTGTCCGGTTTCGCTGTAATATTCCTCGGCCGTGCGGACATCAAGGATCACGAGTGTTGTGTCGCT
>DATGXR010000045.1:0-8052 GCA_035298825.1 Bacteroidota bacterium
AAGGATATCTCGTGCCGGTGATTTGCACAAAAACCAATCACTCAAAAGAAGCAGTCGAACGCTATATCCATGATTATGAATCAGTAAAAATGCTTGCAACAAAATTTGACGATGTGGATCTCATCTCCCGCATCATCAGGCTCGCCCCCAGGGTCGTCAAGCAGTATCTCGACTTGATACCGCTTGACTCCTGATGGTGTTGGAGTTATCTTTTCTTCTGCCGCTTTACCCTTGGTATCATTTGATACTATTTAATCAAGACTAATTTTCGCACTCCCATAAACGGTCCGGCGATGAGTCGATAGAAATAAATACCGGCAGGCGCATGTTGCGCATTCCAGACGACCGTGTACGTGCCAGGCGGCATCGTGCTGTCGACGAGCGTCGTCACTTCGCGCCCTCCCACATCGAAGACTGAAAGCCTGACGCGCTGCTGCACCGGGATCGTGTATTGCACCTCGGTTTCCGGATTGAACGGATTAGGATAATTCTGCTCAAGGGCATAGGAGGCGGAAACCACAATGGCCGCAGCCGCTATTTCCTGTGAATACCTGAATCCGCCGTCCCTGTCGAGCTGCTTGAGCCTGTAGAGCGTACCGGCGCACGGACACCGTTCCGTGAATTCATAAAAATGCGGAAGCGTTGTCGTGCCATGTCCCTCGACAAATCCCGCCTGCGTCCAGGCGGAATATCCCTTGTTTGAAAAACAATCTTTCGGCTCCGCGCGTTCGATTTCAAATCCATAATTGTTCAATTCGCCGGCAGTCGTCCACTCCAGGACAGCCAGTCCGTCCGCATACACCGCGTCGAACGAGACGAGCTCGACCGGCAGCGGCACTTCCGATTCGTCGACGCCCATGGTCGGAATCGGATTGCGGGGATCTCCGTCGATGTCGAACTCTATGCCCGTTATTGCAACTCCGGCAAACTGCGCGGCCGGCACCTGTCTCCAGTGAAGATCCGCGGGACTCAGCCAGCTGCCCGAGGAACCGAACGAGCGGACCGGATTCGCGTACGTGCTGTGCGCATCCCCCTGTCCCGCCGCCTGCCATTCGGACAGGCTCGTCTTCGGCGCACCCTTGAACGAACCGGTGCATCCCTTGACGCCCGAAAGACAATAGTCGTTGTAGTCCGATGTGAGCGTCCCGCCTGCATACCAGATGCCGAACACCGAATCCGATTCTTCGTGCGAGCAGATGATGTTATTCATCATCGTACTTTTGCCGCCCGACACGTAGATACCGCAGTACAGAAGCGATGCAGCCGCGCCGGGCTCAAGCGGGCCAAGGTAAATCGAATTGAAATACACATTCGCGCCCGTCGTCGCACGGATGCCGATCGCCTTCACCGGCGAGGCCGAACCGTCGACTGAAAATCCGGTGATCATATTGTTGAAGACTGTGTAAACGCCCTTCGATCCGCAGTGGATACCGGTGATGCCGGCGTCCGATCCCGACGCGCACTCCGATGCAGAGAGCATCGTGAGCCGGTTGTTGCAGATCGTCGTCGAATCCGATGCCGATCCGATCATGCTTCCATGAATGCCGTAATTCATGGAGGTTGAATTCGACTGGCTGATTCTGATCTCATTGCCGTCGATGCGCGTCGTGCCCGCGTAGTTCAGGAAGATTCCGCGATATGACGCTTCAAGCAGATTGTCACGGATCACGATCCCTTTCGGAAACGCGGTCGGCGTTCCGCTGTTCGAGATCGCGATGGCCTGCCCCGACGGTCCCGCTGTATTTCCGATGGCGCAATGTTCGATCGTAATTTCATCAGGGACGTAGTTCACTCCGCCAGTGTTGCGAACCGTCAGCAGCACCGCATACGAAGCGGATTGTCCCGCCTTCACGATGCAGTGCTTGATCGTACACGCGTTCACATCGCCGAAGAATCTGAGAGGCGTCGTATTCCCGTTGCAGACGGCGGCGGTCGCGATCGTCAGATCCCGCGTCGTGCCGCCAGCGGTGTTCGAACCATCGATGACAATATTGTTCACAGTCACAGCCGATGACGAAATAGAGAGATCGGTTGCGCCGATGACCCACGCGCCGGAGATGCCGGCATTGTCTGATGGCTTGGTAAATGTGATGATCGGTGTGAGACCTGGAGCGGGTTTGAACGTGATCGTTGCACTTCCGGCCGCCGATCCAATGGCGACGTTCGACGATTCAGTCAGATCGCTTGTGATGTAGAACGTGCAGTCGCTCGTGATATTTCCGGAATTGGCGTTCAACACATCGCATGCCGCTTTCAGCGTGCTGAAGTCGGGATTGCCGCCGCCGGGTTTCGATCCTTGGATACCGATGTAATAGCTGCCATGCATTTCGGCGCGTGCACACTGCAGCGCCAGACCAAACGAGAAAAGCACAACCATCGCGAATGGTTTCATACGCTCCCCCCTTCATCCCAAGTTGATGCAGCGTGAATCGTCAGTGTCCCTGTCGCGCAACGAACTGCGCGGAGCATTCACGGTCAACCAACGGATCGCTCCGTTTCCCTTCTTTAATATGCGTGATATCTGCGAGACTTGCAACCCAGAATTTTTCCAGTCTCGCTCTGCGCAAAAAAAGGGTCCCGATCGGGACCCTTTTTTTTCAAGCGACACTCACATGTGAAACACTGCAATTTATTTTTGAAGCATCATTTTCTTCACTGCCGAAAAGTTTGCCATGATGAGATATCCCGTGGGCGCCACCGTACCGGCTGCGGCGTCGGTCCACGTGAGCGGAACCGTCATCGATGTCGTCGTGCCGGCTGCGAATGCAGTCACATGGTTCGTCAGCTCCGATGCAAGCGAGGGCGGATCGGCTGCGCTCCATGCTTTCAACAGCGCTTCAGGCTCAGGACCTTCGCTTAATGCGGGAAGCGTCACCGTGTTCAAATGTCCGAGCGTCCAATCATAGCCGCCTTCACCGTTGTAGCAAAGCATCATATACATCATGGCGCGGGCCGCATCGCCTTTATGCGCGTCACGAGGCTCGTAAACGATGTGACCCGATGCATCCTTTCCCAGCTTCCCATCGAGATATGAATTGTCTGGATTCGGATCAAGGGTCACGACAACACCCAACGGATGATTATTCCGGGGCCCGTTGGCTTCATTCTGATACGCGGGAAAGAGATGATGCTGATATGTACAGACACAGGAAATGACTATTCAACGACACGGACGAACAGCACTTCGGCGGGAATCGGTCGCCGAACGTCTCACACGCTGCCTCGGGATTCGGACAGTCCATGTGTCCGGCAGAAATCGGATAAATAAATCGGATGAATCGTTTGCATCACGTACTTTTTCTTCGTAAAATGAAAAATTCATTTGCCACATTCACTATAGGATGCTTCCGATGAAACTTCCGAACATCGCAGTGGTGCTGCTGGCCGCGCTCGCGTGGTCCCTTCCTTCCACACTTTTATCACAGGGAAAAGAGAAACTGATCGAAGAAGGCGACCATTTCTCCACCGTCGCGTTCGACAATCAGAAGGCGCTCGATAAATTCGTACAGGCCGAGAAGATCGCTCCCAAGGACTACGAGGTCCTGTGGCGCCTCAGCCGCACGTATGTCGATCTGGGCGAGCATCTGCCGGGAAAGACGGATCAGGAAAAGAATGTCCAGCTTGAGTACTATCAGAAAGCGCTTGCCTATGCCGATCGGGCCGTGGCGGCGAATCCGAACGGATCGATGGGATATCTCCGCCGCGCGATCGCAAACGGACGCGTCGCTCTATTTAAAGGAATCTGGGCGGCCGTCGATCTCGTGAAACAGGTCAAGGCCGACTGCGAGAAGGCGCTCTCGCTCGACGCGAAGAACGCAAGCGCATACTATATCCTTGCGCGCACGCACGCGAAGTTGTGCGAGAAGTCGAAGATCGTGCGCTGGCCGCTCGGGCTCGGCTGGGCCAACCGCGACGAGGCAACGACGCTGTTCGAAAAGGCGATCTCGATGCGTCCGAATTTCATCATGTACCGGCTCGATGCCGCGAAGAACTACATTGAAAACGACGATGAAGCGAAAGCCAAGCAACAGCTGACCGCGATCGCGACGCTTCCGAAGGAAGACGAAGATGACGACGCGCTCAAACGCGAAGCAAAAGAATTGCTTGAAAAATTACGGTAACGGTTTCCACTTATCTCATCTTACTATATTTACGGAGGTTACTTTGAATAAGAAACGTACGATGTGGGGAGGTCTTGCTCTTCTCCTGCTTGTATCTGCCGGACCGCTTCTTGCAGGCGGATTTCAACTGAACGAGGCCGGCGCCCGCGCCATGGCGCAGGCAGATGCCTTCGCGGCGCGCGCAAATGACGCATCGGCAATTTTCTTCAATCCCGCCGGACTCGCCTTCCAGCCCGGACATTCGCTGCTGCTCGGCACGACGTTCATCGCGCCGAGCGTCACATTCTACGGACCGATCCGCGATGCCAACGATCCCGGCATCTCGACAGTATCCAAATTGAAAAACGCTGTGTTCACTCCCATCAATCTGTACGCGAAGTTCCAGATCACGAACGATCTCCATGCGGGCATCGGCGTGAATAATCCGTTCGGACTCGGCACCGAATGGGACGCGAACTGGGTCGGCCGCTTCATCACGCAGAAAGTCGATCTGAAGACATTCTATGTGACGCCCACGCTCGCCTACCGCGTAACGGACCGCCTGTCTGTCGGCGCAGGATTCAATTATGTATTCGGCAGCGTGCTCATCAAACGCGCCGTGAGCATCACGAGCGTCGCCGTGCCCGAATCACCCGTCGTCACGCTCGACCTGACGGCGAAGAACGGATACGGATGGAACGTCGGCGTGAAGTACAAAGTATCCGACGATATTTCAGTCGGCGCCTCGTACCGCAGCCAGGTGAAGATCGATGCGAAAGGCACCGCTGCCTTCGCGCCGAATTACCCGCCGCTCGGCCTGCCTATTGGCGACGCATCCGCATCGCTCAAACTTCCGGCAACGGGATTTGCCGGTATCTCGTACAAGGCGATGAAGAATCTTGAAATCGAAGCTGACTATCAATTCATCGGTTGGTCGTCATACGACACGCTCGCGATCGATTTCGCGGCGAACCCGGCGGCCCGCAGCGCGCAGCCAAAATTGTACAACGATACGTACATCCTCCGCCTTGGCGGCGAATACACGATGAACAATCTCCGCCTTCGGGCAGGATATTATTTCGATCATTCGCCCGTGCCGACGAAATATCTCGAACCGCTGCTTCCGGATTCGGACAGACAGGGATTCAACATCGGAGCCGGCTATCAGCTCACGAACAATCTTCATATCGATCTGTCGTATATGTTCCTGAAGGGAGCTCAGCGCAAAGCGGAGCAGACCGATACGAAGTTCGACGGAACATATAATTCGTACGTGAATCTGCTCGGCGTCAATCTCGGATATAATTTCTAATTGCGAACCTGCGATCCGCACGACCGGCCGCGGCCGGATGCATATGCGGCGCTATTACTATCACTTTGGAGATGATCATGAAATACACATCAATCATGTTGTATGCGGCAGCAGTGCTGACGATTGCCGCAGTCGGAGGCTGCACGGATTCCGCGCCGAGCGGACCCGCCCCGAGCCTCGGCTCAGTCAAAGTCAACAAATATGTCGCGATCGGCAACAGCCTCACGGCCGGATACCAGTCGAACGGATGGTACGAATCGGCGCAGATCTACAGCTTCCCGAACCAGATCGCGCAGCAGCTTACGGCATCCGGCGCACAGATCGGGAAGTTCGAACAACCAATCTGGTCCGATCCCGGCACGCCGGATCCCGCGACAGGCAAAGCGTCGCGGTATGAGATCATCAGTCTCGGTAATCCGATCGTGATCGGCCCCAAGGGTCTCACGATGGGCGCGCCGACAAACGTGACGCTCGCACGTCCGTACGACAATCTCGGCATCCCGGGTCTCGTCATCGCAAGCTTCATGGATGAAACGAACTTCACGAAGAATCCGCTTGTCGATGCAACGCTGCGAAGCGCGGCGGGTTTTCCGAAGAGCGTCTATGGTCATGTGTCGGTACTCGCGTCCGCTCCCGCCACAAAGCCCGATCTTGTGACATTCTGGCTCGGCAACAACGACGTGCTTGGATTCGCCACAAGCGGAGGTGTCTCGCCTAAAGCCCCGACTGACGCGGCAGTGTTCGCGGCGCTCTACACGACGGCGCTCACGAATCTTCGTGCGCTTCTTCCGGATGCGAAAATTCTCGTGGCGACGATCCCCGATGTGCGCGCAATTCCCTTCTTCACGACAATCGGTCCGAAGATGGCAGCCGGTATCGCCGGCGCCAAGGCGCTTAATCCCGCGATCACTGGCATGTATTATCAGAAACACGGCGAGACGGGAATGGGCACCGGCCTCACGAGTCTTAACGCGGCGGGCGACGTGATGATCACGCTCACCGGCAGCCCGTACGCGACAAAGCTCGGCATGCCGACAGGCGCATGGTATGCCAACAATAAAAAAATATATCCTGCTCTCCCTCCGGGCATCGACACGACGAAGGCGTTCGGATTCGATCCGCGCAATCCCTGGCCCGATGCGCTCGTGCTTGACGCGTCAGAACAGGCCACGGCAGGCAATGCGCTCGCATCATTCAATGCGACAATCAAATCGGTTGCGGCCTCGAAGTCGGCTGCCGTCGTCGATATGAATGAATTTTTCAACGGCATCAAGGCCAACGGCATCACGTTTGCCGGCGAAAAATTCACGACGGAGTATGTGTCGGGCGGATTGTTCAGTCTCGACGGCGTGCATCCGTCATCGAAGGGCGCGGCAATCGTCGCCAACGAATTCATTCGCGTGATGAATGCGTCGTTCGGCATGAATGTGTCGTATGCCGACGTCTCGAAAGTACCGGGCATTCCTGCTCCGCTTGCGAAGTATGCAAACGGCGCGATCGTGCCGACGATCTCGTTCGAGTCGATGCGAAGTCTCGTGAACCTGATGGGTGGCAAATTCTAATTCCGATGAGAGGGAAAAAATCCCCGTCGCTTGCGGCGGGGATTTCACCTTCGCCACAGCACATCCGACGGCACAACATCCTCGCCGTCGAGCAGCCTCAGTCCGAACTCCTGTCCAAGATGATTCGCATACTTGTCGCGGTCATCGTTCGCCCCTCCCACCACGAATGATTCCTCTCCTGTTTCAATAAAATTTCCGATCAGGTTCGCAAACGATCTTGAGTTCGTGAAGTAGGTGAGGAATGCCGAACCGAAAAAATGCTGCAGCTTGTCCTTGTCGCCGCCTCGCAGTCCGGCGCTGTCGGGCAGAATACGGCCGGGCAGATTGCGATGGCGGACACGGAATGTGGAATCGGATTCTGTCGTGAGTGGAATGTTCAGGACACCGAGCAGCGGAATGCGTAGGCCGAGACGATAATGATCCATCGTTCCGAACATCGCCACGAGCAGCGCATGACGGATGTCGCCGTCCGCGATTTCGAGCGCGCGGAGAAAGATCGCATCGGCAGCGGTCGTATCCGAGCAGAGCGCGCGGAGCGCGCGAAAACGGGGATCGCGGATGTAGCGTTTCAGCTGGATCTGATCGGCGATCAACGGCGGCAGGAGAAATGAAAGATCGATTGGGGACGCATCATCGACGTCGTACGTTATCGCGGATGAATCGCACGGCTGCGATCGTTCCTTGTGCGACGCACCATTTTCCTGAACGTCCGGCCTTGGTAGCGGCTGCGCATGAAGTTGCGGTGTCTGCATGCCAATGTATAACGCAGTCAACGCGGCGGCGCACATGATCCACATGCGGCGAATGCCGCTGCAGAGTGAATCGATGTGCGCTGTGCCCTGTTGCGTCATGGGCATGCCTTTCGTTAACGAGTGAAACTTTTCAACAGCGCATCGGCCACCTGATATGGCGTCCGTTCGAATGCCATGACCGGGCCGAGTTCGCTATTGAGCATCGTCGAGCGATCGGTATTCCAAAAATGCACGAAGAGCTTGTCGCGTACGATTTCTTCGATGCGCGTCTTCATCTTCAGCGCCCGGCGGCGTGCGAATTCGCCGTGCAGGATCATGTGCGATTT
>DATGXR010000046.1:0-2503 GCA_035298825.1 Bacteroidota bacterium
AAAAAACCTCTGGTGATTTTTGAAGTAAAAGACAACAATCGTGCCGGATTGAGGCAGAAAATGCAGGGATTTTTTTGTAGGAATGTCGAGGGAATCGAAATCTGGAAGGATTTGTGGCTATTATTGCGCATCTGAGTAATACCAATGATTCTCGACTGGTATTACTATTTTCAGCACAAGTGTGTCTGCCGCTTGGACCCTATGACGGATTCAAGCGGCTCTTTCACAATCAATGGAACTGTTTTTCAATGCCTATCGCACGAGTCACAATCCGCCGACTCCTCGCGCAGTCCCGCTTTTTTTATTTCACCCGGATGATCGCCGATGCCGGCTTCACTCCAGCAGCGCGGGCTTCTATCTTGACAGGATCGTTCCCCTTGAGCGATTGAATGATCACCTGGCATTTTCCGTTAAAGAGCGATCGCTGCCATTGTCCTTCGCCGCACTGATCCGGTTCATGACTGCTCGGGTCACCGTTTCCCACACCGATAAAGCGCGCGCTTCCGGTGAGAGAAAACTGCACGGGCATCTGCGCATCTGGCACTTCACGTCCGCGTGCATCGATGACGCTTACATTGACCACGGCCGCGTCCACTCCATCGGATGCAAGCACGGACTTCGAGGGAGTCAGCACGACTTCAACCGGCTCGCCTGTCGTTTCCCTCCGGGATGTGATTTTTTTTCCATGCCTGTATCCGACGGCCTCGATCGCTCCGGGCGCGTACGAGACATTCCATGTGAGATGACTGTTCTGTTTCATCTGCTTCATGCCGAGTGAGGCTCCGTTTACAAAGAGCTCCACGCTGTCCGCATTCGAATTGACCCACACCGTGATTGGTTTCCCTTCGGAACCCCTCCAGTTCCAGTGCGGGGAAATATGGAGCACGTCGTCCGTGCGCCACCACGATTGATAATAATAATAGATGTTCTTCGGAAAGCCGCACATATCCATGATGCCGAAATGCGAATTGATGTTCGGCCATTCGTACGGCGTCGGCTCGCCTCTGTAATCGAATCCGGTCCACACGAATCCGCCGAGCATCCATGCGTGCTCTTGTGTCATCGGCCACCAGTCTTCGGCGCGGCTTGCCCACGGCGGAAATGTGATATCCTGATCCGGCACATAGCAGCGCACGGTATCCTTCTCATACACGCCGCGTGTGGTCACGGTGCTTCCCATTTCGGTACTCAACAGCGGCTGGGTCGGATGAGCGGCGTGATACGGAAGGATTCCTTCGTTATGATAATTGAATCCGCGCACCGGAATCACTTCATTGACGCCTCGAAAGACATTGGCCACATTGGCTGCGTATGTGCTCGTGCGCGACGGATCGAGTTCCTGCTGTTTGGCAATCATCGATAGGGCAACGCGCTTGCCCATGCTTGTCGTGTGGATGCGTCCTTCTTCATTGCCGATCGACCACAACAGCACGGAAGGATGATTCCTGTCGCGCAGGATGAGCCGTTCAAACTGACTAAGATATTCATCGCCGCTGTTGAGAAGCCGCGTCTCATCGAGCACGAGCATGCCGAGGCTGTCGCATGCGTCAAGCAATTCAGGCGTTGGCGGATTGTGACTCGTGCGATAGGCGTTGACTCCCATTTCTTTGAGCAGGGCGATTCTGTAATACTGAAGATAATCAGGCAGCGCGCTTCCCACACCGGCATGATCCTGATGGCAGCACACGCCCTGGATCTTGACGGGCTTTCCGTTGAGCAGCACGCCGGCGGCAGCATCGAACTTCACGAAGCGAATCCCGAAGCGCGTGATGACAGTGTCGATCGGTTTTCCATCCTGAAGCAGAATGCTCATTGCGCGATAGAGATACGGCTGCTCGAGCGACCAGAGATGCGGATTCTTCACAGTCACATGTTGTATGGCGACCGACGTCTTGTTCACCGCCGCTGAGACGGCTTCATCGCGCGACCGGGCGACAATCCTTCCCTGATTGTCGGCAATCAGCGTGCGCACGGCGCCGCGTGCGGAAGCAGACGATTGATTCTCAATGGGCGTTTCAATCGTCACAATGCCCGATGCGGCTCCGCCATCGGTATGAACGAACACTTCGCCGCGTTTGATGTGCAGATTCTCGTACCTGTTCAGCCACACATGGCGATAGATGCCAGCGCCCTCATAAAACCATCCCTCGTATTGCGTCGCATCTACACGGACCACCAGGACGTTCGGATTGTCGAAATTCACAATGTCTGTGACATCGAACTTTTTCCCGATATATCCGCTTTGATTATTGCCGACAAACTGTCCGTTGAGCCAGATCATCGAGTTGCGATACACGCCGTCGAACTCGATCAGGAATCGCTTCCCGGAATCCGAACGCGCAATCGAAAATTTTTTCCTGTACCATCCGATGCTTCTTTCGGGAAAGAGTCCGCCCACGGGTTTGTATCCATGCGACATGACATCGGAATTCGGCGATTTGACAAACGGCAGGCGCACCGCCCAATCGTGCGGGATCTGCACAGTCTCCCAGGTGCTGTCATT
>DATGXR010000047.1:0-3291 GCA_035298825.1 Bacteroidota bacterium
GCGGAAGAGGAAAATTAAATTTGTTCGTTCTACGTTTCAATATAAAGAGAGCTGGATGTCAAAAGTGCCATCTGCCGATTTCATGTTGCAGGTTGCAGACAGCGTATTTCTCAACAACCGGTTCCATGATGCAGCCATGAAGATGATTGCCGATGCGCATCTGTACGGCAAAACATATAATTACAGCTGCATCAACTTTATCGTGTTAAAGGAAATTGTGGAAACGATCAGCGGTATGCCCATGGATACATTTCTTGACAAGGAATTTTATCGCCCGCTGAATATGCACGACATCGGATATCTGCCGTTGCGAACACATGCGAAGGACGAAATTGCGCCGACGTTGAAATCAGTTTTATTGCGCGACGGAATCGTGCAAGGGTATGTGCACGATCCGGCTGCCGCTTTCCTTGGCGGAGTCGCTGGAAATGCGGGCTTGTTTGCCTCCGCACGGGATGTTGCAACAGTGTATCAAATGCTGCTCAATGGCGGCGAGATGGATGGACATCGATATCTGAGCGAGGAAACGTGCAGGCTGTTCACAACGACGACGTCAGCCAGCGGACGACGCGGACTGGGATTTGACAAGCCGGTTCCCGACAATCCGAAATCGAATCCCTGTTGTGACGACGCACCCGCCGAAGTGTACGGCCATACAGGATATACGGGGACGTGCTGCTGGGTCGATCCGGTGAATAAATTCGTGTATGTCTTCTTAAGCAATCGCACGTACCCGGCTGACGGCGTGAATAAATTGGCAAGAATGGGCATACGCACGAAGATACAAGAGATCATTTATCAATCGATGAAATAATACCTGAGATCAGATTTACCGTTGTCTGATCAGTGAAAAGCAATCATTAAAATAAAGTGTCACAATGAAAAGAGTAGTGTTCCATCTCTGCATGATCGTAGTCGGATTGGCAATGATGAGTTGTAAACAGACGAATCAGCAATCTGGAAACGCGTATGCTGCAACCAACACGACGTCGGCAACGAACGGCGCCGTCATCAATGCGGTTGCAAATGTCCCTGCCGCAATTTACGCGAAGCCTGAAGTTCCGGTTCTTTGCTA
Source organism: Bacteroidota bacterium (assembly GCA_035298825.1). GTDB lineage: Bacteria > Bacteroidota > Ignavibacteria > UBA10030 > UBA8401 > CAISDA01. The sequence continues at coordinate 1,076 of DATGXR010000047.1, forward strand.
TCATCGGATCGCTGATGATAAAAAAGGCGAGTTTGCAGTCACTCCCGCCACATTCACCTCGCATCTGAAAATTCTTGCGGACAGCGGATATCATTCCATCTCTCCCGCTCAGTTATACGACTATCTTGTGTATGACAAACCGCTGCCTTCAAAGCCGGTCATGATCACATTCGACGACTCTCGCGTTGAACATTCAGTGATTGCCGCTCCCCTACTCGAGAAATTCGGATTCAGGGGCGTGTTCTTCATCATGACGATCACATATAACAAAACGAATTACATGACAACCGACCAAATCGCACGGCTCGCGCAGGCCGGACATACGATAGGACTGCATAGCTGGGACCATACGATGGCGACCAAATACAAAGACGCGGCGGATTGGCAGAAACAGGTAGTGGCGCCGAAGAGCAAGCTTGAATCGATCGTGGGCAAGACAGTTGATTACTGGGCGTATCCGAACGGCGTCTGCAACCACGAGGCCGCTGCCGAACTCAGCAAATATTTCAAGCTTTCGTTTATCCTTTCAACAAAACGGGATTCAACGCTTCCGCTGCAGACAATACGGAGAATCATTGTGCCGGAATGGTCGGCACAGGGATTGCTTCGATCGATGCACCAAACATTTGAGAAGAACATTTACGCACATACTCTGACCATATCAAAAAAATGAAAAACCGTATCAATACAAAATTGACTCTGTCTCATGCACATGCTTTCATACGCTGTGGATGTGTTGTTCTTTTAAGCGCGGCTTCTCTCCTTCCCGTAAGCGGATGCGGGTATCGCTCCGAATCGGCGACGAATAAGGATGCGGGAAAAGTAGCGACGGTTCGCAATGAGGAAATTAAAAACCTGCCGATCGATACACTTGCATATCAAAAGAAACTCCATGCCCTTGCAAACGGCGACACGACGGGCTTATGGCCGACCAAAATCAGATCGTATCCGTTACAAGGAGCAATCTTGCCGTTCAAGAGAATCGTCGCGTATTATGGAAATCTCTATTCAAAACGGATGGGAATACTGGGTGAATATCCGCCGGACGAGTTGTGGAAACGGTTGAATACCGAAGTCAAAGCGTGGGAAAAAGCCGATGCATCCACGCCGGTGCAACCCGCCATTCATTACATCGCCGTTGTGGCGCAGGGCTCGCCGATGAAAAGCGGGAAATATTGCATGCGTATGCCCTCGGCTCAGATCGACTCCGCACTGGCAATTGCCAAAATGGGAAATGCGATCGTGTTCCTGGATGTGCAGGTGGCACAGAGCAATCTGCAGACTGAAGTACCATTACTTGAAAAATATCTGAAAATGCCTCAGGTGCATCTGGCGATCGATCCGGAATTTTCAATGCAGGAAGGCAAGATCCCCGGCAGGAAAATCGGGACGCTCGATGCGGCCGACATTAATTTTTGCTCCGACTATCTCGTTAAATTGGTGAAGGAAAATCATCTGAGCCCGAAGATCCTGATCGTGCATCGCTTCACACAAGGCATGGTAACCAACTACAAGAACATCGCCGTGCATCCCGAAGTCCAGATCGTGATGAACATGGACGGTTGGGGCGAACCCGTGCTGAAACACAGCACGTATAAGGATTATATTTATCGGCAGCCCGTGCAATTCACCGGATTCAAATTATTTTACAAAAACGATCTGAAGAAACCGCCTCATCGCATGATCATGCCGCCTGAGCTGATCGCACTCAAGCCGCAACCCATCTACATCCAATACCAGTGAACCATAAAAAAAGATCTCATCGGCCTGCGCTCGATAACGAGGCCAATGAGATCTTTTTCTTTATACAACAAGCGTGAAACAGAATTCAATTATCGCGGCAGCTGTTTATTCTTCCCTCGCAATGCGACACTGCGATGTTCATCGAGGAGCCGATTCGACGTATTTTCCTTGCTAAGCGAAAACTTCCCGAGCAGATCCTGAAGCGTTGTCGTCAACCGGTTCAAATCCTCTGCAGCACGGGCAATCTGCTGCGTCCCTGCAGCCGTCTCCTGTGTGACCGAGGAGATGGCTTCGATATTCTTGCTGATCTGCTCCGAGGCGCTTGACTGTTCCTCGCTTGCCGCGGCAACTTGTGTGATCGTGTCAACGACTTTCGTGGCGCCCGCGATAATCTCCTTGAGCGATTCGCCGGCTTTTGCCGCAAGGTGTTTGCCTTCTTCCACCTCCCGTTTCCCGAGCGTCATCGAGTCGAC
>DATGXR010000048.1:0-1752 GCA_035298825.1 Bacteroidota bacterium
ATGACGGCGGACCATTCGTCGACCGTGCGCGACATCGTGATTGTGCGGCCGACGGCCTTGTCGTCGATGCAATTGAACCAGCAGCGCAGCCAGTTATCGGCCGAATACTGGACGATATCGAGGAACGGGGGAGAGGTGACAGTCAATTGGACCGATTCGGCCGGAATCCGGGAAGTGTCGCGTGCGTCGCCTTCAAGGAAGAGCGCTGTCTGCCCGATCGATCGGACCAAGGCGCATTGCCCGGCATCGAGATCGTGGAGAAGGATGCGCGTTTTCTTCAGGATCAGCTTTTTGATGTCCCGGTAATCGGGCGACTGATTTCGTTTCGCATTGATCAGCAGCTGCCGTTCACGGCTCGTGGCCTGATTCGGCGGAAGCGTATAGACGGAGAAGAATCCCGGAGAGTGTCCCGTAAGCCTGTTTGTCGCGATCATGCGTATCCATTTGTCGGCCGTATCTTCGCAGCCTTCGGCGCGCCGGGTGGAAAGATACGTCCGCAGCGCCACAAGCTCCGCCTCGGTTTTTGGATGATAGAACATCGAAATGTTGTGCGCGCCGGTCTCCGAGTCTTCGAGATGAAGCAGCGCCAGACGCGCCTCGATCTCGGCAAGCGTGGGAAGAAGCAGGCGCGGCTCTGTCAGGATGCGCGAGAGCGGATTCACATCGTTGCTCACGACGCGACGGCCCATCAATGCCGCCTCGATGATCGTTGTGCCCCGGCCGGTGAACGGATCGTAGACCGTATCGCCGGGTTCGGAGAATCGTTCGATGAAATACCGGGGCAATTGCGGTTTGAAGCAGGCCCGATACGAAATTTCATGAATTGCGGAAGCCTGCCGCTGTTTCGAGGTCCAGAGTTCGTCTTCTATGACGGGAAAGGCCGCCGGTTCTTGTAAATCTGTGATCATCATTCGATCTGCTGTGTGAAATTTCAGAATCCGCCTGAAAAAATGTAACGAAAGTGAAATGGAGAAGCAACAACGCAACCGGCAATTTTATTGCAATTCGATGCGATTGTTGGTACCTTTAATGATGAATTCAGTAATTTTGACAGGCATACAGACCGCTTTGGCATGAACATCCTCCACGTCCTCTCACAATTCGAAGTCACAGGCGCCGAAACGCTGGCAGCCACGATTGCCGACCGTCAGGTGGCGGCGGGGCACCGTGTCACGATCGTTTCAGACACGTTTCACACTGCGACGAAAGCTGAGGTGCTCAGTGTGCCGATCGGAAAGCGGGACTTGTTGCAGCGTCTGAGGAATATTGCCTCGTTGCGCATACTGATCAACGAACGGTCGATCGACGTGGTGCATGCCCATTCGCGGGCGGCAAGCTGGGTGTCGTTCTTTGCCACGCGATACAGTATTGTCCCCCTCGTTTCAACAATACACGGCAAGCAGCATGTGCATTTTTCATCACGGCATTCGAAGATATACGGAGACAAACTGATCGCGGTCTGTGAATCGCTCAAGGACCATCTTTGCACGGATCTCGGATGCAACGCCGATTCAATCTCCGTGATCCGCAACGGAATCGATCTGCACTTGTGGCATCCCGATCAGTCGGCGCCCGCTGCCGGAAGCGGGAAAAAGATCCTGTCGCTTGTGGGTCGTCTTTCCGGTCCGAAGGGCGAGGTCGCGAGGCGCATCGTCGAGGATGTGTTTCCCGTGATTCATGCGGCGCATCCGGATACGGAACTCCGGATTGTCGGAGGGATGAAAGACTCGAATCGTCTGGACGAGGCCGTAC
>DATGXR010000049.1:0-3308 GCA_035298825.1 Bacteroidota bacterium
TCTCTCCTGTTGCTCACGGACGGAGATTCGATTACGCCCGGTCCCGCTTCGTACCATCATTTCTGGATCCGCGATGCGGCATACATGGTCAATGCGCTCGATGCATACGGACATCATGAATTCACGCGGCCGATCATCGACCGCTGCTTCGATCATCAGACGCGCGATGGCTATTTCAGGTCGCAGCAAGGGGAATGGGATTCGAACGGACAGGTCTTGTGGATGCTGTATGAGCATGCGAGGCTGACGGGAACTCATCACGCGTTCGAGTCACGCCTGAATGCGCTGCGATTGGCGATCCGATGGATCGACCGGACGCGCAGCCGGAATGCGTCGGCCAGAGAACGAAAAGGATTGCTCCCCTCCGGCATCAGCGCAGAGCATCTCGGATTGGCGGACCAGTACTATTGGGACAATTTCTGGTGCCTGGCAGGCATCCGCTCATACATCCGACTCTGCCGGTTGCTTGATCGCAGCACAGAGTGTGATGAAGCTCTACGCATTTACAATACATTCGCTGCCGATCTCATCGCAACGTTTCCTGCCGAATCGCACATCCCCATTCCCGCTGCGCCCGGACGCGGAACCGATCATGGCATGATCGGTTCGCTCTCGGCAGTCTATCCCCTGCAACTGATGGATCTGGGCGCTGAGCGGCTCAGTGCAACTGTCCGGACGATCGATGCATCGTTCTTCCGCGACGATCTCTTCATGCAGCAGTTCATCCATTCCGGATTGAACATTTACCTGTCGCTGCAAACTGCACATGCCTACCTCCTGCTGGGCGACCGGGATCGCTTTTTTCAAATCCTGACTGCAGCCATTGCACATGCAACGCCGACAGGCACGTTTCCTGAAGCCATCCATCCCATCACAAAAGGCGGATCGATGGGAGATGGACACCATGGCTGGGCCGCCGCTGAGCTGTTGCTTGCGGTAAAGGCAATGTTCGTGCTTGAAACTGACAATACGCTGCGTCTCTTATCCGGTGTTCCTGCGTCATGGTTCGATGAGGACCGCACGATTTTCGTTGACAGGGTGCCAATCGGTACCGGCAGCCTCAGTCTCCGGGTGCACAACACCACGCTCAGTACGACCATCCTCATTGACCCTCAGCCGCGCATGGATTCGAACGCGGCTCCGCACACCGGACACACTGCCGATACATGGGAAGTGCATCTCCCATTCACCGTCTCCCACGCCTTCGTTGATGGGGCGCCCCTGCCGACCTTCTCCGCAGGACGGTCCGGATCTATTCTTCGCCTTGCTGCACAACGAAGCACAGTGCTCATACAACGCAGCACCGAAGAAGTAACAATTTGATAACCACCTGCGACAAGTACCTCATATCTGTCAAGTCTGACCCAAGCCTGACGAGATCCATATCCCTTCATTCGAAGACGTTACCTGCAGATAACAGCGGTATCGTTTTTATAAATACATAACATGCCTGTAACGATTCGGTAATACTCATTCGCTACATTGGGGTGGAGATATTCACACTCGATTTATATCACGATCTGTTCACAGGATAGTGAACCTGAACGGGATCAGGCAACGCCTATGAAGGAATAGTTCACCATGATGATCGCGCTCCTTTTCACTTCTGTTATTTTGGCATTCGATCCCGTTGCCGCCGGTGATGCGGCATTCGAGCGGGAGCGCTACGACGAGGCCATTCGCTGTTATCAGTCGGCGCTCAACTCGGCGCCGCTCGATGCCGGCTCCCAATGGAAATTGGCAAGAGCAATTGTCTGCCGCGCCGATGTCTCTCCTGAAGCGGAGCAGCCGGCAGCCTATCGCGCTGCACTTCAGGCTGCTGAAAAATCTCTGGCGCTCGATCCCCACAGCAGCAGCGCGCATACCTGGTATGCAATATCGCTCGGGTACGTCGCGATCGGAGAAGGAGTTCGTTCGCAAATCCGTATCGCTCATCGCATCAAAGCGGAAGTCGCAGAAGCCATCCGTCTTGACGCGTCAAACGATGTGGCCTATTCAATACAAGGAACGCTGTTTCGGAATCTTGGCAATGTCGGATGGATGGAACGACAATTGGCGGGGGTGCTCATCGGCCGACTTCCTGATGGAGGATATCCGGAAGCCGAGCAGGCGCTTCGCAAGGCTGTCACGCTGGCTCCGGGTGTGATCAGGCACCGATATGAGCTCGGATTGCTGTATCTGGATTGGGGAAAAAATGATGAGGCCAGAGTGACATTCCGTGATGCGCTCACGCTCAAGCCTGTGATCGCCAGTGACAAGCAGAGAATCGCAGATATGACAAAACGCCTGCAGAAGCTGTAGATAAATAGTACATGTTGAGGAGAGACATCGAGAATGAATGAACCGATTCGACGACTGGCCTTGCGCGTGCTTCCGGCAATTGCAGGAATCGCTGTGATCTGCATGCTCTTTCGCGGCATCGACTGGCATGCAGTGGCAGCGGTGGTGCAAGGCATCGGCTCAGGTTTCGCAATAATTGCCTCCATCTACCTGTTCGGATGCATATTCGATACGCTTGGGTGGCGAGAAGTGCTGCAACAGACGGACCGGCGTATCGGATTCTGGCGTCTGCTCGGTATCCACATCGCAGGAGAGGCGTATTACAGATTTATTCCCGCAGGAGTTGTAGTGGGTGAAGGTGTAAAATCTATCCTTGCACGGAAACAGTTCGGCATCAAGTACTCGCACGTCGTTTCGAGTCTCCTGCTGCGCAAGCTCTTCATGGGCATCGCCCAGATGCTGTACGTCGGCGGAGCTGTCGCCGTCGGCCTCTTCACGTTTTCGGATGGTCCCGCCGGGCTGCTGGTGACAGCCGGCGGCATGCTCGTCGTGGGACTTCTTCTGCTCTTTGGATTCATCGGATATGGAATGTGGAAGGGAAAGCTGAGCACATCCCTGTTATCTCAACTGTCGAAGCTTCCGTCATACCGACTGCGGCAGGCGCTCGAAGCACACAGCCAATCGTTCATCGAAACCGATGCGCTCCTTGTGCAGGCGCTTCGTCGACGCAAATGGACGCTCGTTATTGGAGGAGCGGAAAATATTCCCATTCATATCAATCTGGCCGGAGAAGCAGCATGAGTTCACTCACACAACGCATTGTGCAATACAACCACCGGCGTGTCGGTTACGGCAATCACGATCACGTGGCGGCACCCGGACATGGTGACCTCTTCGCGGCTCTTGCTCGCGCGCTCGACAGAATGGAAGACAGGCTTCTTCACCTCGGAACGTCGGGTCCGAAAACCGCTGTATTCGATCTTGACAACACGCTGTTGCTCGGAGATATCGGTGATGCCGTATTCGTC
>DATGXR010000050.1:0-5099 GCA_035298825.1 Bacteroidota bacterium
ATTCCCACCGAATCGCTTCTGCGGGCTGGAGCGCCGCCGCGCGGTAAGCGGGATAAATCGCCGCTCCGTAGCATAATAACATCGTGGCCACGGTGATGGCGATAAAATCGGTGATGCGTATCTCGATCGGAATGGCAGGGATGATGTACACTGTCGGATCGAGCGGAAACAGATGATACTGCACCTGCAGCCAGCACACAAACAATCCGAGCGCGGTCCCCGAGATGATGCCGACGATGCCCACCAAGGCTCCTTCAAACCGGAAGATTGCAATGATGTCGGCGTTCGTCGCTCCCATCGTCTTGAGGATGCCGATGTCGCGCGTCTTTTCGATCACCGACATCGTCATCGATCCCAACAGGTTGAACGACGCCACGGCGACAATGAGGCACAGGATGATGAATGCAGTCCACCGCTCGATCTTCATCACCGAATACAGATCGCGATGAAGATCGTACCAGGTCTGGATATCGAACCGTCCGTCGAATTCATCGATGAGCCGCTGCTTCAGGTTGTCGGCGTCGTCGATTGATGAAAGCCTGAGCTCGTATCCGTGCGTGTTGTTTTCGAGTTGAAGCAGGCGTTGCGCAGCGGCGAGCGACATGTATCCGTACGAGCCGTCGTATTCCTTGTTATTCGATTCGTACATGCCGGCGATGCGAAACGATCGAATGATCGGGGCGCCCAGGCCAAGGAGCGCCTGCTCGGAGCCGGCGGGACTGATCATCCAGACCGTGTCGCCCGTGACGACGCCCATCTTGTCGGCGAGCGAAAAACCCACGACGAGGTCGTTCCTTTTCGGATCCTTGAAGTCGATGCTGCCGAGAACCATCTTGTCCTTGAGGCCCGACACGGTTTCGATCGTCTGGTTGTCCACTCCCCGTATGAAGACGACCTTGCTCTGATTTTTCGACACGATCATCGCCTTGCCGCTCACGAACCGTCCCGAGCCGATGACATTTTTTTGCTGCGACAGGAATGCGCGCAACGCCTTGTCGTCGCCGGGACGCGTCTTGTCATTCTGTTGGATGCGCACGTGCGGATCGAAATTCACAAGGATGTCGGTCACGATGCTGTTGAAGCCGTTGAAGACCGAAAGCACGATGATGAGCGCGGCCACTCCCACCATCACGCCGATAATCGAAATGAGCGAGATCACCGTGATGAATCCCGCTTCCTTTTTCGAGATGAGATATCTGAGCGCTATGAAATATCTGAATGACATACGTGTGTGTGAAGTGTGTCGCCGCAACCTATTGGAATCGTATCGATTGGATCGGATCGAGGCGCGAAGCAAGCATGGCCGGGATCACGGAAGCGCAGAGCGTGAGCGCAATTGAAATCGTCGAGACGATCACGCAATCCTGCCAGCGAAACAAGATCGGCACCGTCGTCATAAAATAGATCGACGACGGCAGCGAAAAGAACTGGAAATGATACTGGAGCCAGCACACGCCGTAGCCGAAGAGATTGCCAAGCAGCGTGCCCATGGCGCCGATGGCGATGCCTTCGTACAGGAAGATCCGCTTAATGCCCCCGCGAGTGGCGCCCATCGACAATAAAATGCCGATCTGATGTTTCTTCTCGAGCACCACCATGAGCAGCGTGCCGATGATGTTCACCACCGCCACGATGATGATGAGCCCGAGCACGATCGGGATCGGCTGCTTCTGGAGCTCGATCCAGGTGAACAGATTCCTGTAGAGCTGGAAGAGCGTGCGGGCGTAATACGGATACCCGAGAATCTCCATGATCTCCCTCGCCGTTTCATCGGCCTGTGTGACGTCGTAGAGCATGACATCGAATCCCGATGCCGCATCGCCAAACAGAAATAATTCCTGCGCCGATTTCATCGAGACGAAGAAATACAGATCGTCGTACTCCGCCATCCCCGATTCATAGATGCCCCTCACGACAAACGGCATGATGCGCGGCTGCTGCATGGCGTTGTAGCTGCCGCGGAGTCCGAACACGATGACAGTATCGCCGAGCGATGCCTTGAGCCGGCCGGCAAGTTTCTTTCCGATCGAACATGAGGAGATTGTCGTGTCGTTTCCCGTTGCGATGTCGAACGTGCCCGCCACGATATACTTGCGCGCCGATGACACGTCGTGTTCCGCATCGAGCCCCTTCACCATGATGCCCTCGATGTTGCTTTTGAATCGCACCATCCCCTCTTTTGCGGCGAAGGGTGAAATGCCTCGGACATTCGGGATCTTCGAGAGAATTTCTTTGCGTGCGGCGGCGTAATGCGGAAGCGTCTGATTCTGGAATCCGACGACCTGGACGTGTGTGGTGAAGCCGACGACTTTTTCCTTGATCTCGCGCTCGAAGCCGTTGAGAATCGTCAGCGTGATGATGAGCGCGCCGACGCCGAGCATGATGCCGGCGACGGCGATGAATGTCACGATCGAAATGAAATTTTTATTCCGTGGATTCCGTTGAAACTGCAAATAGCGGCGTGCGATGTAGGACGCGTAGGACATGGTCACCCTGTAAGGAAAGCATTGCGATTGTCATCTCATAGCGCGGGTCTGCTTCGGGCCTGTTATTCTTTGCTTCCTGCCATCATCAGATATCCCTTGATGAACGGATCGAGCTCGCCGTCCATCACCCCCTGCACGTCGCTCGTCTCAACGTCGGTGCGGTGGTCCTTAACCATGTTGTACGGATGAAACACATACGAACGGATCTGGCTTCCCCATTCGATTTTTTTCTTCGTGCCCTCGACGGCAGCCAGGCGCGCCTCTTCCTCTTCGCGGCGAATCTGATAGAGCCGTGACTTCAGCATCTTCATGGCGCGTTCGCGGTTCTGAAACTGCGAGCGTTCCTCCTGGCACGCCACAACAACGCCCGAGGGAATATGTCGCAGACGCACGGCCGTTTCAACCTTGTTCACGTTCTGCCCGCCCTTGCCGCCTGACCGGTAGGTATCCATTTCGATGTCGGCCGGATTCACTTCGATCTCGACATCGTCGTCCAGTTCGGGATACGAGAACACCGAGGCGAACGATGTATGACGGCGCTTGTTTGCGTCGAACGGGGAAATGCGCACGAGACGATGCACGCCGATCTCGGCTTTGAGATAGCCATAGGCGAACTCTCCCGAAATCTCGAGCGTCGCGCTCTTGATGCCGGCGCCGTCGCCGTCGAGCCTGTCGGCAAGCGAGACTTTGAAATTGTGCTTCTCGCACCAGCGGATATACATGCGCAGCAGCATCTCTGACCAGTCCTGGCTTTCGGTGCCGCCCGCGCCCGAATGAATTTCGAGAATCGCGTTGCGCTTGTCGTCCTCGCCGCTCAGCATGTTCTTGAATTCAAGATCACCGAGCGCAGCGTCTGCCTTCTCGATCTCGGCGCCGATTTCTTTTTCGTACGATTCGTCGCCCGACTCTTCCGCCATCTCAATGAGCGTCTGCACGTCGTCGAGCGTCGTCTTTATCTTCGCCCAGCCGTCGACCCATTGCTTGCGCGAATTGATTTCCTGCAACAGTTTCTGCGCCTTGACATTGTCGTCCCAGAAATGCGGTTCCGACGAACGCGACTGCATCTCGAGCATCTGCTGTTCCTTGACATCCAAGTCAAAGAAACCTCCGCAGTTTCTGAAGCCGTTCCTGTGATTTTTTAGCGCTTTGTTTCAGATCGTCAAACATATTCTCGGGAGATAAATGAACAATTTACTTGATGCGGATGTGAAGTTCGTCGAGCTGTTTCTTCTCGACTTCCGACGGACATTCGTCCATGAGCGAGAAGCCGCTTGCCGTCTTCGGAAAGGCGATCACATCCCGGATCGACTTCGATCCCGTGAGCAGCATCGCCACGCGATCGAATCCGAACGCAATGCCGCCGTGAGGCGGTGCGCCGTATTTGAACGCGTCGAGCATGAATCCGAATTTCAGCTTCGCTTCTTCCTCTGTCATCGCAAGCAGACTGAAGATCTTCGCCTGCATCTCAGAGCTGTGGATACGGATCGATCCGCCGGCGATTTCGCTGCCATTTAAAACCAGATCGTATGCGCGTGCGCGGGCTTTCGACGGATCCGTCTCGAGACATTCGACGTCTTCATGCTTCGGCGCAGTGAACATGTGATGCATCGCCACATAGCGTTTCTCTTCCTCGGAATATTCGAACATCGGGAAGTCGACCACCCACAGCAAACTGATCTTGTTCTCGTCGATCAGGTTCAACCGCTTTGCCATTTCAAGTCTCAGCGTGCCGAGCGTTGTATAGGTTTTCAGCCATGTATCCGACACAAGCAGCACAAGATCGCCCTGTGCGGCGCCTGCGCGGTCGCAGATCTGCTGCAGCGTTTCCTTGCCGAGGAATTTCTCGATCGCCGAGTCAAGTCCCTTTTCAGTCCATTTGATATACGCCAGTCCGCCGACGCCGAGCGATTTCGTGAAGTCGACGAGGTTGTCCATCTGGTTGCGCGTGTAGCTTGCGCCGCCCGGCACGGTGAAGCCGGCGACGACACCGCCCTTCTTCGCATTGTCCGCAAACACCTTGAAGCCCGAATCGATCACGAGATCGTTGAACTGCGAGAACTTCAGCTCGAACCGAAGGTCCGGTTTGTCCGAGCCGTATCCTTCCATCGCATCCTTGTACGTGAGGCGGCGAAGCGGCAGTTCGATGTCGATATTCTTGATTTCCTTGAAGAACCGTTTCGTGAGTCCTTCGGCCATCGTCTGCACGTCGATCTCGTCGGCAAACGACATTTCGACGTCGATCTGTGTGAACTCGGGTTGCCGGTCAGCTCTCAGATCTTCGTCGCGGAAACATTTGACGATCTGGAAGTAGCGGTCCATTCCCGCAACCATGAGAATCTGTTTATACGTCTGAGGCGATTGGGGAAGCGCGTAAAACTTGCCGTGATGGATGCGGCTGGGCACGAGATAATCGCGCGCGCCTTCGGGCGTACTTTTCATGAGCACGGGCGTCTCGACTTCGACGAAGCCCTGCTCGTCGAAATAGCGGCGCGTCAGCTGATACATTCTGTGCCGCAGCACGAGATTCCTCTGCATCGTTTCACGGCGAAGGTCGAGGTATCTGTATTTGAGACGGATCTCCTCGCTCGCTTCCACCTTATCTTCGATCGGAAA
>DATGXR010000051.1:0-9808 GCA_035298825.1 Bacteroidota bacterium
CGCTTTGGCACGGCTCGGTCAATCGGACAATGCCCGTCGCCGTTTCAATACACTGAAGGATTATGGGGAGCGGCATATCTTCGACACTGTGAAAATGGACTATTTCGCCGTGTCGCTGCCCGACCTTCTGATCTGGGGCGATGATCTGCAAAAGCGCAATACACTTCATTGCATGTATCTCATCGGGTTGGGACATCTGGGACTCGGTAATGCGATGAAGGCTCGTGAATATTTTTCCGCAATTCTTGAACAGGATATCAACCATATCGGCTCCAGGGTGCATTTGGCGATGTGTTGAGTGTAGAATGGGGATGTGGACTAGCTGATGTGACGGCGAACACTAGATTTTTTTGCCGCCGGAACGTATATTGGCACATCTGCGGATTGAGAAATTTGTCTATTCGACAAATCCTCCTCAAATCCTGAACATCGGTTCAGGAGTGATCACGTCATTCCAGGGTGCGTCGATTCCGTGGGGAGGAAAGATGGCGGGAAAGCGTTGAAGGCTCAGTGAACGATCTTATGAATGTGACCCACGCTTCTGCCATCCTGAAGGATCACCGTATTGATCTTGGTAATAAGCGCGTTGATGTGATAAGGCTTTTGGATCACACCGGAGATTTTCTGCGAACCGAGTCGCTTGAGGACTTCGCTTTCCGAATATCCCGATGAGATGATGATTTTTACAGCGGGATCCGTTTCGACGAGGCTCTCTGCGACTTTTTCCCCCGGCATCTCAGGCATCGTCAGATCCAGGAGCACGACTGCTATCTCCTCCTGATTTTTTCTGTACGTTTCGATTCCCTGAATGGGATTGGTTTCAACGATGACAGCAAATCCCTCTGTCGTCAGGATATCCTTTGCCATCTCTGCGACTTCTTCTTCGTCGTCGATCACGAGCACCTTTGCGCCTGTTTTAATCTTTCCCGGAAGACTTTCGGATTTTTTTACATTCAGTACGCCGGGAGGATGAGGACTTGTCGGCAGCACGACGCGGAAGACGGAGCCCTCTCCCAATTTTGATTCGATCACGATGCCTCCTTTGGCCGCTCGTATAATGCCGAGCACGGCCGAGAGGCCGAGTCCCCGACCGACGAACTTTGTCGTGAAGAAGGGATCGAAGATTTTCGAGATCGTCTCCGGACTCATCCCGCTGCCTGTATCGGCGACTTCGATGAGCGCATAGGGCCCTTCCGCGAGTGTGATGTTGGTTTGCTTTGTGTACGGGGCGAGGCGCTCCGAGTTCCATATGCCTTCAGACAGCGTGATTGTCACAGAACCCTGGGCATCTCCGATTGCGTCAGCGCCGTTGATAATGAGATTCATCACGACTTGCTTGATCTGCGCGGGATCTCCGTCGACGTAAACAGGGTGCGGAGGCAACTCGGTGACAAGCTTCACATTCTTCGGCACCGAGACGTGAAAAAGCGCGACGTGTGTCTGGATTTCCTGTTTGAGGTCGATCGTCAGGATCTGGAACTGTCCCTTGCCGGCATAGGCGAGCATCTGGCGCGTGAGCTCTGCGGCTGTTTCCATTGCTGTGAGTGCCTTGGCCATGTTCGATGCGGCGGGATGATTTTTTGGGAGATTCATTTGCGCCAGCGACACATTGCCCATCATGACGGCGAGAAGATTGTTGAAATCATGCGCAATACCTGCCGAGAGAACGCCGACCGCTTCGCGGCGCTGAATGTCTCGCAGGTATTTTTCCATTTCAAGACGTTCAGTAATATCGTGGAAGATGATGGCGATCTTGTTGCCGCCATCGACGTCGATCCGTGAGGCGAAGAAATTGAATTTCCGACCGAGCGCTGCGGCCTCGGCCTCCATGCGCAGCGGCTCGCCTGTCATCGCAACGCGCCCGAACATTTCGAACCACACTGGTTCATGGTCAGGGGCGATCTCGCGCATCGTCTTGCCCAGAGCGCCCTTCACTCCCGTCTGGCGTTCGAATGCGGGATTGGTCTCAAGAAAGCGATAGTCATACGGGTGTCCCTCGGCGTCAAAGATCATCTCGATCACGCAGAAGCCTTCATCCAATTGCCCGACGAGCGTATTATATTCTTTTTCGCGCGCTGCCAGTCTTCCTTCAACCTGTTTTCTCTCCGTGATGTCCTGAAATGCTCCGACGATCCGCCGTTTCTTTCCATGTTCCTTCTCGACGCTTGCGATCGAGTGCACCCATTTGTGGTTTCCCTTCATTGTGAGAATTTCCCACTCCTGATCGAAGGGCTTTCCTTCGCTGATGGCATCCTCAACAGCTTTTTGGGCCATCGCACGATATGCGGGCAGGATGAAGTCGACTCCCTGAGGCACGCTTGGCGCGCCCATGCTCTCGTCGTATTCCATGATCCTGAATATTTCATCGCTCCATGATTGCCTCATCGTCTCAAGATCGATGGACCATCCGCCGATTTTTCCCAGGCGTCCGCTTTCGGCCAACAGTGCACGGCTTTCCTGCAGCTCGTTTTCGCTCTGCCTTCGTTTCGAGATGTCGCGGATGATCTTGATCATACCTCCGCCTTCCAGCATGTTGCGGCTGAATTCCACTGGAACGAGTGAGCCATCCTTCCTGATCATCTCGCGTTCTTCAATCGTGTGTTCTTCGCTATCAGTGTGCGACTGCGGCAAGGCGTTTTGTTCATCGCTGAGTTTATTATAGAGATCGTTCATCACGCGGCCGATGAGTTCGTGATGAGAGTAGCCGAGCATTGATGCGCCGGTCGGATTGACATCCATGATACGTCCCTGGGCATCGGTCAGGAAGATGCCATCCGAGGCGTGCTCGACAAGCGTTCGATATTTTTCCTCGCTTCTGATGATGAGTTTTTCTCTGTCCCGTTCGGAAGTCATATTCCGAAAAATAATGACCATGCCGGTGATTTCTCCATTTTTATCGCGGATGAATCCGATACTGTCGTCGATCGGCACATTCCATCCGTCTCTTGTTACAAGCAGGCAATGGAGATTGCGGCTGTTGACCCTGTCCGATTTGAAGAGGCGCTCTACGGGATTTTCAATTGGTGTTCCGGTTTCCTCATCGATGACACGATAGATCCGCTCGAGATTCTGACCGATCGCCTCCGCTTCACTCCACAACGTAAGCTCCTCGGCGAGCGCATTCATTTTCTTCACACGTCCCTCGAGATCGGTCGTGATGACGGCCTCGTGCATGCTATAGAGGATCGCCTTGAACTCCTCATTAAGCATCCTGCGTTCGATCTCTTCTGCCAATTGCGTTTCCGAAATTTCCAACTGATAGTGCCTGTACAAGGCAACATAGAGCGTGCCAAGCAGAAGGAGCATGATGCCGCCGATAATGGCAATCATGATGGACCGATATGTGAGTTCCTCGAAGATCTCCCGATGATCGATCTTGGCGACCATGAACCACGGCGTGTTCGGTACCGGAGCAAGATAGGCGAGTGTGCGCATGCCGCGGTAGTCGTATCCGTCAAAGATGCCCGTCTTTCCAAGCGCCGCCTGGACAGCGGGAAGGTCCGTCCGCGTCAGAGGCAGCTTGAGTGCCAGCGCGGTATGCTCCCTGAATCGCAGCTCATTGAGGTAGAGGATACTATCGCCTTCTTTGCGCAGCAGGACAGTTTCTGCTGTCTGATTTGGTGTGGGCCATTTCTTCAGGAGCGGATAGAGAAAGTCATCGGGGTTGGAGCGGAAGATGAGGATCGCGATCGTTTGATCATGAGAATCCCTGATCGGTGTGATCACATCATAATAGATTTTCTGATCGATGGATGATCGGAAGAAATCGTTTTCAAAAAAGTTCGATTCGTTTTTGGCTTTCGCAATTTCCAAACGCTCATCAGGACCGATCGTGTTTCGTGAAGCATCAAGTGACAGGAGGATATCGTTCGAAGCGGAGACCAGAAAAATATCATGATAGCCGTATTCACTTTTCACAGTCTTCATACGCTGCTTGAGTATCCGTCTCAACGCGCTGTCTTGAGGATGATGTATCCAGGTCTTGAGGGCATTCGAGAGGGGAGGGAATTGGATAACGATTCGCGCATCGGCATAGCGTTGATGCTGCCACTGACTGATTTGGCCGATCTTCAAATCGGCAATGGCCTGTATGGTGCGCGCGGCCGCCTCGCGGATCTTGCCTGACTCGAATTTGTAATAGCCGATGAGACTCGCACCGAAAACCGCAGCGATCAGGATGAATGACGCAATGATGCGTTTCTTTTTCGGGCTGGGAATTGTAATGACCTTTTTCATTTACTCCACCAATGGAAAAGGGGGGCTATAGGCTTCACCTCTATCTCTTCCCTTCAAAATAAGAGAGACACATAAGCGATCAACATTCTTGGGATAAGAAAGAAAGCCTCATGAATCAGGAGTATGAATTTATTTATCGCGGATCTGACGATCTTCTCACGAAGGACGGAAAAATCCCCGAAATGCCTATATTAATATTAACAAGTGATATTTGTGATTGGTTCAATAATGGAACGCGCGATGGATTTGCATTTTTTCGATCGGTCTTGTTTCTTACGTTTACATATAAATATCGAGAGGAAGAACATCATAGCTCGGGTGTAAGGAAAATAGGCATTAAGGAGAAAGTCAAAATCTTGACTATCCTGCCGAAATAGTCTATATTTTCGCAATCAATCGAGAGGCAAGAAAGAAGACAGATACTGTCTCTACTGTGTTAAGAGCGGCAGTTATAATTGCAGAACAAGGGATTGACGATGAAATCGAAAAAGCATGCCTACCTGATCATAGCCCATGACAAGCGTCATCAATTGGAGCAGCTTCTTGGACTTCTTGATGATGAACGAAATGACATCTACCTGCTCGTCGATTCAAAGGGAACGATCGGGACCGAAGGTCTGACGGTCACGAAATCAGCGCTGCATATCATTCCTCCCATGCAGATTAACTGGGCAGGGTATACGTTCATGGAGGCGATACTCCGGCTTGTGAAGGCCGCCGCCTGTGCTGAGGAGTATCACTATTACCATCTTCTTTCGGGCGTCGATCTTCCGCTTGTAAACCAAACGGTGATTCATGACTTCCTCGAGGATTCAGACCTGGAATACATCGACTTTGAGCCGGAGAACAAGTTATTCGCACACTTCAAAGTCGGATACTATCATTATTTTGTGGACACGAAGCTGTATCGGAAGTATCTGGGAGTGCGTATTCTCGGCCATGCGCTTGTCAAGCTGCAGGCGATTTTGGGAGTAGACAGGACTCGGAATCCGAAACTGGACCTCTATCATGGATCGAATTGGTTTTCGATCACGCATGAATTTGCGAGATATGTGCTCCAACAGGAAGCGATGATCAAGAATGTCTATCACTTGACGCTCTCTGCTAACGAGGTATACCTTCAAACGATGATCATGGATTCTGCATTCAAGGATAAGCTGTATGATTGCGGCTCCGGGAAGAAACAAAACCTGCGTCTGATTGACTGGAAGCGCAGGAACAAGAATTCTCCATACACGTTCCGCATCACTGATCTCGACGAATTGAAACAATCGAGCGAGTGCGCGTTCTTTGCGCGGAAGTTTGATGAAAATCTGGATGGCGAGATTATCAACGCCATCGTGAATAGGCTGAAAGCGAACAATTGCCTGTAATGCAATCATCTTGATTTATTGAGTTCGCGTGAGCCGGTGTAACAATGATAGAAGTTCTGGCTTCTGTCGGCTGAATCAAACGAGCAAACAAATCAATACATTCCAACTTTAAGAAAAATCAAAGTGACAGACTTAACAAAAAAACTGTCAAGCCAGCGCTTTAAAAAAACTATCCAACACTCCGGCTGTCGATATTTCTTCAACAAGATCGTCCTCCGGTTCAATTGACAGGCGTCCGCAAATGGAGATCAATATACTTTTTACCAGTGCAGGCCGGCGTGTGGAATTGCTCCGTGTATTTCGAAATGCAGCAGCTGGATGTGACGGTCCCAGATGGCTATTAGCCCAAGCGGCAGGGATTCCTATAGACATTCCTCCATTAGGGAGCTATGAAGTAGGTCTGAGCATGACGCGGTTCGATGAGTCGATATTTTTGACAAAAAAGGATTATGAAAAAATTGCAGGCAGTATTGTTCGATCTTGACGATACACTGTATCCAGAGAGCGAATTTGTCTTTAGCGGTTTTCGTTCTGTTGCCCGTTGGGCTCAAGAGACCTTGGGATATTCGTACGAGGCCAGCGAGCTTCGTCTTCGGGAGTTATTTACAAATGGCGTTCGACGGAATACATTTAATGTCTGGCTAAAAGAGGCGGGTAATCAAGATGTAAAAAACATTGAACGTGCAATCACTATCTATCGAAACCACGTTCCTGAAATTCAGCCATATCCGGAAGTTCCTCTGCTGCTCAAACGGCTGCAACAAACATATACGCTGGGAATCATTTCTGATGGCGTATGGCAGGTTCAGGAGCGGAAATTGGCAGCGCTTGGCATTTCATCATTCTTCACGACGGTGATTTTTACAGATAAATTCGGAAGCGAATTTTGGAAACCTTCTCCGGAACCGTTCAAGATGGCATTGGATCAATTAAAGGTCCATTCGAGTGCAGCGTGTTATATCGGAGATAACATCTTAAAGGATTTCAAGGGAGCACGAATTGCCGGATTAACAACTATATGGTTCCGGAATAGAGAGGGGGTGTATAGCGATAGTGCGTTGCCATCGAAGGAACACCGGCCTGAATATGAGCTCCATTCTTTTGCCGCACTTGAAGGACTACTCATTACATTATAACTGCAAAAAAAGGTAATAGCTCAGCGTAAAATTAATTTTTATGGAATAACAAGTTAATGGTTGTCCATTTGAGAACAGTTACCTGTCTTGATATCACAGTCAATACATAGTCTTGTCCTGTTTTTTTGAACGGTAGCTATCATTGCAGAACAAGGGATCGACGATGAAATCGAAAAAGCATGCCTACCTTATTATAGCTCATGACAAGCGTCATCAATTGGAGCAGCTTCTTGGCCTGCTTGATGATGAACGAAATGACATCTACCTGCTCGTCGATTCAAAGGGAACGATCGGGACCGAAGGTCTGACGGTCGCAAAATCAGCGCTGCATATCATTCCTCCCATGCAGATTAACTGGGCAGGATATACGATGATTGTGGCAGTGCTTCGTCTCTTGAAGGCTGCCTGTCCTAAAGAGTATCACTATTACCATTTTCTTTCCGGCGTCGATCTTCCGCTTGTAAACCAAACGGTGATTCATGACTTCCTCGAGGATTCAGACCTGGAATACATCGACTTTGCGCCGGAGAACAAGTTATTCGCACACTTCAAGGTTGCATACTATCATTATTTTGTGGACACAAAGCTGTATCGGAAATATCTGGGAGTGCGTATTCTCGGTCATGCGCTTGTCAAGCTGCAGGCGATTTTAGGGGTAGACAGGACTCGGAATCCGAAACTGGACCTCTATCATGGCTCTGCCTGGTTTTCGATCACGCATGAATTTGCGAGATATCTGCTCCAACAAGAAGCGATGATTAATAAGACTTTCCGTTTGGCATTAGCTCCCGATGAGGTATATCTTCAAACTCTCTTGATGGACTCCAAATTCAAGAAAAAACTATATAATGGCAGTAGTGGAAAAAAGCAGAACTTACGGTTCATAGACTGGACACGAAGGAACAAGAATTCTCCATACACGTTCCGCATCACTGATCTCGAAGAATTGAAACAATCGAGCCAGTGCGCGTTCTTTGCGCGGAAGTTTGATGAAAATCTGGATGGCGAGATTATCAACGCCATCGTGAATAGGCTGAAAGCGAACAATTGCCTGTAATGCAACCATCATGACTTAACGCCAGATTCTGTTGCGGTGATGCTCACCTCAGCCGATCATCTCGGAAAAAATTTTTATATTATTTTATCTCACGCATAAAAAAGCCCGACTCTGAGTAAACAGGTCGGGCTTAATAAGAGAATATATTGACAGCCTGCGATGAGGTGAGTCCGCACTGTGTCTCTGGCGTTTCGAATTATTTCTTTCCCACCACAGAACACCGATAAATCTCGTTGGTGATATCGAGTGTGATCTCTGGATTCGGGCCGGATGCCGCGGCGAGAATATCGTTATCGGAGAAGAATTGATGCGGTGTGAAACCTCCGTTGAAGACGATGTGCACTTCACGCCATAGTGGATTGAATCCATCTCCCTGAATTGCGTCCAACACCGCAATAAATCGCTCGGACGACGGCGCGTTATCAGGCGATGTATAAATGGTGTTAATGGAGCGGTTGTGCGCGATGAGGGACGCGGCGGCCTTCTCGGAAAATGGTTTAAAATTGATGGTGAACAGCGTCGTGTCGTAATACGCCGGCATGTCCCCGCCCGCACCGTTTATATTGGCTGCCGAAACGGATAATGCGGGCGCTGTGGCTGCTGCTGTCGCTGTGCCTGGAGAATTGGATGAAACGGGATCGTTCAAGTCGGGCCGGCATGAGGTGAGACTCAGTGTCCCGGCCATCAACGCAAGAACCAAAATACCAAACCTGTTCTTCATGTGATCCTCCCCTTGTGTATGGTTGTTGAAGAAAATATGGTTTGGAGCAGGGATCCCAATGACGGCGAACGCCGCTTCCCTGTCCTTGAAGCCAAACGTTCTAAAAATGATGTTCGTTCCCCTGGGACTCGCACTATTTCCGAGACCGCTTTTTCTGCTATCTCTAAAATGAGAGACACTGATGAATTCAATCGCGTGAGGGTGGGATTTGGGACCATCGAATGGCCATGCGGGGCCGATCTTGATCCTGAATTTGTCTGGGAAAAGAGCATCCCCATCGAACGTAATAAATAAAAACGAATACACAATTATGAGGTAACGACCGCAATTCGATCATCACCTTTCTTTAATGGCAGTGACAATTGTTTTAATTTCATTTTTTATATCGATGAGATTTCTGCTTTCTTTGTCCGCAATGCAATTCATATTATCGGATGAGATCAGGTATTTCCCGTCGTAGCCGACTATTTCAAAGCGAATAGTGGTGTCTCGGATCATTTTTGCGTAGTAGGCCGGGGATGTATTATACTCCCAATTGGTGATCACACTCCATGCACTGAGGAAAAGCAACACGCGCTCATTCGGCTTGAGTGTAAGAGCTCCAACAACATTGGATTCGATCAACACAGGAATAACGTCATTGGAGATGTGGTAATCATTTCTTAAAAATTCGTCGACTTTCACAAAAGCGGTGGTTCCGTAGATGGGCCTCATCGAATCTTCCTGTGTCGGCTCTGGATGCTCAAACCTGACCACAGTGCCGATCACGATGCAGTCGGAACGAACGGCTTTTTCTTTTTCATTCAGGTCCCGCTTAAAAAGATTCGCCTCGACTTCAACGCCTGCCTTCTTCAATCGAGCAAGTATCGAATCATCATATCCAAGCTCAACATAATACTCTGCGATGATGATTCCGGGTTTTACTTCACGTCGCCCTTTTGAAATTGCTTTTCTGTTTTTCTGTATTTGAAGATATACCGGATTGAACTGGGATGTTGTTTCCGCAGCACATATGCAAAGGAACAACAGCATGAAAAAAATTATATTGATTTGATTCATACGCGACAGGCGTTTGAAAAGGGAAATAAAATGTACTATCATCGATTCTTCTTTATGGTATCAACAACTACCCTGATTTCTTTTTTCACTTCCGAGTGTTACCTCACCAGATTCCTTCCTAAAGATCGAAATGCATTCCCCATTTAATGGCCGGAAGCAGTAACGGCGGCGTGCCTTGATGTGCACTGGCTGATACTCCCACCCCCCAAACAATTCCAAGTCCTTT
>DATGXR010000052.1:0-4840 GCA_035298825.1 Bacteroidota bacterium
CACGCTGTCCACGTTTTCACCGATCAGTGTGATATGACTCTGCGCCGGCGGAAAGACGATCTTCTCGCGATACACGCCGTTCTTCACGCGGATGATAATGCCGGCTTCCGAATAATTCGGACAGGCGTCGATCGCCTGCTGGAGCAATCTGTAATCGCCCGTTCCGTCGGCGGCAACAGTGTATGTGATCGGAGCGGCACACACCGCGCCAGCGGATGCCGTGAAAAAAAAGAGCAGCGATACGATGAGGCGATGCAGTGTCACGTCGGTTCCTGATAAATAATTTTTTCTGGAAGTGAACGGCGCGCTAATGCGCGCCGTATTTCTTTTCACCCGCTTCAATGCGGACGGCGAGTCTGTTACCGGGGAACGGCCGTGGACATGTGGCAAAGTCGGTGAACACACAGGGAGGATTTGTCAGCTTGTTGAAGTCGAGCACAATCTTTCCATTCTTCGGTGGAGCGGAATAGAGATACCTCCCGCCTCCGTACGTTTCACGCCCGTTCGTGGCGTCTCCGATAATGAAAAAATAATCGGAGACCCCGTCTTCAATGATCGGTTCGAGCCGGTACTCTTTATCATCAAGCGTGAAGATTGCGACGCCTGTGACCATCCCCGTATCAACCATCCCGGGAATGGCGGTTTCGATCTGAACTTTTTTCGGAACCTGATAATGCTCCCAGCGCGCGTCGACCTTCCACCGTTGTGAAACCGGATATCGCTCGATGTCGACTAATTGTGTCCGTTGAGCAGCGTTGGCATCCCAGACGCGCATCGCGAATTGATCGCCCCGCTTGATGACGGTAAACGCGCGCGAGCCGTTCACGACCGTATCGGCGCCCGCGGTATCCTGGTCGGTCTTCACCATTCCGGACGTGAAGCGGACACCGTTCAGCGTCGCTGCGACGCGCGGATCGATGTCGATCCTCACGCGGCCGCGTTGCAGCGTCGCCTCTCCGAGCGAATCGATATGATTCTTTCCTTCTTTCATCCACTGAAGCGCAACAAGGCTGAGCCACCCGTGCTCGCGCTTCAAATTGTTGATCCTTTTGGCATGCCAGTCATCGATCTCTTTCACATACGCCTGCGCCGAACCGTCGGAAGTGACGGTGGCGTTGCGCTTCTCGCTGACGATTGTGGTAAGGACGATCAGGACCGGCACGACAAGAGAGATCCCGATGATGATGAGCGTTTGAACGTTCTTCACCTTGGGCGAATTATTTTGACCGACCATATACTACCTGTAGTTTTTCCGTAATATACGTGTATTATGTGAATAATCCGTCAACAGAAAGATAGCGTTCACCCGTATCGTACGAAAATGTGAGCACGGTGCTTCCCGGAGGAATCTCGGGCAGCTTCTGCGCCACTGCGGCAAGCGCCGCTCCTGTCGAGATGCCGACAAACAATCCTTCCTCCTTGGCCGCGCGAACCGCATAGGCGTACGCATCTTCCTTCGACACCTGTACGGTTCCATCCAGCACTTCGGTATGGAGATTCTTCGGAATGAAACCGGCGCCGAGTCCCTGCAGCGGATGAGGTCCAGGCGCTCCGCCGCTGATGACAGGAGACAATGCCGGTTCGACCGCATAGACTTTCAACGCGGGAAATTTCGCCTTCAGCACATTGCCGAGTGCCGTGATATGTCCGCCGGTGCCGACACCCGTGATCAGATAGTCGATCCCGTCCGGAAAATCGTTGAGCACTTCCTGCGCCGTTGTGCGTTCGTGCACTTCGATGTTCGCGGGATTGTCGAACTGCTGCGGGATCCACGAGTTCGGCGTCTTCGCCGCCAGCTCGCCGGCGCGCTCAATCGCCCCTTTCATTCCCTTTTCTCTCGGCGTCAATTCGAGCGTCGCCCCATATGCGGTAAGAATGCGCCTCCGTTCAAGCGACATCGATTCCGGCATCACAAGAATCAGTTTGTATCCCTTCACGGCCGCTACGATCGCCAGACCGATGCCTGTATTCCCGGATGTGGGTTCGATGATGACGCTGTCCGGTTTCAGGATGCCCTTGCGCTCGGCATCTTCGATCATCGCAAGACCGATACGGTCCTTGATGCTGCCGCCCGGATTCGCTCGTTCGAGTTTGATCCAGACATGCGCATTTGTATTGAAGAGCCGGTTAATCTTGACATGGGGCGTGTTGCCGATCGTTTCAAGGATGGAGTTCGCTTTCATTGGTGGTGCTCCTTTCAAGTATGTGAAGTGATGTGCTGTCGGCTTTTCTCAATGAACAGTGGCAAATGCCGGTTCGTTCGGACCTGCAGCGCGACGTAACTAACAAACAAATGGAATTGATGGTCGATGGATAGAAGCGATCGGCCATACAGCCGTGCGCAAAGAATGCGAACGTGTCTTGTACGGATGAACGCGTAGAACCGATTTCAGTTCAGGGTCAACAACAACAGAGGTAGTATCCGTTCAGACACGGCGAATCGACCCGCGCGGTTGACGCACAGGCGTTGGGGAGAAAAAGAATTGTAGTGAAAAATCGTGGACGCATAATATTCAGTGATGATCGTCTCGGGGACGGTGCAATGCGCTAACCGCTTCTTATAATATACGACGTGTCTCGGCAATGTCAAGGTTCAATCATTTATTTTTCGCAGCGGTGGATCACTACGACAATGCTCCAAGCTCGTCGAGCGACTTGAGCAGCTCGAGCGAATCGCGATAGACACGGTATGCGCCGGCCTTGCTCAGCTCGTCTTCTCCATACCCTCCGCTCAGTAATCCGATGCTGAGCATACCCGCCCTGCGCGCTGCAAGCAGATCCCATACAGCGTCGCCAACGACGTAACATTCTTCCACACGCACGCCCATTCGTTCCTGGCATGCGAAAAACAGATCGGGCTCCGGCTTCGCCCGCGGAACATCGCGCCGCTCGATGACGACGGTGTCGCTCTGCACGCGCAAAACGTCGAGCGATCTGTTGATCTCGGGACGACTGCCCGACGTTGCAATGCCGAAGGGAATGCCCGACGACCTGAGAAATTCAAGAAGTTCGACAGCGCCGGGCAGCGGCCGCCGTTCGGGCAGCAGTTGTTGAAAAAGTTCCTTGTGCCGCCTCTGGCAGAACGCGACTTCCTCGGCCGTGAGCTCGCGTCCAAGCTCGCGTCCCACCGCCCGTGTGAAGAGTCCGCCGCTCATCCCGATCCGTCGATGGATGCGCCATCCGTCAATGGCAAGCCCGGCTTCGAGCAGCGCCTGCTGCCATGAAAATACGTGTGCGTAAACCGTATCGACGAGCGTGCCATCAAGGTCAAAGATGAATGCGCGCATGATGCCTTCCCTGTTGTGGTGGATCGTTGTTGTTGGATGTCTCCGTACACGGTGCAGGGCGAACGCGGATGTTTCGCCCTGCACGATGCTGCCTCTCATGATTTCTGATACGGTTAATACATTTTCATGGGTTCGTCTTCAACGAACGTTCCCTTCCTCAGCGTGAACGAAGCGATCATCGGCTTCACGAGCGTGATGAAGTCGTCGTATCCCATTCTCACAAGTTCGTGATGCGATCCCGCGTTGAATGCGATCTCCCTGTCCTCCGCAAGCGTGGTGGCTGCAATAACGGGCATACCAAAAAGATTGCCGAACGGAGGCATTGCTCCCACTTCACATTCCGGAAAACGGCTGCTGAATTCCGACTCGCTCGCCAGTTCGATGTTCTTCGCGCCGACCTGCTCGCGCAGTGCTGTAAAATTAATGACGCTCGTGCCCGGCAGAACGACCATCGCCATCTGGCCGTCCATCCAGACGATCACTGTCTTTGCAATTTCCTTTCCGGGGAGATTGACCGAATGAGCCACTTCGAGCGCCGTGTACGACAGCGAATGGCTCAGGATGGTGTATTTGACCGCGTTTGTGTCCAGGAATTCTACAAGCTTCTTCAGTATCATATCGACCTCCTTCTAGTTAAAAAACAATGGTAACTATGAAGTATGGAAACCGATCGGACTGCCTGCCTGTTCTGGAAAGGTTGCAATTTTTTAACTCAAAATCAATTTTTCAGCACTTTGTTCAGGAATGCGAGCACGCGCTCATATGTCGGCTCGAACCACGGATGGAACATCCAGAACGGATGCGGCGTATCGGGGATCGTATGCACCTCCGAATAAATGCTGAGCGAGTTGAGTTTTTCGATCATTTCGTCCCGTCCCCTGTGATACCGGTCGAGAATGCTGTTGATAAACAGCACCGGAGGCGTGTCTTTGTCGACATAAAAGATGGGAGACGCTTCTTTCCACAGGTCGGGCTTCTGCTTCACCGTGCCGCCGAACCAGAGCGTGGAGGCCGACGGCTTCGCCGGATTGGCGTCGTTCACGGTGTCGGCCGGATCCATGAATGTGACGATTCCATCCACATCGACAATGCATTGCACATATGTGGGCTCGTCCGGGTTCGGGCCATACCCCTCGAATTTCTTCAATCCACCCGTGGTGCCAAGCAACGCGGCCAATTGCCCGCCGGCCGAACACCCGTAGACCGCAAATCGTTTCGGGTCGATGTGATGCTTCGCGGCATTGGCGCGCAGCCAACGGATGGCTGCCTTCAGATCGTAGATCGCGGCGGGATACAGTTCCTCGACCGATAGCCTGTACTCGACCGGAACCGTGACGTATCCCTGCGACGCAAGACGCTGCGCCATCGGATATTCCATCTGACGGGTTCCCGACCGCCATCCTCCGCCGTGTATCATGAGCACGCACGGGAACAATTCCTTCTTCGATGCCCGCGGGGCGATGATGTCCAAATGCAGGTCGCGCCCGCCCGGACTCGCATACACAAGATCAGTTTTCATCACGCAATTCGGCTGAAGCACGGCGTTGACAAGA
>DATGXR010000053.1:0-34797 GCA_035298825.1 Bacteroidota bacterium
TATCCGTTCATCGATTCAACCAGAATGGCCGCAGCCGGCGCTTCCTACGGCGGCTATATGATGAACTGGTTTCAGGCCAAGACAAAGCGCTTCAAGACGCTTGTGACGCACGACGGCACGTACAACTTCTATTCGATGTACGGCGTGACGGAAGAAACCTGGTTCGATGAATGGGAACACGGCATTCCCTGGGAGACGAAGGACTTCGACCGTTATTCGCCCCATCGGTATGCGAAAGATTTTTCGACGCCGAATCTGATTATCCACGGCGAGCTCGATTATCGGGTGCCGGTGGGAGAAGGATTGAGTCTTTTTACGACGCTACAACGCAAAGGCATTCCCTCGAAGTTGTTGTATTTCCCGGATGAGGGACACTGGGTGTTGAAACCCCAAAACAGCCAACTCTGGCATACCACGGTTTTTAACTGGCTCAAGGACTATCTGAAATGACGTTCACCGACAAACTCAAATCGATACAGCAGACAAACGACTCGCTATTGTGCGTCGGACTCGATACGGACATCCAAAAGATCCCCGACTTCCTCCGCGCGCGGCCCGATGCGCAATTGGAGTTCAACCGACGCATTATCGATGCCACGCAGGATCTGGTATGCGCCTACAAGATTAACTTCGCGTTCTATGAAGCCTGGGGCGCCCGCGGCTGGAAGACGATCGAGGAGACGATCAAGCATATTCCGTCATCGATCATCACCATCGCCGATGCCAAGCGCGGCGATATCGGCAACTCGAGCTCATACTACGCCAATGCGATACTGAACGAAATGGGATTCGACTCGGTGACCGTGGCCCCGTATATGGGACGCGATTCGGTCGAGCCGTTTCTGGCCTCGGACGAGAAAGGGGTCTTCCTTTTGGCATTGACATCGAACGAAGGCGCGCGCGATTTTCAGATGCTGAAAGTCGGACCACAGCGCCGGCTGTTCGAAGAGGTGATTAAAAAATCACTCAAGTGGAATACGAAGAAAAATCTCGGCTACGTCGTCGGCGCTACACGGGCTTCGGAATTGAAAGCGGTGCGCGCGCTGGCGCCGCATCTTCCGCTGTTGATTCCGGGCGTGGGCGCGCAGGGCGGCGATCTGAAAAATGTCGTGCGCTACGGCTGCGATGCAAACGGAGATCTGGCCATCGTCAATGCAAGCAGAAGCATCCTCTATGCATCGAAGCAGGACGACTTCGCATCGGCCTCGCGCCTTGAAGCGGCCCGACTGCGCGATGCGATGAATTCGGTGCGCGAAAAATATTTTTAAAAAAATCATCCGACGCAGGAGAAAAATCGTACCCGACGGGAAAGGAGGGATTACTACCGTGTCGATCCATTTCATCCCCGAAGATCTGCTCCGCCATCTCTGGAGCCTTCACTATCTGAATACCGAAACGCTTTCGACGCTCGACGGACAACGCGTGAACGTGATCGACTGCGGCATGCTCAACAGGGAAAGCGGTCCCGACTTTCACAATGCCGTGATCGAAATCGACGGAATCAGATATCGCGGCGATGTCGAATTCCATCGCTCGATCGAAGATTGGGAAGCGCATCGCCACGAAAAAAATCCGCGCTACAATCGCGTCATTCTCCATGTCGTGTTGAACAAGCCCTCCGACACCGCGCGGCACACGACACAAAGCGAAAGCGGACGAGTGATTCCCGTGCTCGTCCTCGCGGGCGCGCTCTCGATGCCCATCGATCGCATGGGCGATGCGCTTGCGCGCGATGAATTCCGCTCACAGACAGGAGCGATTCCCTGTTTCAGAATGAATGACGCATGCGCACCTCAGGTGCTCGAAGCGCTGATTGAACGGTGCGCATCCGAACGCCTGGCGATGAAAACCGAACGATTCTTCCGCCGCTTGTGCGAGCTGCGAAATGAGTCCGAGCGCTTCATCGCTGCCGAGCCCGCACCACCTGAGTATGACGCCGCGCGGCGCGAGACGACTTCACCGGGCGATGCGGACGAAATCCCCTTGCCCGGCGATGCGGCAACAAGCGCAAACATTTCTGCGCTGCGCGATGAGGCGCTGTGGCAGCAATTGTTGTACGAGGCGGTGATGGACTGTCTGGGGTATGCGAAGAACCGCGAGCCGATGTGCGCGCTTGCGCGCGAGGCGTCGATTTCGAGAATGAAACAAATCGCAGAAGTGACCGGTGAAATCCATCCGTTCGAAATCCAGGCGATGCTCTTTGTGCTCTCGGGACTCTTGCCTGAAGTGGGCGATGTGGATGATCAGCAATCGAAGGTCATCGTCCATCAGCTCCGCACGGCGTGGAGCTCGCTTCAGGATCTGCTACGCGCGCATTCATCCGAACATCTCCTGGCACTCGTTCCGCACCACAAGGCCGAATGGACGTTTGCGCCGACGCGGCCTTCGAATTTTCCGACGGTGCGCCTGGCCTCGGCCGCCACACTGGCAGGGCGGATTCTTTCGGAACATTTTCTGAGACGGATGCTCTCGATCGTCGGGGGAAAATATCTGCCCCCTGAAACCAAGCGCCTCCAGATGCATCACGCGTTCGATCCGGGACCCGATTTCTTCTGGTCATTTCATTATTCGTTTACCGAGGCCGTGACCAGGCCGCATGCGCTGCTTGGCGATGCGCGCACGGACGATATCATTGTGAATGCCGTCATCCCGATTCTGTATCTCTACGGCCGGATTTACGAACGTGCCGATTTATGCGAACATACGCTTGCCCTGGCGCGCGAGATGCCGCCTCTGGAAGAAAACGGGATCCTTCGAAAAATGGAGCGTCAACTGCTCTCGGGGCGCGTCGTGCTTCGCACCGCCTACGCGCAACAGGGCGTCATTCAACTCTACAGGGAACACTGCACACCCGGACGCTGCAGCGAATGTGACGTCACTCGTGTAATGTAACGATTGGTGAACACAAGACCGGGATGTTTTTTTTTAGGGGGGAATAAATAAAAAGCAGGTCCGATGTGACATTTTCTTCACACACACTGGAAACGTTCTTTGCCTCATACCGTCCCGCGCTCCATCATGTGCAAACAGGCTTCTGGCAGGCGGCTGTGCTTGTGCCGCTCATCGAATCCGGATCGGGCACACATAATCGCTTCGATCTGCTTCTGACAAAGCGCACAGATATCGTGGAGCATCATAAGGGACAAATTTCCTTTCCCGGGGGAAGGGCCGACCACTCGGATGCGAGCCTGATGGCCACGGCGCTTCGCGAAGCCCGCGAGGAAATCGGGCTCGCGGAAGACCGCGTGCGCATCATCGGCTCACTCGATCAGGTCTGGACACCTTCGGGATTTTTGATTACGCCCTTTGTGGGCATCATCAAAGACCCCCTGCCGGTGCTCGAGGTGAATCCCGCCGAAGTGGAATCATTGATGATCGTGCCGCTTGAAAAATTCTTCGATGAAGCAAATTTTCGCACTGAAATCCGCATTGTCCAGGGAATGGAACGCACCGTGTATTTCTTCGATGTGGCCTCGGAACCCGTCTGGGGGGCGACGGCGCTCATCGTACACCGCCTGATCACGCTCATTCGCGAATTCTCCTGAAATATTTTATTAAAAAAAGCCGCACTCAGACTCGTCCACAGACCGTGTCATCATTGCTTTTGACGCGTTATTTCAGTAATTTTTAAGGTTACACGTAAACCCAAGACATAGTGTCTATTTATTTTTGATGAATGAAGGAGCGATGTATGCGTATTTTAAAGTGGATGTCACTTGTATTTGTAGGTGGCCTGATCGTAGGGATTGCAGGCTGCGGTTCGCAAAAAGCTGCAACCGTCGCCGAAATAGGAACTGAGAAAGTTTCGCTGCAGGAATTTGAAACGATGTTTGCGAAGAATAATGGCGGCTGGGACGGCGCTTCGAAGACCTCGATCGAAGACCGGGAGAAATTTCTCGATCTCTATGTGAAATACAAATTGAAAGTCAAAGAAGCCTATGCCCGCGGATACGATAAGGATCCCGAGCTCAAAGGCGAATTGAACGAATACCGGAAAAATCTTGCCCTTACATACCTGATCGATAAAGAGATCACGGGTCCCGCGCTTGAAGAAATGTATGCCCGCCGCTCGCAGGAAGTCCGCGCCAGCCATATTCTTGTGATGGTGAAGGAAAATGCGCCGCCTGCCGATACGCTTGCTGCATACAACAAGGCCATGGCCATCATTGATTCGCTGAAATCGGGACGTTCATTTGAAGAGTTGGCCGTGCGTAATTCGCAGGATCCCTCGGCTGCAAATAACAAAGGAGATTTGTATTACTTCACAGGCGGCTCGATGGTTCCTGAATTCGAGTCGGCTGTCTTCTCGCTGAAAGTCGGCGAGGTGACAATGGTGCCTGTGCGTACGCAGTTCGGTTATCATATCATCAAAGTCACAGACAAGAAAGCGAATCCCGGCCAGGTCAATCCCGCACACATCATGAAGCGCCTCACCCGCACATCGAGCGCGGCGGATTCACTCAAGGCGCGCACCGAGATGCAGGCGGTGCTCGACTCGCTCAAGGCGGGTGTGGATTTTGCCGAACTTGCCAAGCGTCATTCGGATGACACCTGGACCGCTCCCCAGGGCGGAGATCTCGGCATGATCGAACGCCGCCGCACGGTGAAAGAATTCGACTCAGTTGCCTTCTCGCTCAAACCCGGACAGATATCGGGAATCGTTGCGACACCGTTCGGATTGCACATTATCAAAGTATTGTCATTCCAGCCTGTGAAGCCGTTTGCCGAGATGGTGCCCGATCTGAAGGCCGAATACCAGCGCACGCGCTATCAGTCTGATTACAACCGGCTCGTCGAACAGATCAAGCGTCAATATGGGTACACGCAAAACGCCCAGGCGCTTCAAGCCTTCGCCTCTGCAGTCGACACAACGAAAACGACATCGGATGCAAAATGGGACAGCACGGTCTCGAAGAGCGTGCGCGCGCAAACGCTCTTGACATTTGCCGGCACTGCCGTTTCAATCGACACGGTGATCACACTTGCCAAAACAAATTCCGAGCTGCAGGGCGTCGTGCTCAAAGACGGCGTCGCGGCCGTGAAGACGATCGCCGATAAAGTGGGGACAAACCTCGTGATGGAACATCATGCGCGCCAGATGGAAGACAAATTCCCGCGCTTTAAATCGACGATGAAGGAATACGAAGAAGGCATCCTGCTCTTCAAGGCAGAGCAGGAAGAGGTGTGGAACAAAGTGGCGGCGAAGGATTCGCTGCTTCGCATCTATTACAAGGAGAACGCCTCGAAGTACACATGGCCCGATCGAGTCAATGTGCAGGAAATCTTCGTCACCACAGACAGCGTTGCGCAACTGGTGAAGCGCGCGCTTGCCGGCTCGACACGCGACTCGGTTGTTTCGGTCGGTGTGAAGAAATCATCGAAGCGCGCGACGAAGAAGCCGCAGACGATCACGATCACAATCGCTCCGATCTCGTTCGACTCCGCGGCTGTGCTCTATAACACCCGCGCTGCAACGATCGATAAAAAAGGCATCAACGGATTGCTTCCCGTCACGCAGAATGAACTGACAACCAAGGCGTGGGCGATGAAAGAAGGCGACGTTTCCGAACCGTTCCCGTATGAGGCCGGAATCTCGATCATCAAAGTGCTCAAGAAAGATCCCGCGCGCACCAAGACATTCGAAGAGGCCTTGTCTGAAGTCTCGGGCCAGTATCAGGATGCGGAATCGAAACGGCTTGAGAATCTCTGGCAGTCGTATCTGATGAATAAATATATTGTCACGCTCCACCCGGATGTGGTCAAGTATTCGTTCGGTCCCGACTCAAAGCCGGCCGGCACGAAGGATGAAGAATTACAATGACGAAGTATCGCTGCGGCGTACGCCTGCTCCTGATCGGAGCGGGCGTGTGCACGTTTTTCCTCTCATGCTCGAAGCCCGCGCCTGCGGCGCGTGAACTGGCGCGCGTGAACGATGCGCCGCTCACGAAAGACATGATCGAATCGCGCGCTGAAGATCCCCGTCAGCTGAGCGAAGCCCAAATCCGGATGTACGCCAATCGCTGGGTGATCTCTGAATTGCTCTTTCAGGAAGCCAAGCGCCAGGGACTCGATGAAAGCGAATCGGTCAAGCGCAGCCTCGAAGACGCACATAAGCAGCTCGCCGTAGCCGCACTGCTTGAAAAAGAAGTGATCGCGATATCGCCGGCCGATGTGTCCGCAGAGCAGGTGCAGGCGTATTACGAGAAGCACCTCGATGAGTTTACGGCACAGGAACCCACGCTCTGGCTTCAAACGGTCGTCTTGCGCAATCGGCGCTCAGGCGAGGAATTCCATGACCGGGCGCTTGCACGCGACGGGGGATGGAGTCGGGCGATGGAAGAACAAAAAGCCGCGAACAATGTGGCCGGATCTGCCGATTCAGTCATCCATACGCAATCGACGCTGTATCCAAGCGAACTGTGGCGACTGGCCACGGCCATGAAACTGCACGATGTCTCCTTCCCGGTCAAGACAAGCGCCGGATATTTTGTGATGCGACTGCTCGGCTCGCTCAAACGAGGTGATGCGATGCCGCTGGCGATCATCGAGCCGAGGATCAGGGAACGATTGAGCGTTGAATTACGTCAACAACGGTATAGCGATCTGATCGAATCGTTGCGAAAAAAGAACAACGTCCAGCTGTTTTATGCGGAAAAAGACACACTGGCCGCAACGGGTGAATAAAACGCACGCACACACACACAGAGAGAGAGCGGCCGCATCTGTCTCACCGCGTGTGTTTGTGTGCAAGAAGAAAGAGATTTATCAACTGTGAAAGCAATTCCCATGAGTAAACAAAAAAGCAACGCACGCAGGAGTGCCATCGTCTGTTCCGTCTGTGCGATCATCACATTCATGCTTGTGTCAACATCGCCGGCGCAGGATCTCGGAGGGCACCAGACGCTTGATAAAGTCGTGGCAGTGGTCGACCGTGAGGTTATCACGTACTCCGATTTGATCTTTGCCGTCCAACAGTTTGCCGTGCAGAATAAGCTCGATCCGTCAACGCCCGAACTTCAATCGCGCGTGCTCGATGGCATGATCAACGACAAACTCATCCTGGCGCAGGCGATTGAAGATTCGATCGTCGTCACCGAGGATCAGATCACGGACCGTCTCGACCGCCAGTTAAGCATGCTCGTCCAGCGCGTTGGCTCGAAGGAAAAGCTCGAAGAGATCTACGGCATGCCGCTGACGCGCATCAAACGTGATTTCCAGTACCGGGAAATGGTCCGCAAGCAGCTCCTGGTCGAGGAAGTGCAGCGCGTGCGTAACCAGTCCCTGACCGTCTCGCGGCGCGAGGTCGAGGAATTCTACGAACAGTATCGAGACAGCATTCCGAAAGTCCCCACCGAATACGAGCTGAGCCACATCTACATGCAGCCGAAGCCCGACTCCATCGTCACGCATCAGGCCTATCTGCGCGCGCTTGCGCTGATCGACTCGATCAAAGCCGGAGCGGATTTCGCCGATCTTGCCAAGCGCTATTCGGTCGATCCCGGCAGCGCGGCACAGGGCGGCGATCTGGGCTGGGTCAGGCGCGGCGCCTTCGTGAAGGAGTTCGAGGAAGCTGCCTTCTCCATGAAAGACCATGAGCTCTCGAAGCCCGTCAAGACGCAATTCGGCTACCACATCATCCAGCTTCTTGAGCGACGCGGTGAATCGGTCCATCCGCGCCATATTCTGATCCCGATCGAGCAGTCGAAGGCGAACGACGATTCAACGATCGCATTTCTTGAACGCCTGCGCTCGCAGCCTGATGCAAAGGAGAATTTCGCCGTGCTGGCCAAGCGGTATTCGGAAGATGCCGATACGAAAGATATCGGAGGCGATTTGGGCAAGGTGTCCGTCGATCAAATCGATCCGAGTTATGTCGATATCGTGACGCATGCAAAATCGGGCGAGATTACCCCGCCCACCAAGCTCACAGTCGGCAGCCGCTACGGCTACCATATTATTTACGTGCGGTCGATCGTGCCCGAGCATACGATTAATCTGGATGCCGATTACCGCCGGCTCGAACAATTAGCCCTGCAGATGAAAAGCGGCGCCAATTATCAGCAATGGGTGGAGGAAATGCGCAAGAATATCTATTGGGAAAAGAAGCTGTAATCCGGACTTGCAGTTGTGAGGATTTTCCCGTATATTGACATATTGTAAATTATCCATACGCACTACATTCACAGAGGATTTTTCGATGGCTCAACATAAATCATCAATGAAGCGGATTCGCTCCACAGAGCGCCGCCACTTACGCAACACCGCAGATGAATCGGCAATGAAAACGATCATTAAAAAAGTGCGGGGTGAAAAAGATAAAGTGAAGGCAGAGGCTGCGCTGAAGGAAGCAAGCTCGACGCTCGATAAGCTCGCGCTCAAACGCGTCATTCATCCGAACAAAGCCTCGAACCAGAAATCGAAATTGACAAAGGCCGTCAACGCACTGAAATAATTTTTCTTCTCTTCGGAGCGGCTTCACACGAACGAGACTTTATTGAAAATAAAAAAAGAGCAGGAAGGATTGATCTCCTTTCTGCTCTTTTTTTTTCTCCCCACACACGGGCGGTCTTCTCTTTTTATTCGAACGCCTGATTCCTCACCATCTTCGTCATATCATACGGGGCGGCATCGCCGCCGAGATAGCGGTGGAACCAGTCGAGGTGCGCATTGTAATATAACGGCATCGATTTCACGGCCGAGGGCCAGTGTCCGTCGTTCGGGAACACAATCAGCCTCGACGGGACCTGCATCTGCTGCAGGTCCGTGAAGAATTCAAGCGATTGATTGTACGATACGCGGTAGTCGCGCTCGCCCGTGATGACAAGACACGGCGTCGTGAAATTCTTCACATACTTGTTCGGCGACAATTTTTCATACAGATCGCTTTCGCCGGGCCGTCCGCCAAGATCCCACTGCGGAAACCACAACTCTTCTGTCGTTCCGTGCATCGCCTTCAAATCGTAGACGCCCATCATCGAGGCGATCGCCTTGAAGCGCGTCGTATGACCCTCGAGCCACATCATGAAATATCCGCCGTACGACCATCCCATGGCGCCCATCCGATTCTTATCCACATAGGGAATCGTCGCAAGCGAATCGGCGACTGCCATCACATCGGTGTAGACTGCGCCCGCCCAGTCTTTCGAAATATCGGCGGTGAAGCGCTGGCCGTAGCCGGTCGAACCGGTGGGATTGCAAAAGGCGACGATATACCCGGAGCCGGGATACACCTGCCAGTCGCCCCTGAACCCGTCGGCCCACTGCGACTGCGGTCCGCCGTGCACGTTCAGAATCAGCGGATACTTTTTCGACGGATCGAAGCCGTGCGGCGTGATGATGAATGTGTGAATCGATCTGCCTGCAGGCGACGTGATCCAGACTTCCTGCGCCGGACGAATATCGACTGAATCCTCAATCGGCTTATTGAAGAATGTGAGACGCTTGAACTCTTTTCCCTTCACCGACACCCGGCAAAGCTCGACCGGCTCGTTGATCGAGCGCCGGGCAAAAACAAGAAACGTGCCGTCACTGGAGACATCGAACGCGTCGATCGTCTTTGCATCGTAGACAAGCGAGATTTGCTTCGATTTTATATCGAGCGAATAAAGGGGGGTGTGCGCTTTGACCTGGGCCGAAAAATATATCGTCTTCGAATCCGGCGACCAGCGAAAATCATTAATCCAGTTGTCGAACGATTCCGTCAGCACGCTCGTTGCGCCTGTGGCACGGTCATAGAGCGCGATGCGGAAACAATCCGCTTCATATCCAGGCGTCGATTGTGTGCGATAGGCGATGTAGCGTCCATCGGGCGAATACTCCGGCGTGCCGTCATACGCACGGTTTGTCGAGGTGATATTTTTTGCCGATCCGCCGGTTGAGGGCACAACGAAGAGATCCTTGTTCGTCGTCTCGGCTTCGTTTGCGTCGTGGTTCGACACGAAGCAGACTTCCTTTCCATCGGGCGATAGGGCGTAGCCCGATTCACCGAGAGAAAATGCCGGCGCGTCGAAATCACCCGGGCTCAAATCGGTGTGTTGTTTCGTACGCAGATTGAAGAAAAATGTATGCGTGCGCGTGCCGTCCTTCCACTCGGTCCAGTGGCGGTACATCAGATGGTCCGTCATATGGGCCTGGATGGCGCCTTGAGATTTTGCATCGTTCACCTTTTTATTCTGCGCGTCATCGGCGCCGAATTCCGGATAGACATCGCTTGTGAAAACAAAACCCGAACCGTCGGATGTGCAGACGGGATCTGCAATGCCGGTGGAAAGATCCGTCAGCTTCGATGGTTCGCCGCCGTCTGCCGGCAGGAGCCAGGCCTGCGGACCGTTTGTGCGCGTGCTTACAAACAGAATCGACTTGCCATCGGGCGACCAGCGCGGTGTGTTATCGGATGCCGGATTGTTGGTAAGGCGTTTGAGTCCGCTGCCGTCTGAGTTGATGAGATAAATCTCGGCATTGGTCTTCCCGTCTTTGAGCATGCTTTCTGTCACAGTGAAGACAATGCGCTTGCCGTCTGGCGAGAGATGCGGATCGGAGACTCCCTTGATCGAATACAGATCGCTGATTGCAAAGGGCTTCTTGAGTTGCTGCTGCTGCTGCGCGGGCAGGACCTGTATCAGCGCGCCTGCAAGAAGAATCGTACAAAAAAGATTGAAGCGTTTCACGGTGTTCCTTTCAAAAGATAGTGTGTGTGTAAAAATTTTATGAGCGCTTCCTTCCAGTGCGTCATCGGGACTGAACCGGGAAGCGCATTATAGCGCGCATTTTCAAGCGCTGAATAAAAAGGGCGCTTCACGGGCGATGCGAATTCCTTGACGCTTGTTTTCAGCAAGGGCGTCGTAAGTCCAAGCGTCTGCCAGATCACTTCAGCGAATTCATACCATGAGCATTCGCCTTCGCTCACCAAATGATATAATCCCGTGCGACCTGAATTGAGAATGAAAAGCGATCGCTCGGCGATCTCGCTCGTGGGTGTGGGCGAGAGCACTTCGTCTGTGACCACACGGACCTCCGGCTTTTCGGAGGCGAGCTTGACCATGATGCTCACGAAATTGTTGCCCTTCATCAGAGACGGCACGCGCCCATAGATGCCCGAAAGCCTGATGACCGTTCCGCGGCGTGCGTAATTGAGCGCGCAGTACTCGCCTGCCAGTTTCGATGTGGCATAGATATTCAGCGGATTGGGCGCGTCTGTCTCGAGATACGGCGAGTGTTTGATGCCGTCGAAAACGTAATCCGTGCTGTAATGCACGAGCGCGTATCCAAGCGACTCGGAGAGCGTGGCAAGAATCAGCGGGCCCTTCGCATTGACGGCAAAAGCCTGATCGATCTCCGTTTCGCACTTAGGCACATTATGAAACGCCGCCGCATTGAAGACGGCATCCGGATGAATGGGTGTGAGCGCGCGTGAAACCGAATCGATGTCTTCGATATGGATATCCTCGTATGTAAGCGGGAACACCGAGTGTCCTGCACGTGTGCAGGCTTCGACCAGATCCGTTCCCAGTTGTCCGTCGGCGCCGATGATTGCAATTTTCATGTCTGTGTGTATTCCCCCAAAGTTATAATTCCGTTGTCTGCTCCCAGGTCCTGACGCCGTAGCGGCTGAGATAGACCGGGATATTCTTGAAATGCGGATTTTCCTGTTCGATCGCGCGTATCATCGCGCGCTTTTCCGATGAGCGGCCGCCTGCAAGCAGCGTAATCGATCCACCGTCTCCGCCTGCGCCGTTGACTTTCCAGCCCGCGGCATGGTGCGCGCGTGCGATCTCGATAATCCGGAGTGTCTCACGCGAAACCAGATCGGAATGCAGCATGCGCTGCGCCTCGGTGTTATCGATCATCGCGCGCCCCAATGCCTCGAAGTCGCCGCCGTAGACCGCATCGCGCGATCGCTCGGCCGTTGTGCGTAGCGTCTGAAGCTTCGGCGACTCGGAACCTTCGTCCTCGAGATTCTGTATGACTTTCTTGTGGATCTCGCTTGAGGAGTGCGGACTCCCGAGATAGATCAACACGAGCCGCCGCTCAAGCTCCCACCACACGGAGTTCGGCACCTGAATCTGCGAGACTGACGCATTGGGAAACTGATGCATCTCGATGAAGTTGATGCCGCCGTATGCCGAGCACAACTGGTCCTGGATGCCGCATTGAAGTCCGAGCATGGACGTTTCGATGTAATGCGCGGCGGCGGCGATTTCATGCGGTGTGCGTCTGCCGGGCGTGATCCGATCGAGTGCGGCGATCAAGGCGACCGTGACCGCGGCCGATGTGCCGGTGGAGGCGCCGGCGGGCGCTTCCGAGTACAGCGATACGCGAAACGAGTACTCATTCGGCACGCGCATATAGGCGATCGCCGCTTCAAGCAGCGGATGCTTTGAATATCCTTTCTCGCGCGCAAGCGCTGAATCGAATTCGTAGCGGTCGCCGAAATTTTCCGCTTCGATCGTGATGCGCTGCTTTTGCATCGAGTCTGTCTGTGTGAAGACCTCGACCTGCGCCTCGGCGTAGGGATAAACACCGATATTGAAAATTTTTCCATGCGCGGCAAACCACGTGTCGGTCCACCCGCCGTTATCGCAGATGCGTATCGGCGCAACGCTGTTGATCGTGCGTATGCGTTCTGTCGTCATAGCGGCTCTTGATATTTGAATCGCTTTGGGCAAATTCACCGCCGCTTGCGGCGGGGTTGTTCACTGTTTGCTTGTCCGCTCTGCGCGCGAACACACATGCCGATTGATGTTTCGTCAATCATGATGCGCGGCGCGTGTGATCCTGTCCATCAACGCGCGTCCCAATCCGTCAGGTGCCACTTGCTCGCAGCAGATTACTTGAATGTGCTTTTTGTCGCAGCGGCGAAAAAACGAGAAGACGCGTCGTGCATACTCATCCACCGAATGGCAGACAAGCACGTGCGCGAAGCGTGTGGCGTCGTGTTCCTTCGGCGGTGTGAGTCCGATATATGCCGCCGCGACTCCCGGCACTAATCGAGGCGGCTTTTTCACTGAGACGATCACGACATGCGCCTTCGGCGAATAGTGGCGGTATTTCATGCCCGGACTCTTCACTGCAGCAGGCTCGTGTGAGTTGCGTGTCTTTTTCTTTGTGTAGAGCCGCGTTTCAGGCAACACCGATTGCAGCGCCTCGAGCGTCACTGCGCCTGTGCGCAAGACGAGGGGCCGCCTGCCCGTGCAATCGACTACCGTCGATTCGAGTCCGACGTCGGTTGTGCGCCCTTTAAGAATGCATCGGATCTTGCCATTGAGATCATCCCTGACATTCATCCACGAAGTGGGACTTGGCGTGCCCGAGAGATTCGCAGACGGCGCTGCAACGGGCACGCCGCACTCGCGCAGGAATTCCTGGGCTGTTTCATGTTTCGGCATCCGTATGCCGATTGTGTCGAGTCCGGCCGAAACAAGCTTCGAGATCTCTTTGCGCTTGGGAACGATGACCGTGATGGGACCGGGGAAAAACGTGTCGATAATCTTTCGGGCCGATTTCGGAATCCGAGGCGTCAGGAGTCCGATCTGATCCAATCGTGAAATATGTACGATCAACGGATTGTCGGCCGGCCGGCCTTTGGCTTCGAAAATCTTCTTCAGCGCTTGTTCGCTAAACACATTGGCCCCGAGGCCGTAGACGGTCTCTGTGGGAAATGCGGCAAGTTCATCGCTGAGGATACAACGGGCGGCGGTGCGCGCTGAGCGGGTAAAGATTGTCGTGACTGGTTTCATTAACGAAATATACAAAAAATTGTAAATAACTGTGAATTTTCTTTTATTATGTGAATAACCCTGCCAGACTCCCAAGTCTACACACACAGACACACACGCAGTGTGGTGGTGGGCGACGTGTTAGTTCGCCCACGGTCTCAATAAATATTTTTATAAAAAGGGGATGATATGCTTATGGCTTTCATGGTTGCCGCAGCGATGACATTCGGTTCATCGGGCAGCGGACCGACAACAAGCACAACGGCCGCCGCTCCGTTTTTAACGAAGATGAAGACCGTCTCCGAATTTACCTCCCAGGAAGAAGCGCATTTGTCGCGCGCGCAATCGCTGCTCGACGAACTGACGGCGCTTGCGGGCAAGCGCACAATCCAAAACACGCTCACTGTCTACGATGCGCTTCTGACGGAACTCGATGCCGCCGGTTCGCAATCTTCGCTCATTGAACAGGTCCATCCCGATTCCGGTATGCGATCAACAGCCGAGCTTTTCACGCAAAAAATTTCCGCCTTCGGCTCGGAGCTCTCATTGAACCGCAAGGTCTACGAGGCGCTTTCACAAATGGATCTCTCGGGCGCCGACGCGGTCACGAAATATTACGTCGAAAAGACACTGCGCGATTTTCGTCTTGCAGGCGTCGACAAGGATGATTCGACGCGCGCAAAGATCAAAGCCTTGCGTGACGAGCTCGTGTTGATCGGACAGGAATTCGCGCGCAACATCCGCGACGACGTCCGCACCGTCTATGCCGAGAACGCAGCCGAGCTCGAAGGGCTGCCGAAGGATTTCATCGATCGGCATAAGCCGGAAGCCGATGGACGCATCAAATTGACGATCAATTATCCGGATGCCGTTCCCGTTTTCACGTACGCAAAAAGCGACGCGCTGCGCAAGCGGCTCTACATGGAATACAACAACCGCGCCTATCCGAAAAATGTCGAAGTGCTCAAGCGCTTGCTTGCCAGGCGCTACGAGCTGGCGAAGATCATCGGGTTCGACAATTATGCGGCCTATGTGACTGCCGATAAGATGGTCGCCTCGGAAACGAACGCATCGAACTTCATCGACAAGATCGCCGGCGCATCCGAGGCTCGTGCGCGAAAAGAATACGAGCAGGTATTGGCGCGCAAACAAAAGGACGATCCGAATGCGAAGGTAGTCAATGCATGGGAATCAGCCTATTACTCGGAACTGGTGCGTAAGGCCGAATACAATTTCGACGCGCAGTCTGTGCGTCCGTATTTTCAATATGAACGCGTCAAGCAGGGCGTGCTCGATGTGATGGGCCGGCTCTTCGATGTCACATTCAAGCGCAACGCCGAGGCGCCTGTCTGGGATCCGTCTGTCGAATGCTGGGAAATGTTCGAGGGCGATTCGCTTCTTGGCCGGTTTTATTTCGACATGCATCCGCGCGAAAATAAATATAACCACGCGGCGCAGTTCAATATCCGCAGCGGAATCGGCGGCAAACAAATTCCCGAAGGCGCGCTCATCTGCAATTTCCCCGGCGGGATCGAAGGCGATCCGGGACTGATGGAGCATTCCGATGTGGAAACATTCTTCCACGAATTCGGGCATCTGCTGCATTCGCTCTTTGCCGGACGCCAGAAGTGGATCGGCGTCTCAGGCATCCAAACCGAATGGGATTTCGTTGAAGCCCCGTCGCAGCTTCTCGAAGAATGGGCATGGGATGCGCCGACGCTCCAGACCTTCGCCCGGCACTACGAGACCGGCGAGCCGATTCCGACAGCGCTTGTGGCGCAGATGAAGAAAGCCCATGAATTCGGCAAGGGAATCGCCG
This sequence comes from Bacteroidota bacterium, assembly GCA_035298825.1. Classification (GTDB taxonomy): domain Bacteria; phylum Bacteroidota; class Ignavibacteria; order UBA10030; family UBA8401; genus CAISDA01. Next base: position 15,535 of record DATGXR010000053.1, read on the forward strand.
TCCGTCAGCAAATGGCGTATGCAAAGCTCTCGCTTTCGTGCTACGACCGGGCTCCGAAGGATGCGAACCTGGATACGCTCAATCGGACGCTTCGCGAGCGCTACATCCCGTATCCGTTCGTCGAGGGCACGCATATGTACACCTCATTCGGGCATTTGGACGGATATTCGGCCATTTATTACACCTATATGTGGTCGCTTGTGATCGCCAAGGACTTTTTCACGCAGTTTGACCGCGAGCATATGCTGGCGCCCGGCGTGGCGAAAAAATACAGAAACACGGTCCTGGCGCCCGGCGGTTCGCTGCCTGCGGCGCAATTGGTCAGAAATTTCCTGGGCCGCGATTTCAGCTTCGAAGGCTGGCAAAAATGGCTCGAGCGCTAAGCTTCCGGCTTCCGTATTTTACTGTGTCGTAATTTTTCGGGTTTTCTCTCTTTTTCGATTGAAAAAAAGGGAAAACCCGTTTTTTTTTATTGGAAATTTCGTATCTTGAAGAGCTTTTGTGCCGTCCCATGGCATTTTTGAATTGAAATTATTTTTTGATAAACATCGATCACAATACAAATCACTGAAAGGATAGAAAACCACTATGCCTAAATATGTCTACTTCTTCGGCGCCGGCAAAGCCGAAGGAAAAGCCGAGATGAAGAATCTTCTCGGAGGAAAAGGCGCCAACCTCGCCGAGATGATCAACATCGGTCTGCCGGTGCCCGCAGGCTTCACGATTTCGACGGAAGTCTGTACGTACTTCTATGCGAACAAGCGCACATATCCGAAATCGCTCAAGAGCGAAGTCGAAGCCGCGTTGAAGAAAGTTGAAAAGGCAATGGGAGCGAAATTCGGCGATCCGAAAAATCCGCTGCTTGTCTCGGTCCGCTCGGGCGCGCGCGCGTCGATGCCGGGCATGATGGACACGATCCTCAATCTCGGCATCAACGATACGGTTGCCGAAGGCCTCGTCAAGAAGACGGGCAACGAGCGCTTCGTGTACGACTCGTACCGCCGCTTCGTCCAGATGTACGGCGATGTGGTGCTCGGACTCCAGGTCCAGCACAAAGATGAAATCGATCCGTTCGAACTGATCATCGAAGAAAAGAAAAAAGAAAAAGGCGTGCACCTCGATACGGAACTTTCGGCGGAAGATCTGAAAGACCTCGTGCGTCTCTTCAAGGCGGCAATCAAAGAAAAGACCGGACACGATTTCCCGGATGATCCGATGAAGCAGATGTGGGGAGCAGCCGGCGCCGTGTTCAGCTCGTGGAACAACGATCGCGCCATTGCCTACCGCAAAATGTACGACATTCCTGAAGCATGGGGCACCGCCGTCAATATCCAGTCGATGGTCTTCGGCAACATGGGTCTCGACTCGGGCACAGGCGTCGCCTTCACGCGCGATGCGGCAACGGGCGACAATTATTTCTACGGCGAATATTTGATGAACGCGCAGGGCGAAGATGTCGTGGCCGGCACGCGCACGCCGCTTCATATCTCGCAGCTTGAGAAAGACGAACCGCGCCTCTACAAGGAGCTCGATTCGATCCGCAGGAAACTCGAGAAGCACTACCGCGACATGATGGACGTCGAATTCACGATCCAGCAGGGCAAGCTCTACATGCTCCAGTGCCGCGTCGGCAAACGCACGGCATTCGCGCAGATCCGCATCGCTGTGGACATGGTGGCGGAAAAACTCATCGACGATAAAGAAGCCCTTTCGCGCATCGAGCCCGAAGATCTGAACCAGCTGCTTCGTCCGATCTTCGATCTCAAGGAAAAAGCCGCAGCGGTGAAAGAAGGACGCTTGCTTGTCAAGGGTCTGAACGCCGGTCCCGGCGCCGCAACGGGTCGCATCGTGTTCAATGCGCCTGATGCCGAAGCATGGAAGAGCCGCGGCGAAGCCGTCATCCTCACGCGCATCGAAACCTCGCCCGAAGACATCAAGGGCATGGACGCTTCCGAAGGCATCCTGACCGCGCGCGGCGGTATGACCAGCCACGCAGCGCTCGTGGCGCGCCAGATGGGCAAGGTCTGCGTCGCAGGCTGCTCGACACTCAACATCGACTACGCCACGCACACGATGGAAGTCAACGGCAAGCTGTTCCACGAAGGCGATTGGATTTCGCTCGACGGAACAACCGGCGAAGTGATCGAAGGCAAAGTTGCAACAAAGCCGTCCGAAGTGCTTCAGGTGCTTGTCGACAAAACGATGGATCCGAAAGACGCTCCTGTCTATCAGCAGTATGCGAAGATCATGAGCTGGGCCGATAAGTATCGCCGCTTGAACATCCGCACCAACGCCGATCAACCCGATCAGGCTTCGAACGCCGTTGCATTCGGCGCCGAAGGCATCGGTCTCTGCCGCACAGAACACATGTTCTTTGGAGAAGGCAAGATCGGTCCGATGCGCGAAATGATTCTTGCAGACACACTGGAAGCCCGCAAGGCCGCATTGGCAAAATTATTGCCACTGCAGCGCGAAGACTTCGCCGGCATTTTCGAGGCGATGAACGGACGTCCCGTCACGATCCGCACGATCGATCCGCCGCTTCATGAATTCGTTCCGCACGAAGAAAAAGAACAGCGCGAACTTGCAGAGCAGATGGGCATCACGTTCGAAAAAGTTCAGCAGCGCGTTGCAGACCTGCACGAATTCAACCCGATGTTGGGCTTCCGCGGATGCCGCCTTGGCATCATCTTCCCGGAAATCACAGAGATGCAGGCCCGCGCAATCTTCGAGGCCGCTGTCGAGACGATGGCAAAGGGCATCAAAGTGTCGCCTGAAATCATGATCCCCCTGGTGGGCAACGTGAAGGAATTGGCCGATCAGGAAAAGATCGTCCGCCGCGTGGCCGCAGAAGTGATGGCCGAGAAGAAGGTGAAGTTCAAATACATGGTGGGCACGATGATCGAAGTTCCGCGCGGTGCGTTGACCGCCAACGAGATCGCCACTGTGGCCGAGTTCTTCAGCTTCGGCACGAACGACCTCACACAGACCACGCTCGGCGTGAGCCGCGATGATGCGGCGCGCTTCCTGACTCCGTATGTCAAGCGCGAAATCTACGCGAAGGATCCGTTCGAAGCCTTGGATCGCGACGGCGTCGGTCAATTGATGAAGATCGCCATCGAAAAAGGCCGCTCGGTCAGGCCGGACTTGAAAGTCGGCATTTGCGGTGAACACGGCGGCGAACCCTCGAGCGTCGAATTCTGCCATCAGATCAATCAGAACTACGTGAGCTGCTCGCCCTTCCGTGTGCCGATCGCACGCCTGGCCGCCGCCCGCGCAGCGTTGAAGGATCTGAAAGCGTCTGCGAAATCGGCAAAGAAGCCCGTGAAAAAGGCCTCGAAGCCGGCAGCAAAAAAAGTCGTGAAGAAGAAAAAGTAATCTGTCTTTTTCGTCGTTCACACTTTTTTAAGTTAAAGAAAAACCCTCAACGTCCTGTTTTCAAAACGGGACCGCGAGGGTTTTTTTTGTCTTCTTTAAACCCACAGCGCAACGGTTTTTTCGCTGTTGCGTGATCGGCTTAGCACGAGCGCCAGGAATTTTTTTGTTGCTTGCGCTTTTTTTTCTTTAGCGCGCGCGCGGCAGCATCGCCGTTACGGTGGTGCCTGCGCCGGACACGCTTTCGATCCCGATCGTGCCGCCGTGCATCGCAATCAATCGCTTGACGATTGTCAGGCCGAGCCCGGTGCCCTGTTGTTCGTGGAGCTTGCGCTTGAACTGGACGAACGCGCCGATCGTGCCGATTTCATCGGCCTTGATGCCCTTGCCGACATCCGTGATGCACAGTCTGTACAACGCCGATCCGGCCGCCTGGCCTGTGACTATGACGGGATCTCCGGGCTTCGAAAATTTCAACGCATTGTCCACAAGTTCGGATGTGATCTTTTCGATATGCTCTTTGCCGATACACAGTGTCGTCTCGGCCACGCTCATCTGCAGATCAGAAGTTCGCTTGTGCACGATCGCCTGATCGTCCGCTGCTTTCGAGATAATAAGGTCGGCCTCGGGTGTCAATGCGCGGCGCATCGAGACAATCTGCTCACTGTCGTCGGCGTCGAGCTCGAGCTGCGAGTAGAGAAGAAAATTCTGTATCAGTCGGTAGAGGCGCTCTCCCGATGCGTGGATGATGCGAAGGAATTCGCGAATGTCGTCCTTCGAAAGCAGATCGAGCGTATCGAGCATCATCTTGGCGGGACCGATGATGCCGGTCATCGGTGTGCGCAATTCATGCGGAAGAGCGTACGTGATGTTCTTGCGCAAATCGTTGATCTTTTTTTCCGTTTCTTCATGCACGCGCGACTGCTTCGAGAGCCGCGAGCGGATCGCCTGCAGCAGCTCCTCGTGTGTGAAGGGCTTGGTCAGATAATCGTCTGCGCCGAGTTCCATGCCCGTGCGGTAATCGGGCTTATCGGCTTTGGCCGTCAGAAAAATAAACGGTGTCGTGGCAAGCTCGGCTTCCGCCCTGAGCGCCTTGAGAACGCCATACCCGTCGACTTCGGGCATCATGATATCGGACACGATCAGATTCGGTTTGAATTCAAAGGCGGCCGTGATGCCGTCGCGGCCGTTCACCGCGCTATAGACCCGGTAGCCTTCGTCTTCGAGCAGCTCGACGATATTGTCGCGGATATTCGCATCGTCTTCAATGATCAGTATTTTATTCATACGTCCTTCGCCCCTGTGTTAGTGAAGTGTGTGTGAATGTCACTCTCATGGTCTGTTGCGGGTGTGTGCGTCTCGACCGCGCTCTCGCGATCTGTCACCGGCAGCGTCACTGTTACCGTGGTGCCCGTGCCGAGCGAGCTTGTGATCGAGATCGAACCGTGATGAAGATCGACGCACCGTTTGACGATCGACAGTCCGAGTCCCGTTCCCTGGATCGTGCCCACGTTTTGCGCTCGCCGAAACGGTTCGAATACATAGGCCAGATCTTCCTCGGCGATGCCGATGCCCGAATCGCTCACGGTGATCACGACATGGTCGATCATGCGGTGCACGCCGAATTCGACAGTGCCGCCGTCTCTTGAATATTTCAGCGCGTTCGATAATAAATTGGTGAGAATGTACCGCATCAACCGTTCATCGCCCACGAATTCGGATAACGAAAGATCGATCGATTGCCTGATGTACTTGGCGCTGTTGAGCGCATTCATCGCAAGATCGTCGGCCACCAAACGCGCAAGGGCAAAGAGTGAAAACCTGGCGGGAGTATACGTCATCTTTCCTGAATCGCTCTTGCCCACAAGCAGCACTTCATCGAGCAATTCGGTCAGACGCTTGATGCTGTCTTTGACGCGTTCATAATGCTTGATTGCCTTTTGCGCCTTGTCGTCATTCCAGTTTTTGCCGTAGCGCTCGAGCATCTCAACGCTCGAAAGAATCGATGCCATCGGCGTGCGGAACTCATGCGAGACCATCGTGACGACGTTCGTCTTGAGTTCGTTGACTTCCTTTTCCTTGCGCAACGCCACAAGCAGCTCTTCCTCGGTCCGCTTGCGGCGTGTGATATCGGAGGCGATATGAAGATAGCCCGTGATATTTTCGTTCTCGTCATACAGCGCGGTGATCGACAAGAATACGGGAAAGCGCGTGCCGTTGTGCCGCACATACGTCCATTCGGATTCATCGACCAGACCGAGATTGGCGATCACCGTAAAGACTTCACAGTCCGGCGCGATGCCCCGGCCGTATTCCTGCGTGTAGCGGGCCGAGCGGGATCCGATCTCATCCGGATCATGGAATAACAGCGGTGTTGACTTTCCGACGACTTCATCCGACGAATACCCAAGAAGGATCTGCGCCGCCGGATTGAAGATCTGTATGATCCCGGTGCGCGTCGTGGCAATAATGGCGTAATTGGCCCCGTTCAGAATCGCCGTCTGAAGGGCCGACGTCGAATGAATGGGGTCTTCGGCCATGGTGCCAAAGATCAAGGATTGATCGACAGGAAGTTCCATTGTCTCATAATCGGCGATTTTCCGTAATTCTTGATGGATCGCGGCTTGTAATTTTGTGCCATCTTCTTTATACTAAAAAAAATAGATTGTTTACTGGTTCCTCATTTTCATTTATCGTTATGGCGACAATTATTGCACTGGATACCTATCCGATCAATCCGGGCGATCAGGACTGGAGTCCGATTACTCAATTGGGCGAGTGCACGCTCTATGAACGCACTTCAGCCGGTGAAATCTACGAGCGGGCAAAGTCAGCCGAGTTCATTCTGACAAATAAGGTGCCGCTCACACAGTCGATGATCGACCGCCTTCCGCGCCTGAAATACATCGGCGTGATGGCAACCGGGTATAATATCGTCGACACGGACGCGGCGCATGCCCGCGGCATCACGGTGACGAATGTCCCATCCTATAGCACCGAGAGCGTCGCCCAATTGGTCTTCGCGCTCATTCTCGAATTGACGCATCACGCCGGCGCGCATTCAAGAAGTGTGCATGAGGGAAAGTGGACCACCTGCCGTGATTTTACATACAGGGAGACGCCGCTTGTCGAACTTGCGGGATTGACACTCGGCATCTTCGGCTACGGCACAATCGGTCGCGCAGTGGCACGAATCGGATTGGCATTCGGCATGCGCGTGCTGGCCACAAGCCGCCGGAAGTTCGATTCAACAGAGGCTGTCGTGTATGTGGATGAAGAGACGCTCTTTCGGGAATCGGATGTGCTCACGCTGCACTGTCCGCTTACAAATGAAACGCGCGGCCTGGTGAACGACACTCGTCTTGAATGGATGAAGCCCGGGGCATTCCTGATCAATACAAGCCGAGGACCGGTGATCGATGAAGCAGCCGTGGCGCGCGCGCTGAATTCCGGAAGGATCGCCGGCGCGGGAATCGATGTGCTATCGAGCGAACCGCCCGATGAAGCAAATCCTCTCTTGAGCGCGGCCAACTGCATCATCACGCCGCATATCGCGTGGGCGACATTCGCCGCGCGCAGGCGATTGATCGATGTGATCGCGCAGAATATTCGCGCCTTCATCTCAGGCGCGCCGCAAAACACAGTCTAATCAGCAGCTGTAGGGCGAAATGCTATTTCGCCCAAAAAGTTGCCGCTAAATTTTCAATCGCTGCAATACGTATTTTCACGTCTTTTGAAATATCTTCACTTCCCCGAACTTCATCGCGATTGTGTGGCGCGCGGACTCGGCGCCGCCTTCAGCCGGGGCAAGCGGCCGCGGAAATTCCACAGTACGTTCGCCGTCGCTTGATGCGACAATCATCATCGAATCCTCGGTGGCTCGCACGACATCGGGCCGTGAGCTCCACATGCGCGCTCCTGCCCGTAAAGCGATCGGACGCAGAATCTCCACAGGCGCAGGCGCAGCTCCAAGATAGATTGAGCGCCAGCCGTCTCTATCGGTTTCTGCAAATGCGATTGCGTCGCTTGAATCATTCCAGTACCCGCACGCACGCACCGAGGGCGAATCCTTCACGATGAACCGGGGAGCGTAGTGCTTCTTCAGGCCGAATGTCATTCCGGCCGGAATTCCAATCTTGTTTTCTATGGTGCGTATGGCAAGTGATCCGGGCGTGTCGTTAATGGCAAAGCGGAATCCTGTGAGGCGCTCCATCTGCGAGAGGTCAAATCGGGTGGATGTCACAAATCCCGGCGCATACAACCACACGACTGTGGCCTGGCTCTTTTTAAAGAGCGTCATGAGGCGATCGGCTTCGTCCTCTTCAAGAAAGAACGTGTTGACCATCAGGAATAATTTATAGCGCGCCGCGTCTTCTTGTTTAAGATCGAAGCGGTAGAGGAAATCCGCCGGCGCTCCGATGCGGTGGATCGTGCGGGCCTGCGTGTTGACAAACCAGTGATTGATCGCATCGCAGGTGCGGATGCCCTGCGATTCATAAGGCTCTTCGGCTTTCCAGTGCTGCGTGACCATGAAACTTTTTGCGTCGTACACGCAGGCGATCTCGGACACGGGTGTGGTGTCGAGCGCGGAGCGTTTCTCTCCGTATGCGATCATCGTTCGTATCGCTTCGTGCATTGGAGCGTCGTCATACCATCCGCGCTGCGCGCTGAACGAGGGACTGTGTCCGAAATCGAAGAACCATCCGCCGATGCCCGTTGAAACGACATTGCCCATATCGCGACGAATGATGTTGATCGTTCCCTCGACCGTGTCGTGTCCCGTGCCGCCTTCTGTCGAAACGGTCTTTTCAAGATACGTCGTCGGATCGATCTCCGAGATGAAGAGCTTGTTGTGACGGCGGATCGATTCCCACAACACGCGGTTTCCTCCGTCTCCGCCAACGCCCCGGGCGCGTCCGAGCCAGTTGCCGTAATCATCGACCACATCGCTTTCGGCGATCCGGTTCACGGGAATATTCGAATGCTGATAGGAATACGGACTGGCAAGATAATCGACATCTTCGCTTTCCAACAGCACCTGGGGCACAAGATGACCCGCTTCCTGTATCTGCACATTCTCAAGCAGGTAGCAATAGAACGTGCCGGCAAGCACGCGCCTCTTTGTTTCCTGTTTGACGATCGTGAGGAAGGAGAGTGCGGTCTTGGCATTTTGTGTGTGAAATTTTTTGTAGAATTCGATCGTCCGATGTTCTGTTTCGGGATGGCGAAGCAGGCCGCGCTGCGCATGCACGCGTTCATCGACCGAAGGCACGGGACCAGCGGTGCGCTGCATCGGTTCGCTGTAATCGGGCAGGAAGCGTGAGGCCGGATAATGCCATTCGCTTGTCATGCCGCCCACGACGTGGTAGCCGATCACGCGGCTTCGAAGCGGTGAAGCTTCCATATGCCGCAGGTAGGCGCGAAGGACTTCGGCGATATCCGTTTTCCATGCAGTGCTTGCAAGCGAGGGCAGATCGCCATCAAGCAGCTGCCACCAGTTGAACTCGCCTTCGACGATGAAGGGTTTCAGTTTATAGGACGTCTCGGGAATCGGCAGGCCGAACTTGACCATCTCCGATTCATGGCCGCGCTTCCACCACTCGGGCGCATACAAGTGAATGCGCGGCAGAAAGATCGCATCGGGCACCGTATTCAACAGCTGCGCGAAGTAGCGGTCGAGTCTTTCAAACTCGTACGTGCCCGGGGCGGTCCACACATCGGAGAGTCCGATCAACGGCTGAAAAAACCGGATGCCCGATTGTCTGTACCCCTTAATCGTCTTTGAGAGTCCAACACTCACGGCAAAAAACGGAAACTCCTGGCGGTCGTTGATATACATCCGCGGACTGCCGTGTTCGGTTTTCACACAGGCCCGCGCCGGGGCTTCCGCTTGAAGCCGCGCAAAAATTGCGTTTTGATCGATTGCGGGAAGATCCCTGCTTTCACAATCAAACGGATTCAAGAGAGATCCGGGCAAAACAAGCGCGCTTCCACCTGTGATGCCAAGCAGCTGCAGAGCGGTTCGTCGGTCCATGGCTGTAACATAACTAATTAAAATCAAAAATGAGATGAAAAATCCGTGTCTCGGGATTGATTTTTTAGTGGGAATCCATTACTGTGTATTAAATATTAGTATCGCGTTTATTCAATCACAATGAAAGGGATCGTTACACGACGATGCATCGAAAAGACCTGTTGTCACAGCTTGAATCCTATGAAGCGTCGGATGCGCACGAGCGTGAGATGCGCAGTCGGATGATCGACTTTGTGAAGGAGCATGAGGACTGCTGCGAGCGGTCGCTGTCGATCGGGCACATCACGGGTTCGGCTTTTATCGTAAACATCGAACGCACGCATGTGCTGCTGACGCATCATAAAAAACTCAACCGGTGGCTCCAGCTGGGAGGCCACGCGGACGGCGAGACGGATATTCTCAATGTGGCGTTGCGCGAAGCCGAAGAAGAATCAGGATTGCGCTCCGTATCGCCGGTTTCCAAGGAAATTTTCGACGTGGACATCCACCTCATCCCGGCGCGTAAGAACGAGGTGGAACATTATCATTATGATATTCGTTATCTATGTGAAGCCGACAGCCGGATTCCGCTGACGATCAGTGACGAATCACACGATCTGGTATGGGTTCCGGTTAATTCAATACTCAATTACACGGAAGAACGTTCTATGCTGCGTATGGTCTCTAAAATCTGAACAAGCCGGCCAAGTGAGGGAGGGGTCATCTTGCCGCCTTAACATTAAGGAGGAAATATGACAATCTATAGCGCCACTACAGAGGACATCACAGTCCATGTTCATTCATTGTTTCTTGAACGGCATTCGGCACCACTCAACCATAAATTCGTCTTTGCGTATTTCATACGCATCGAAAACAACGGTTCTGACACCGTGCAGCTTCTCCGACGCCATTGGTACATTGCTCATACATACAGCGATTCAGTTGAAGAAGTAGAAGGAGAAGGAGTCGTTGGCCGTCAGCCTGTGATCGAGCCGAACGACGCACACGAGTATAACAGTTTTTGTTCGCTTGAATCTTTTGATGGGACAATGGAAGGCACATACCGCTTCAAACGGGAAAACGGAGATGAGTTCGATGTTATCATCCCCAGGTTCCTGTTGCGCGCGTATGCAAATTAAGTGATCAACGAATCCTCTGTGTGCGTGTGTGAAGACACACGCACGGAGGGTTGCATCTCCTCGAAAAACGCGGTACATTTTTATTCCAATACATCCGCACATTTTTTTTCGGGGGGAAGATACTAGTGAAACGTACTTCAATTCTTATTCTACTTTTTCTGTTCGTACCGGCGATATCTCTGCTGCATGCAGGCGCGTGTGAAGGCGCCTCAACCACACTCGGCAGCAGTGATACCGCCGCTGCACGTACAGCGGAATTTATCTGCAACGCATCCGAAGAAATTTCGACCGACGAGCTTCCTGGTGCCGACACACTGCATGCTCGTGGCAACGGGAATGTGACCGGAGGTGACACACTTCACATCAACACGCGCGAAGTCGATCCAACTGTCGTGCACGATCTCGGTCTTGAATCCTCTTCCACGCAGCTTTCGCTCTCGAGCGACTCACGTTCCCGGCAGCAACCCGACAGCATGTTCTGGTTCATCAAGCGCAAACCGTTGGCGCTCGGAGCGACGCTCGCTTTTTCCATTCCGATTGTGCTTCTTGAATACCAGTGGTGGTGGCGCAAGGACTATCTCTACAAGCAGCATGGGTTCCTCTACCAGAACGACGGCGGATTCGACAACTACAGTCTCGGCGTAGATAAGTGCGGACACTTTTTCACATCCTATGTGTATTTCCATACGTTCTACGATCTGATGAAATGGGCCGACTATAGCGAAGCCACCGCGGTCTGGACGGCCCTGGCCGTACCGGCGGCGCATGCAATCTCGATCGAACTGATGGACGGGTATGCCAAATACGGATTTTCGAGTTACGACCTGGCGGCGAACGCGCTCGGCATGGGCTACGCCTTTGCGCAAGTGAAGGTGCCTGCGCTTCGGAATTTTAATTTCAAATGGAGTTACTATCCCACAGGGGCCTATAGCCGGCCGGATCAGGACTGGGGATTGAGCCACGATTACTCGGGACATATTTATTGGATGTCCGTGAATATGAAAAACGTCTTGCCCGAGGGCGCGGCGCGGTACTGGCCAAAATTTCTGAATCTCGCCGTCGGATACGGCGCGTCCAATGTGTCGTATGGCGACGAGCCGACAAATGCCAGACATAAATTCGCCTTTTCGCTTGATTACAATTTGAGTTCGTTCGATATTGCCAACGACACCTGGGCCATGGTTGTGCGTTTGCTCGACAAATTCCATTATCCGGCTCCGGGCTTGCGCTACATCTCCGGTGAAAAGGTGGAGGCAAAGCCGTTCATCCTCAATTGATCGACGCACTCGAATCACTTGTCGCAATCAAATAAATCGTTGTATTCGAATCACTCGTCGCATTCAAATCAATCGGTTTGTAGGGCGAAATGCTATTTCGCCCGATGCTCCATCTTATCTTTTGCATTTCGCAGGGCGAAATACCCACATTCACGCTGGTGCGTGAATCAGTTACCATTTCGCCCGCTTTTCATCCATGCACATGAATCTGCCATGACCATTTCGCGTCGTACTTTCTCTCTTTTTTTATTGTGCATTCCTGTGCTCCTTCGCGCAGGCGATCACCGATATTCGCTCCTTCCCGAACATCGTCTCATCCGTCCCTTCACGGCAAACGCGGTTGAGCATCGAACATCTCTTTCAAAAGCTTTCGATCAGAATCTCTATACAGGCAGCCTCGGCGGTGTGATGCCGCTTGTTGAAGTCGTATCTGCAGGCAGCGAACGCCGTGCCGAATTCAGTTTGGGCGGCACATTTTATACGAGCCTTTCTGCATCAGAGCATCAGTTCATCGTAACAAACGGCGATTATTACGTCGACGCGCTCTTCGACGTGCAAATGGATCCGGCGTTTGCACTCAGACTCGGCATCGGACACACGAGTCAGCATCTGATGGATGATGCGATCGAGGTTAAGGGACTTGGGCATTCGATCAATTACGTGCGCGATTACGCGCAGGCATTCGTTGTGACAGACCTTCAGGCGATCGGCGGATTTGTCTATGCGGGAGGATATTACAATTACACGTTCATCATCGATACGCACAGAGACGGCACGATGGATTATGAAGTGGGATGCGAGGCGCTCAATTATCAGATTTCAAATGAAGTCCGCCTCTATGTTGCGGCCGATATTAAATGGAAAGGTGAAGCCGGTTTCGGCACGACACAGTCGTATCAGTTGGGTGTGACACTGACACCGTCACTTTCGCCCGGAGATGTCATTACATCATTGGTGTCGCCTGAGACGAAGACAACACGCGCGCTGCGTCTTGCACTCACATATCAAACCGGACTCGAAGAGCGCGGACAGTTTTACATGCATCGCGTGAATCGCGTATCGATCGGCCTGTATCTCGATCTCTAAATCTCGTTGTAAAAATATCAGTGAACGCTGACAGCGCGAAGGGATGCGTTACCTCCGCCTCGCGCCTCCTTAGCAATACGATTTGATTGTTGGACGAAATTCACACCATCCCTCGCATGCGCATGAATCATTGATCCGCAATCACACATAACGAGTCCCGCTTTACCCGGCATCATTTAAAAACGCAAACGGCCGCAGCGAAGAAAAATCGTTGCGGCCGTTTTGTATTGATTTGTTTCCACACAGCGGTTTGTTTGTGTCACGTCACCAGGAGTGCTGTGTGCATCAGAAGTTTATACCAGATCCTCATGCGGTGTATCGACGCTTGAATCAAGCGGCGTCGGCGTGATCTGATCGTCCGCCTCATCGCTTGAATCCGAGGCGGTTGTCCCGCCTTTATTCGGATTGCCTTCAACGAAGCGCAACTCTTCTTTCTTCTTGTTGAACGTTACTTTGATCACCGATCCTTCGCCGAACTTCCCTTTGAGAATTTCTTCGGCCACGGGATCTTCCACGAACTTCTGCAGCGCACGGCGCAAGGGACGCGCGCCGAAGACGGGATCGTATCCCTTATCGGCCAGGAATTCCTTCGCCTGCTTGTTGAGCTCGATCGAAATGTTCATCGAACTCATGCGCTTGAAGAGTTCCTTTGTCTGGATGTCGATGATGCGCATGATGTCCGTCTTTTCGAGCTGATGGAAGACGATCGTATCGTCGACGCGGTTCAGGAATTCGGGATTGAACACGCGCTTCAATGCGTCTTCGATTGTCGACTTCATCTGTTTGTACTTGTCGTTCACGTTCTCTTCGCCGAAGCCGAAACCCTTCGTTCCCTTGATGTCGCGCGCGCCGATATTGGATGTCATGATCAGGATCGTGTTCTTGAAGTCGACACGGTGACCGAGACTGTCTGTGAGCATGCCGTCATCCAACACCTGCAGGAGTATATTATAGACATCAGGATGCGCCTTTTCGATCTCGTCCAGAAGGACGACCGAATAGGGTTTGCGTCGCACTTTTTCTGTGAGCTGGCCGCCTTCCTCGTATCCGACATATCCCGGAGGCGCTCCGACAAGCCGCGAGACCGAGAATTTTTCCATATACTCGCTCATGTCGATGCGGATCAATGCGTCATCGGCATCGAAGAGATATTTGGCCAGCACTTTCGCCATTTCAGTCTTGCCCACACCCGTGGGCCCGAGGAAAATGAACGAGCCGATTGGGCGCTTCGGATCCTTGAGTCCGGCGCGTGTGCGGCGAATGGCTTTCGTCAACTTTGTGACCGCCTCGTCCTGTCCGATGATCTGCGACTTGAGCATCGCATCCATCTTCAACAATTTTTCGTTTTCCGATTCAGCCACCTTGTTGACGGGAATGCCGGTCATCATCGCCACGACATCCGAAATCTTTTCCTCATCCACATCGTAAATCGTGTGCTGTGATTTCAATTCCCATTCGCGCTTTGCAATTTCAAGATCGCTCAGGAGTTTCTTTTCAAGATCGCGCAACCGCGCAGCTTCCTCGAAATTCTGATTCTTCACGACCTGATTCTTCGACTGTTTGATCTTGTCGATTTCCTCTTCAAGCTGAAGAATCTCTTTCGGTACAACGATATTCGATAAATGCACACGTGCGCCGGCTTCATCAAGGACGTCGATTGCCTTATCGGGCAGATTCCTGTCTGTGATGTAGCGGTCAGAGAGCTTCACCGCGGCTTCGATCGCTTTTTCCGAATAACGCACGCCGTGATGCTCTTCATACTTCGATTTGATATTCGTCAGAATGAGAATCGTGTCTTCGACGCTTGTCGGATCGACCATGATTTTCTGGAACCTGCGATCCAGCGCGCCGTCTTTTTCGATATACTGACGATACTCATCGAGCGTCGTGGCGCCGATGCACTGCAGTTCGCCGCGCGAAAGAGCGGGCTTGAACATATTCGAGGCATCGAGCGAGCCCGAGGCGCCGCCTGCGCCGACGATCGTATGAAGCTCGTCGATGAAGAGGATCACATCCTTCGCCTTTTCAAGCTCGTTCATCACGGCCTTCATGCGCTCTTCGAACTGGCCGCGGTACTTCGTGCCGGCCACAAGTGCCGCAAGATCGAGTGTGACGACGCGCTTGTCGTGAAGGATGCGCGAGACTTTCTTATTGATGATGCGGATCGCCAAGCCTTCGGCGATCGCCGTCTTGCCCACGCCGGGTTCGCCGATCAAGACGGGATTGTTCTTCTTGCGGCGGGAGAGGACTTGTGCCACGCGTTCGATTTCTTTTTCACGTCCCACCACGGGATCGAGTTTGTTTTCGGCGGCAAGCTTCGTCAGATCGCGTCCGAAATTATCCAGTACGGGCGTCTTCGATTTTTCCTGTTTCTTTTCTGCAGCGGCAGGTTGAGCCGGTTGAGGCGTCGAAGGCTTGCCGCTGATGATGTTATCGAGTTCCGAACGGACTTTGTCGTAGTGGACTTCAAATTGGTGCATGATCTGCGCGGCGATATTATCATCATCACGCAGTAAAGATAACAACAGGTGTTCCGTGCCGATCACATCCGACTTATACAGTTTGGCCTCGAGATATGTGATTTTCAATACCTTTTCAGCCTGTTTCGTCAGTGGGATGTTGCCGATAGTGAGGGTTCCTCCGGATGTGCGCACCGTATCCTCGATGGCTTTCTTCAACTTATAGAGATCCACCCCGAGGTTCCGCAGAATTTTGACGGCGATCCCTTCGCCTTCGCGAATGATGCCGAGCAATAAGTGTTCCGTGCCGATATAGTCATGACCCAGGCGGAGCGCTTCTTCGCGGCTGAGGCGAATGACATCTTGCACTCGATTTGAGAAATTTCCATCCATTGATAATGCCTTTGTTGTAGAGTGAGATGCGGATAACAGAACCAGCCCATGGACCGCATCAAAAAATTTTGGGGAACGTGTAGGTCATCGTTCCTGATAATATAACAACGACGTTTTCAAAGAAGTTGCGTGTAACGCTTTTTGAGGACGAAAAAAAATGCGTTCGTTTTCTCGGAAAAAAAATCGTGTCACCCGGCAGTTTGTGTATAGTAATTCAACACTGATATGTGCTGGCAGCCGGTGTGTGTGATGATGGCATACTGCAAGAGCACATCACATATGATCCGGAGCCAGTACGAACAGTAAATGGTAATATAAAGAAAAAGCCAGGGTGTGTCAAGAAAGTGGAGATTGAGGCGTAAAACCCAATTATATGAGAGGTTACACTGCCACAAATCCGGTCCGATGTGCCTCATCCGGGAATTTGGAGCACGATCTTTCCCCGCAGCCGATCTTCTTCAAGGTGTCTGAACGCCTCCTGCGCCTCGTCAAGCGGATAAACTGTGTCGATGCAGACCTTGATCGCTCCGCCTTCAACAAGATCTCTGAGCCGGTTCAGGTGACGCGTATTGGTTTGTGTGAGCTGTTTGTGGACGATGACGGCGTATTTTTTCGCCAGTTCGGGATCGGGTTCATCGCGCATTGAAACAAGGATGCCTCCCCGTTTCAGGACTTTAAACGAGAGTGAAGTCATTGCGGCGTTGCCCGAGGCGTTCAGCACGGCATCGTAGTTCTTCACCTGGTCCTTGAACGCTTCGTGCTTGTAATCGATCACCACGTCGGCGCCGAGATCCTGTGCGAAGTTGAACGCATTCAGGCGCACGGTTGTTGCAACTTGAGCGCCGAGGGACTTGGCAAGCTGGATGGCGATCGAACCGATGCCACCCGTGCCGCCGTGAATGAGAATTTTTTGTCCTGCCTTGAGCTTGATCAGGTCCTCTATTGCATGCACGGCGCTGACGCCAGCAAGAGGCAGCGCGGCGGCTTGTGTAAAATCTGTATTCCTGGGCATGCGAGCGGCCATATCGGCCTTTGCAGCCGCAAGCTGGGCACACGAGCCGGAACCTCCGTTGTGAAGCGGAGCCTGACCGTAGACCTGGTCGCCAACTTTGAGTTCGACAACCGCATCGCCGACTCTCACGACTTCGCCTGAAAAATCCACGCCGATCGTTGCAGGAAGTGAAGGCAGATTGTTCTTCATATAGCCGGAGCGTATGGCGGCATCGACGGGATTGAGTCCCGCAGCATGGACTTTCACAAGTATTTGGTGTGATGAAATCGGCGGTTCGGGAACATCATCATCGAACCGGAGAACATCCCGACCCCCGAATGCGGCAAACCTGAGAGCTTTCATTCCTTTTCCCCTTTAATGATTGAAGCGTGAACACACTGACGCAAAACGAGGCGTTATGTCAAGTCCCCTCTGTATTCGGTGAACAGACGGGGAAGGCAGGATGTTCCTTGAAGCGCGTCTGTAGCCGGGCGAATGAAAAAGAAGTCAAAAATATTGAATGATTGCGAAAATATTCTTGACTTTCGGCCATGAGTTTGATATATTTTAGAACATATTTTTCAACGCCCTTCCGCGGTAGCTCAATGGTGGAGCACATGACTGTTAATCATGGGGTTGTAGGTTCGAGCCCTACCCGCGGAGCCATCCCAAACGGGGAGTCAAATACTTGACTCCCCGTTTGCCGTTTTAAACCGAGACCTCGAAGTCCACGCTTCGGGGTTTTGTTGTTTTAAAGGCAATTTCTCGCAATATTGCCGGGTAGATTGTTAATTTGGATGGTCGTGTGGCATAAGTAAAAGACAACAAGGTTGTAATGCAGCTTCCTTGTCCGCATTCTTTATTGCCGGAACTCCAGTCCGTTATACCGCTTGAATGCTTGTCTAAACTATCACCTGGTCAATCAGGAGAATATTCATTATGCAACGAAGATTAGACGGTCAATTAAAATCAATATTGCTCCAAGGTTGGGTTCTCTTTTATATTATCATTTGCATTTCCGTACTTCTTTTGAACTCAGTAAAAGCGCAGAATCTGACATTTTTAGAAAACAACCGCGACTTAAAAACCAAATTGCTCCAATGGGAGAAGGAAGCACCGGATTCCATAAGAGTAAAAATAAATGCTCTCAGGTCAGGGGATGCAGTTTCGAAGGCTTATGCGATAATCGAGCTTGGTAAAATTGGCCCGAATGCTAAGGGCGCAGCAATTGCGCTATTTGAAGCTTTCCTCGATCAAACTACTCTAACAAATTTGGCTCCTTCTTTCTTTTCTCCGCTCAAGACATCGCCTTCGCATTTAGCTGCACGGACATTTATGGATATTGGCGAACCAGCCTTAGAACCGCTCAGCTTTGCACTGAAGGACAATAATAATGTTGTTCGTTTACGTGCAACGGAGGCACTTGCTAATCTTGTGCGGGAAAAAAATATAAGCCAGTTCACAGAGCGGTTCATTGATGCATTGAAAGACACTATCTCAGATGTCCGATGCAAAATGGCTTACATACTGGGAGTCATAAAAGATCGGCGCGCTCTGGAACCCCTGATCAGTGCGTTGAGGGACGGTGATGATGAAGTTCGTCTAGAAGCGGTTGCATCTCTTGAAAAATTAGATGATCGACGTACGATTGAACCTTTGGCTGCGGTATTAAAAGACAGCAATATACGAGTACGATTTGTGGCAGCAGTCGTGCTTGGAAATTATAAAGATCAGCGTGCGGTTGAAACTCTCATTGAAGGATTAAAAGAAGATCTTTGTTTTGAAGGGCGGCAGAAAGCCGCTGCATTATTAGGGAGAATAAAAGATACACGTGCAGTTGGGCCATTAATCAGCACTATTCGAGATAATCTTAAACGAGAAGATATGTTTGTACGTAGCACAGCAGTTGTGGCGCTTGCAGATATCGGTTTGATAGAACCTATCATTGAATCATTGAGAGATAGCAGTGCCGAGGTTCGTATGTCTATGGCTGAGGCTCTTGGATATATTAAAGACCGTCGTGGGATAGAGTCTCTCATCGAAGCCTTAAAGGATGAGGACGAACGTGTTCGAAATGCAGCCATTTGCTCACTTGCAGAAATGAAGGATCAACATGCAATCGATCCACTTATTGCTAAATTGAACGATAAAGATCCGCACACTCGCTGGTCAGCCATCGAATCACTGGGGAATATCAAGGATCGCCGTGTTATCGAAGCTCTTATTGGAATATTAAAAGACACCAATAATTACTGGTGCTCGAATAAAGCTGCTGAAACACTTAAAAAATTAACCGGAAAGGATTATGGGTTGAATCATACACAATGGCAAGCCTGGTGGGCAAAACAGAAACATAAATCAAGGTTGTGAATTCCATTCGTGCTCAAGGCGGATAAATCTTGGAGTAACGGTATAAGTCGCTAAAGCTGATGTTGCCCCCGCTCGCGCTCCGTCAGTGTGGAGAAATTCACGTACAACATGCAACACGATACAGCATTTTCCTTCCCTATCCACGATCGCTTCGTGTCAC
>DATGXR010000054.1:0-9425 GCA_035298825.1 Bacteroidota bacterium
TGTGTGTTTGGCCGCGTCCCATCTCATGCCGCCAGCCGCGCGACGGGATGATGATGCCGGCTCTTCGCATCTGGGCCATATCGCGCTTGATGGTGACGACACTTGAAGTGAGGATGAAGGCCACATCTTCGTACGAGAGCAATCCGCCTTGATCGATCGTCTGATTGGTGAGTCGGAGAATTTTGTGCTGCCTGAGTCCGCTCAGTCCTGATTTTTTATAGACGGCGAGATCTTCTTCCGGGATGTGGAGGTCAAGTTTGACGGATACTTTTTTGCAGAGTGAGAGCGGTTTGCCAGCAGGTTCGTTCTCATCGATTGCCAGGTAATGAAATTGTCCGGCAGTGAGTTCGAGCTCTGCATGGTTCAGGAAATAATTGCTAATCTGTGAAAAATATGCTTCAGCCAAGATCGGTGTGAGGTTAAAATCTTTGGCGATGCTGGTGATGATCGACTGCTTCACAGACTTGGTCTGCAGTCGATCTGAGAGCTGTTTTTCAAGCATGAAATACCTCCGGCAAGTAATGTGGTTAAAATACCATTATTTTGCCTCGGTATCATATGATACAAACTAAAAATGAGTGTCACACATGATGCACACTAAAAATAACAGGGGCTGTTCAATCGGGGGATGGTTATGAAATCCTTTTTTATTGCTGCTGCGCTCTTCTTCACAGTCGCGTGCGCCAACGCACAAAATTACGGATATGTGGTCTACCTGCACGGAGGGGTGGGACTGCCCGCCGCTCCCGATCTTTACCAACAAAATTGGCAGAGCGGTCCCTCTATCGGGGCCGGTGTCGAATTCACGCTTTCACAGAGCGCCAGCATCGGCATCGGAGCCGACTATGCGCGTACTCCCACAAAAAAATTTCATCTCACGAATGGAACGTTGAACTCCAATGCAATCGCCTCCGGAGGCGAGTTTGAAATGTTATCGATGGCCGCGTTTCTGAATTACCGCATCCTCGGCCGCATCGGAGGGACGTTTCCCTATCTCACCGTCGACGGCGGAGTCACGCATATGCGCATGAGCGATCAGACGATCATATCGGCGAACGCCGGCGCCCAGACGCTCACCGGAGCGTCGGAGACCGCCTATCGGGCGTCAGGAGGAGCAGGCATCGATATCCCCGTTTCGGCGACAGTTGCGTTTTCGCTCGAAGTCAAATACATTTCAATCTTCGCAAAAGACGATCGACGGAGTTATGTGCCGGTCGAAGCGGGATTTAAGTTCGTGTTCTGAAAAAAAAGAAAATTTCACTTGCATTGTGGCCCTCCTTCTTTTTATTATAAATCCCACCTATGCGTACGCACGTGCTTTTATTATTCGCGGCAGCCTGCTGGTGCGGAGCGATCATCGCCGCGCCCGCCGCGATTGCCGCTGACGGACCCGCCCATACGGCGGGCAGCGCGATATATGCGTTCTTTTCACCCGTCTGTCACCAATGGGACTCGCATTCGTTCCATTTGTTCGGACACAAGCTGCCGGTGTGCATCCGATGCAGCGCAATCTATTTTGCCTTCTTTGCGGGAATCGCGCTCTATCCTTCGGTCGGCAAGCGGCTCATGCGCAGATGGAGCGCGCGGACGGTGATTGTCGTTGCGGCTGCGGGAATGATCGCGGATGTCGCGGGATCCGCCTTCGGATTGTTCGAGAGCACGACCGTCTCGCGTCTCGTCACCGGCGGGACGTTCGGTCTCCTGACTGCATTCGTGCTGACACCCGTATTCCATGAACTCATTGCATCGCTCCGGCTCACCGGATGTGATTCCGATACTCATCATCATTTTTCGTAGACACTATGGAACACAAACCAGATAAATTCATGCCGGCGCTTTACGGCGGACTCGTCATTGCCGCATTCTGGGCCGTGCCCGGACTGAATCTCATCAATTGTTTATGCTGCGGAGGGGTCATCTTCGGCGGACTGCTTGCCGTGTTTCTGTATGTGAGGGAACAGCGGCCCGAAATGGATCCGCTGACGATGGCAGATTGTTTGCGCGTCGGATTGCTGGCGGGAGTGGTGGCGTCGTTTGCCGCCGTGGCGGTCAATGTGCTCGTGACGCTTGTCTTCGGCAACGTGGCGATCGAGATGATGGAACGCATCATCGTGAAACTGCGCGTGGAGATTCCGCCCGAACTGCAGGAGGCGATCGAACAGGCGAAGCATGAGCGCATCAATCCGCTTGGCGCGGTTTTTTCGATCTTCGTCTTCCTGATTCCGAACACGCTCTTTGCCGCGCTCGGGGGAGTGATCGGCTGGTCGCTCTTCAAGCCGAAGCCGGGCGATCAGCAGTGATCGAAAATATCCATTGTGTGTGAGCGTCGGAGCGGTCGGCGATGATACGCATCAGGCGCCGAGTGTATGATGCGCATTACCCGCGGAGTGTGATGCGGAATGTCGTGCCGACGCCCGGCTTGCTTTCCTTCACCGCGATCTTGCCGTTGTGGTAGCTTTCAATGATGCGTTTCGAAAGGCTCAGGCCGAGTCCCCAGCCGCGTCGCTTCGTGCTGAAGCCCGGCCGGAAGATATCGTTCCGGATATTCAAATCGATGCCTTTTCCCGTATCGATCACATCGATGAATGTCGTCTCGCTCACGCGCTGCACGCGGAGCGTGATCGTTCCCTTGCCGTCCTCCATCGCATCGAGCGCATTCTTCACGAGATTCTCGATCACCCACTCGAACAATTCGCGGTTGATGCGTGCATGGATTTCCTCGCTTCCTTCAAGGCGGATGCTGACGCGCTTTCCCATGTGCGGAATGCGGCGTTCGAAATACCCGATGACGGAGCGCAGCACGAGTGCGAGATTCTCCTCCTTCAGATCGGGCTTCGAGCCGATCTTTGAGAAACGATCCGCGACCTTGTTGAGCCGCCTCACGTCATTCTCCATGTCCGTCACCGTCTCGTACATCTTCGGGTGCTCTGTGGAATACATCTTGAGCACATCGATCCATCCCGCGAGACTCGAGAGCGGCGTGCCTAACTGATGCGCCGTTTCGCGCGCCATCCCCACCCAGATGTTGCTTTGCTCGCTCCGCTTGATGTAGCTGAATCCGATGTATCCCACGAGCACGAACAACGCGGCCAGTCCGAGTTCCACATACGGCAGCCACCGCAGCTGCACGATGAGCGGAGATTCCCCGTAGTGCATGTAATTGAGGATGACCGAATCCTGCGAGACGACAACGATGGGTTTGTTGGCGCGGTCCATCTCGATGATCATGCTGCTGATCTCCCGGTTGAACCGCTCCGTCGAGAGCGTTGAATCGATACGCACATTCTTGATGCTCACCGCCACACTGTCCGAGGCGTCGGTGAGAATGATGGGGAAGTCCATCGACGGATAGACCTGCTCGAGGATGAAGCTGTAGTCGACGCCCTGCACCGTGGGATTGGCGACGTACTCCAGGCTCTTAGCATACATGCGCGCCACCTTATGCTCCTTGACCTGAAGTTCCTTGACCAGGTTGTTCGTATAGAGCAGCGTGACAATGGCTATGCCGACGGCGATGACGAGCAACGCGATCTTGATCGCGCCCGACTTCGGACTCCGAGCGTTGACCGGTACCGTCATCGCGCGCCCCTATCGTACAATCGTCTGGTCGCGGCGCGGACCCACTGACACAAGCGAAATCCTGACGCCTGTGAGTCGCTCGATTGCCTCGACGTATTTGATCGTGTTTGCCGGAAGCTGTTTGAATTTCTTCGCGCCTGAAATCCCGGCCTTCCATCCCTTGAAGATCTTGTAGACCGGTTCCACTGCATCGAGCGTCGCCACGTCGGACGTGAAGGACTTCAGCAGCTTGCCGTTCACTTTATATCCCGTGCAGATGGCGATCTCGTCGAACTCGTCGAGCACGTCGAGTTTCGTGAGCGCGATTTCCCTGATGCCGTTGATCTGCGCCGAATAATTCAGGCTAACGATGTCGAGCCATCCACAGCGGCGGGGACGTCCTGTCGTGGCTCCGTATTCGCCACCGATTGCGCGCAGGCGTTCGCCCGTTGCGTCGTTCAGTTCGGTGGGGAAGGGACCGTTGCCGACGCGCGTCGAATAGGCCTTCACAATGCCGATAATGTTCTTCACTTCAGTAGGCGGAATGCCGAGCCCAGTGCATGCCCCGCCGCTTGTCGGATTCGACGAGGTGACGAACGGATACGTGCCATGATCGACGTCGAGCAGCGCGCCCTGGGCGCCTTCGCAGAGGACCGATTTCTTTTTCTTCAGCGCGTTGTTCAGGTAGGCCGATGTGTCGGTGATGAACGGATCGATCTGCGTGTCGAATTTTTCGTACTCGGCGATGATCTTGTCCACATCGATCTCCACGGAGCCGTAGATCTTGCTCAGCAGCTGATTCTTTTCCTCGATGTTCGCCTTGAGCTTGTCGGAGAGCGTCTTTCGGTTCAGGAGATCGACCACACGGATGCCCGTGCGCATGTACTTATCGATGTACGCGGGACCGATGCCCCGGCCAGTCGTGCCGATCTTCTGCGCGCCCTGTTCGCGGATCGCATCGAGCATTTTGTGATACGGCATGATGAGATGCGCATTGTGACTGATGAAGAGCCGGCCGTCGATCTTGATGCCGAACGACTTGATCATCGCGATCTCGTCCATCAGCGCCACCGGATCGATCACGACGCCGTTGCCGATCACGCATTTGACATGGCGATGAAAAATTCCCGAGGGGATCAGATGCAGCACGTATTCCTTGCTGCCGATGACGACCGTATGGCCTGCGTTGGCTCCGCCCTGATAGCGTGCGACGATATCGATCTCGTCGCTGAGCATGTCTACGATTTTTCCTTTTCCCTCGTCGCCCCACTGGGCTCCGACTATGATTGATGCCGGCATATGTTTTCTTTTCTGTGCGTATGGTGTGCAGTAAGTGGATTATAATTCGCGAACTTTTTTCTTCGCGCGCTTCACATATTCGCTTGTGGGATAGGTCTTCACAAGTTTTTCGTATTCGGCCTTGGCGGCCTTCAGGTCGCCCAGTTGTTCATAGCATTGGGCGATCATCAGCTGGGCGTCGTCCTTCTTCGTCGAGAATTTGAACTCGAACACCTGCTTGAACTGCTCGAGCGCTGCCTTGTAGTCCTTGAGACCGAAATACGCCAATCCCAGCCAGTGCCTGCAATTGGGCGCGTAATCTTCCTTCACCGACGAGTTCAGCAGCGCCTCGAATTTTGCCGCAGCCTCGCGGAATTTATCCTTTCTCACGAGAGCGACAGCCGATTTGTACGTGCGGACGTCTTCGGCCGATGTGACGCCTTCATACGATCGCTTGGCCGGCTTCGGTTCAGCCGCCGATTTGTCGCGGGCCGCCTGCTCGCGCGCGGCGATGGAGGCTTCAAGATCCGATGCCTTCGACAAGAGATCGCGATTGGTTCGTTCGAGCTGCGAGACTTTTTCTTTGAGCTGTATGTTCTCGGTCTTCATCGCGTCGAGCTCCTGCTGCAGTTCTGCGCGTGTGGGACCCGCCGCTGCAACGCTGTCCTGAGCCGGCGGCATCTGTTCTTCCCCGGTCGTATCGCCTGAGGCCGCGCATCCGGCCGCTGCCATGGTGAGGCAGAAGGCGGCAACAATCGGAAGAAGAGCTGAGATGCGTAGGTTCATACTACCTCCTTGATCAATTTTCAGAAATGAATGCATAAAGAATGTGCGATGGAATGTATTAAAGGCATGGTTGAAAGTCAAGCATCACGCGGCGCCGTGTGATGCTTGACGGCGCGTGCGCATCGATCCTGTATCACCGCGATGAACTCATCGGGCACGCCGTCGATGTGCTGCGACTGCGCGCGCATATCGCAGATCTCGTTCACATAATCAACAGTCACAAATTTTCCATCTCGCGTCAACGCGATCTCGGTCGAAAAAAAATCGAGTCCGCATACCGTGTGTATCGTCATTGCGATCTCGTGCAGCCTGCGCAGTCCGAACAAATATTCTTCACCGGCCGTCACGATACGATACTCGTGCGTTGTCGTGTTCCACCAACACAGCAGCGTTTCGCCGAATGCGTAGAACACGCGGAACCATGCCTCGGTCGAATTGAGCGTGGCGGGAACGACAGTTTCCTGAAGCAGGTACTTGTCTCCCTTGTGATGCTGGCGCGTTTCGATCACTTCCTTGAGCGATTCAGCCCCGAGGATGACGCCGATGCCTCCGCCTGTCGTGTTCGCAGGTTTGATGATGAACGGGCGGCCGAGATGCGCAAGCTCTGAGAGGCTCAGCTCGATTTCCTTTTTTTTCGAATACGGCGAGATAATGATCGTATAGGGTACGTTGATGCCTGCCGTCATCAGCTCCAGATGCATCGTCGCCTTGTCCTTGGCATGGTCGATTGCCTCGTATGGATTAAACAGATGCGTGTTGGAGCGGGAGAGGAAGCGTTCCAAAGGCTGAAACAATTCCTCTCCATCCGAGGCGCGGTCCAGGAACGTCCGGAACGCAAGTTTCCCGGCGCGCATCAGACGCAGCGATTCGGAAAGATTATACGGTTCGATCCGGTATGTCGTCAATCCGAGCCGCTGGCATGCCGCTTCAACGCCCGCGATAAAATCCTTGTCGAATTCCCAGTTCCAGGCCAGACCGAGATCGATTGGCTCCCCCGTCGTGTCCATGCTGGTTTACGCCATCAATGTTTCGGGATCCAAATTCGTGGATTCGATGTCCTTGAAGTACCTGACAGTCCCGACGCGCAGTTCGTCTGTCGCCTCATCGTCGCAGACAATGAGACCCTTCGGATGCAGCTGCAGCGCGCTCACGGTCCACATGTGATTGACCCCGCTTTCGACCACGTTTGCCAGGGCGCGGGCCTTCTGATGGCCATTGATAATGATCAGGACTTCCTTCGCGTCGAGAATTGTGGCCACGCCCACAGTCAGCGCCGTTTTCGGCACCTTATTCACATCGCCGTCGAAGAATCTGGAGTTTGCAAGCACTGTATCGTATGTCAGCGTCTTCACACGCGTTCGCGAAGAGAGCGATGAGCCCGGTTCGTTGAACGCGATGTGCCCATCGGGACCGATGCCTCCCAGGAACAGATGGATGCCGCCCGCCTTCAGGATTTTTGCCTCGTACCGGGCGCATTCCTTGTCGACATCCTTTGCGTTGCCGTTCAGGATGTTCACATTGTTCCTGTTGATGTCGATGTGCGAAAAGAAGTTGTTCCACATGAATGAATGATAACTCTCGGGATGATCCTCGGGCAGTCCGACGTATTCGTCCATATTGAACGTTACGACATGTTTGAACGAAACGACGCCTTTTTTATGCAGGCGTATGAGTTCCTTATATGTTCCCAGGGGAGAGGATCCGGTGGGCAGGCCGAGCACGAACGGTTTGCGCGCCGTCGGCTGAAAATCGTTGATCGAACGTACGACGAATGCCGCCGTCCACGCGCTGACGCGCTCGTACGTTGGTTGGATGATAACGCGCATTGGTGACTCCCAGATTGTTCACAGAGTATGTGCCGGAATTTAGAACACGTGAAATATACGAAAAAAAGTCGGCATTTTTGAATTAATTTTTTATATTAATGCAGTTCAATTTCACACTGATGACCGCATGATGAAGAAAAAGAAGATCGCCGTCGTGTTCGGAACGCGGCCCGACGCCATCAAAAGCGCACCGGTCCTGAAGGAGCTCGCGAACGACCGCTCGGCGTTCACTGTCGTTCCCATTGTCACGGCACAGCACCGTGAGATGCTCGATCAGGTGCTGAAAACATTTCGCATCCGCCCGCGCCACGACCTGAACATCATGCGACACGGTCAGTCGCTCGCCTCGATCACCGGGCGATCCATCGGACCCCTCGACGCGCTGTTTTCCCGGCTTCGGCCCGATATGGTGCTCGTACAGGGCGACACGACAACGACATTCGTCGCGGCGCTCGCCGCCTTTTACGGGCGCATTCCAGTTGGACATATCGAAGCCGGGCTCAGGACAAATGACAGTGCAAATCCTTTTCCCGAGGAAATGAACCGGCGCCTCACATCGGCCATCGCCACACTCCACTTCGCTCCGACAGAAACTGCATGCCATGCGCTGATGAAGGAGGGAATCGACCGAAAGAAGATCTTCATCACGGGTAATACGGTAATCGACGCGCTCCGGATGGCTGTCAAATCTTCGCATCGATTCACCGATGCGCGCATACGCCGCTTTGTTGCTTCCCATCAAAAAATCGTTCTCGTGACAATGCACAGGCGCGAGAATTGGGGAGAGCCGATGCGCATCGCCTCGCAGGCCATCGCGCGCATCGCGCGTGAACATCCCGGGGCGCAGATCGTCATTCCGATGCATAAAAATCCCGATGTGCGCTTACTGCTACGCGCCGGACTCTCCGGAATTCCGAATGTCCTGCTGTGCGAACCGCTTGCATACGGCGATTTCGTCAATCTCATGGCAGCGAGTCATTTCATTCTGACCGATTCGGGGGGCATCCAGGAAGAAGCTCCTTCGCTCGGGAAACCCGTGCTTGTGCTTCGCACTGTCACAGAACGGCCCGAAGCCGTGGCATCGGGCGGCGTGAGGCTCGTCGGACTGGACGAGGAGCGGATCGTCCGCGGCGCTCAAGAGTTGTTCGCTGATCAAGGCGCCTATGCGCGGATGTCGTCGGCCGTGAATCCGTACGGCGACGGCTGTGCCTCCGAGCGTATCGCACAGATCATCAGACATCATTTCGGGATATCGGCATCACTTCCCCATGAATTCAAACCGGCGTGACGACACATCCGGATCATTTCCGAATATAGGGTTGAGTAAAGTTTTGTGTGGTACGCTCTGTGTGGTACGCTCTCCATCCCGCTTTCAATTCATGCAAAATTTCCTTAGTTTATATAAATCATCCACGTACGGACAACATACCACTCATGGACCTGCGCAAGGCAATATACTGGAGCATCTTCTGGATCGCGTTATCGTTGATGCTCAACGGCGTGCTGTTGGTGCTTGAAGGCCATGAAGTCGCGCTGCAATTTTTCACGGGATATGTCATCGAAAAGTCGCTCAGCGTCGACAATCTCTTCGTCTTCCTGCTGGTCTTTTCGATGTTCGATGTGCCTCTCCATGCACAGCGGCGCGTGTTGAATTACGGCATCATCGGCGTCGTCCTGCTGCGTGGAGTGCTGATCTTTGTCGGCACGTCTCTGGTGAGGGAATTCCATTGGATCATGTACGGATTCGGCGCGTTCCTCGTGTATTCTGGAATGCACATCATGTTCGGCGAAGAAAAAAAAATCGACGTCTCGAACAACTGGGTGCTGCGGCTCGCGCGGAAGATCGTTCCGGTTGCCGACACGTATCACGGCGAGCACTTCTTCGTCAAACATGCACGCAAGCGATACGCCACGCCGATGCTCATGGTGCTGATCGTGATCGAAACGACGGATCTTGCATTCGCAGTCGACTCGATT
>DATGXR010000055.1:0-2896 GCA_035298825.1 Bacteroidota bacterium
GCCGCAACAGTTGTCAGCGAATCGACGTTGCGCTGCGCCGCATTGCGTGAAGCTTCCATCTCTTCATATTTGCCGAGCGTGACGCAGGATGACAGCATCACAGACAAGGCGATCATAGCAGGGAATGTATATTTCATGTTCCAATCCGATGATGAATAAAAAATGCATAACTAAATAAAATACATCGCACGGGGGTGAAAGGCAAGCGATGTTGACTTTGAGACCGGAATGCGTACATTATTTCTCGCGGGGCGAGCGCGATTGGAAATTCTGCGCCGCACATCATCTATGCCTGCTCGTACCGTAGGGTTTTTATTGTCTCGTAACAATGTCGCTGCCAATGAATCGTCGAAAAAAGCTCGTGAAAATATTCCGCTTCGTATTGATCCTGCTTCTGTGCATTGCTTCACAATCGATTTCCCAGAATCGCCCGAAACTCGGACTCGTCTTAAGCGGCGGGGGAGCCAAAGGGCTCGCACATATCGGCGTGCTTAAAGTGCTCGAAGAGGCGGGTATCCGCCCCGATTACATCACCGGCACGAGCATGGGGAGCGTGGTCGGAGGCTTGTATGCCATGGGATATACTGTCGCACAGATCGAATCGGTGATGCACACGCTCGACTGGAATTCGCTTTTGTCGGACCGCACCGATTATCGTCTTCTTGCCATGGAGCAGAAACGGCAGGTCGATCGCTATGTGGGACTCTTTCCCATCGCAGACGGAAGGGTCCACCTCCCCGGAGGAATGAATGCAGGGCAGCGCATCGGCATACTGCTGTCGCGATTAACGGCGCCGTTTCATTCACTCAAATCATTCAGTGAGCTTCCCATTCCGTTCGCCTGCGTCAGTACGGATATCGCCACGGGCAGACCCGTGCTCATCGATAAGGGCGACATCGGCGATGCGATCCGCGCAAGCATGTCGATCCCGACCGTCTTCACGCCAATGCTCATCGACAGCCTGTTGTTTGTCGACGGCGGACTTGTGAGGAATTTTCCCGTCGAAGAGGTGCGTCGCATGGGAGCCGACATTGTGATTGGAGTCGATGTGGGCGCGCCATCGCTGAAGAAGGAAGAGATCAGGGATTTTATTCAGGTCCTTGTGCAGGCCACACAGTTCAGCGACGCGCTCGCCCTTGCGCACGAACGCGCGCTGTGCGATGTGCTGATTCTGCCCGATATCAAGGGACTCTCTCTGCTTGAGTTCGAAAACGCCGATGCGATCATACGCAGGGGAGAAATCGCCGCGCGCATCATCCGGCCGAAAATCGATTCGGTTGCCGCGCTGACGAATCGATTGAGTCCGAGGTTGCCTGCGGTCGATCTCGGTGAGTACCGGTGGGTCGACGAGATTCGCATCAACGGGCTGACGCACCTTTCACGACAGACGATCCTCGCCGATTTCGGCCTCGATGCTCCGCTTGTCACGACGATCACGGAGATCGAACATGGCATCGAACGCATCTATTCGTCGCAGGAATATGACCGTGTGTCGTATCGGATTTGCAAGGAAGACGAAAAGACAGTGCTGCAGTTGTCGATCATCGAGCGCGACAAAAAATATTTTCGGGCCGGCATCCGCTACGACAGTTATCAGCAGGCGTCGCTGCTGCTGAATACGACGCTGTGGAATATCGGAAAAGATCCCGGCATGTTCACTGCCGATCTGAAACTCGGGCGGCATCTCCGGGCCGATGTGCAGTATGCATTTCCTCTCGGCGTCCGACCTGGTCTCGGCGTGCGCGCGCAAATCGTGTTCGATAAATTTCCATTTCAGATGACGACGCAGGGCGTGACATACGCGACATTCATGATACGCACATACTCGGCAAGCGTCGCAGCCGGATCGCTCTACAACCGGATGGTATCAGCCGCGGTGGGCCTGCGAAGCGAGTACACCGAACTTGCGTCCGAAGTCTATATGACGGATTTTACGTGGATCGAACGCCGCCTCGTCGGATTTGCGGATCTGTGGGTGACGACATTCGATCGGCCGACGTACCCGCATTCAGGCATCTCGCTCCGAGGTGTCGTGGATGCGTCGCCTGCAATCGGGACGTCGCAGAATTTTGCGCGTATGTTCATCAACTGCGAAAGCGCGATTCCACTTCAACGCTCGACCGTGCTCTTTGCAAACGGATTCTTCGGTCTCGGATCGAAAACAAATATGCCCATTCCCTACAGTTTCATTCTCGGTGGCGTGCGAATGCCTGCGGCCTATCCGTATATGAAGCCGTCTCAGACCACATTCATGGGCGTGAAGGATCAGGAGCTGTACGGTGATCAGGCGCAGATGCTGTCGCTCGGCGTGCGGTATGAGGCGTTCAAGGACGGATTTTTACAGATGCAGATGAATACGGGAAACGCGTTTGCAGGCACTGATGTGTCGATCAAAGGCAGACGGTACGTCACAGGCGGCGGTGTGACATTCGGCTATCTGAGTCCGATCGGTCCGCTCGAATTTTCCGTGATGCGCGGCAATCTCGGCACCTATGTCACATACGTCAATATCGGCTTCGATTTTTAAAGCTGAACGGCAATTGTCATTCGATCCTTATCGCGACTGTGCGATCGGAACGAACGGTGCAAACCACTCCCTCATCATCTCTGTGGTGAACGTCGTTTCCTGTTTATGGAAGAACTCGTTTCGGGCGGGGGAGTACGTGTACTCGTTTTGCCAGTCGTGTCCGTGAAGCGCGATCGATTCGAGTGCATCGCCGATGAACCGAACCTCGTCATCGGTCATCGTCGGGTGAAGCGAGATGCGAACCCAACCCGGCTTCGCCGACAGATCGCCGTGGTCAATCTTGTTTGTGATGCGCTGCGAATGCTCCTTGTCCACATGCAGCAGGTAATGGCCGTATGTGCCTGCGCATGAACATCCTCCCCGCGCCTG
>DATGXR010000056.1:0-11444 GCA_035298825.1 Bacteroidota bacterium
ATCGAATCGACATTCAGGATCCAGCAGCTGACGCTGTCGCAGACATAGATCACATGCCTGCCCACCGGCTTTCGAAAGATGAGATTATAAAATGTCGCCACGCCGTCCAATTGCTCACGCGCCATGCCAATGTGCGCGGCAATTTCATCCAACGCCTCATCAGACACCCATCCCCTGTGGCGTTGGACGATCTTCAGCGCTTCGATGCATGCACCCTGGCGATGCACGTGGTGTGTCAGCTCTTCGTCAATCTCCTGTCGTTCTTCTGTACTGAGCATAGGCGTTCATCGTATAAGGATTCGAATATCCGCATCGCACAGTATGCGTGCATCCGCGCGCGCGGGTGGCTTGTACCAATCACACTTATCTGTCGACATCAGAAAGCACAAAGTCGATCGATCCCAGGATCGCCAACAGATCCGACACTGTCGCGCCGCGGCTGATCAACGGCACCATCTGCATATGCGGAAACGACGGCGTGCGTATGCGCGTCCGATACGACTGCGTGTTCCCGTCACTGAAGAGGTAATAGCCGTTTGATCCCTTCGTGGCTTCGATGCCGAAGAATGCTTCGCCTGCCGGAATCACAGGCCCCCAGGTAACATTCAAGAAATGATCGATCAGTGTTTCAATGTCGACCATCGTTTTTTCTTTCCTGGGCGGCGTCGTCAAGGGATGGTCCGATTTATATTCACCCGAGGGCATCTGCTTCACACATTGATCGATGATCCTCAGGCTCTGACGCATTTCGGCAACGCGCACCACGCCCCGATCATAACAATCGCCATGCACGGCTGTCGGGATTTCAAAGTCGAACCAGTCGTAGCCGGAATATGGGCGCTGCTTTCTGAAGTCCCACCCGAACCCGCAGGCTCTCAAGCCCGGTCCCGTTACGCCCCATTCGATCGCCTCATCGCGCGTATAGGCGCCGACGCCGATCGTGCGCGATTTGAAAATCGTGTTATTCATCACGAGGTCTTCATACTCGTCCAGACGCTTGCGCATATACGGAATGAATTCGCGCACAAGCGTTTCCCACCCGAGAGGCAGATCCTGCGAAACGCCGCCGATCCGAAACCAGTTCGGATGCATGCGGCCGCCACAGACAGATTCGACGATTTTAAATAAGCGTTCCCGGTCGTTGAACATATAGAACACGGGCGACATCGCTCCCACATCCTGGGCGAATGTGCCATACCACACAAGATGATTCGAGATGCGAAAGAGTTCCGACATCATGACGCGTATCACCTTCGCCCGGTCCGGCACCGTGATGTCCGCCAGAAGTTCGACCGCCTGCAAATACGCAAGATTATTGATGACGCCGCCGAGGTAGTCGACTCTGTCCGTATAGGGAATGTATGTGTGCCAGGTCTGGCGCTCGGCCATCTTCTCGGCGCCCCGGTGATGGAACCCGATATCCGGCACGACATCGATGATCTCTTCTCCGTCCAATTGGAGGATCAATCGGAGCACGCCGTGCGTGCCGGGATGCTGCGGTCCGAGATTCAGGAACATGAAATCCGTATCCTCGCCCGAACGCTTCAGGCCATAATCCTCGGGATGAAACTGAAGCGCGGATTGCTCGAGTTCCTCTTTTTCTTCCGGCAGCACGTAGGGTCCCATTTCAGTGGCGCGCGCCGGATGTTCTTTTCTGAGCGGATGTCCCTGCCAGGTTGAGGGCATGAGGATGCGCCGCAAATCGGGGTGGCCCTGGAACGTGATGCCGAACATATCGTAGACTTCGCGTTCGTACCAATTGGCGGAATTCCATACCGATGTGATCGAGGGGACCGAGGGGAAATCTTCCTGCAAGGGGACCTTTAATCGAATGTCTTCGTTGCGTTCGAACGAGAGCAGATGGTACACAAGCGTGAATGTCCGCTTAGGGAGCGTGTCTTCCTGCGTGCGCACACGTTCGTCAATGGCCGTGAGGTCGTAGAGCATGCGATACGGCTGCGCGATCCTGTGCTTGAGATAGTCCAGGACCTCGACCAGACGGTCTTTGAAGATCCAGAGTGTCGGGATCTTGTCGCGCGTCTGCTGTTCGTCGATGATCGCATTTTTATACAGCTCATGCAGCTCACCAACGACGCCTGTTGTTGTCAACTGGTTCCCCATCACAATCACGATCGCTCCCCTCTCTCTCTCATCACATGCTGCATCCCGGGACATCACGATGTCACGGCCCACACTCACTTGCAAGTTTCATTTCGATCGCAGAAGATTTTCCTTAGACGTGTCCGGGATCCGGCAGCGTTTTGATGCTCATGCGTGCGGCGCGTTTCAATTCGTGCACCGATATTTTCACGGGCTGCACGATTGTCTGCTCCTTCGCCGTCCACGACAGCGGCCGGCGCTCTTTGCCGACCGATGATTGCAACAGCGTCAGCCCCTCCATGAATGCTTCGGGCCGGGGCGGACATCCCGGCACATAGAGATCGACCGGGAGGAATTTATCGACGCCCTGCACGACGCTGTAGATATCGTACATGCCTCCTGAATTCGCGCACGATCCCATCGAGATGACCCAGCGCGGTTCCATCATCTGTTCGTAGAGACGCTTGATCACCGGCGCCATCTTGATGAAGACCGTGCCTGCGATCACCATCACATCGGCTTCGCGCGGCGTGCCGCGGATGACCTCGGCGCCGAAGCGGGCGATGTCGTGCCGGCTTGTGATGCTTGTCGCCATCTCGACATAACAACAGGAAAGTCCGAAGTTGAACGGCCACAGCGAATTCTTTCGTCCCCAGGCAACCAGATCCTGCAGCCGGGAAAACACAAGACTCTGGCTGACCGCATCTGTAAACGAGGCATTCGATCGTTCGATGGGCACGATCGGTTTTTCATCCGGAGAAGCCCAGCCCGACACCGTGTTCATTGGTTCACTCCGTTTCGTTCCGTTGTGACAAGAGGCTGTCGATGCGATGAATCATCACCGGCGGTCATCCGATGTCGCATGACGGGACCAAAATTCAATCCTCCCACGCGCCAGAGATAGATGAGCGCCACGATGAGCATCGAGACGAAGAACAACACTTCGAAGTATCCCGGCCAGCCGAGTTCGCGCGCCGATGCGGCCCAGGCAAACAAATAGACCGATTCAAGATCGAACACGACAAAGAACATCGCCACCAGATAGAACCGCGGATACAACCGCAGCTTTGTCGATCCTGTGACTTCAATGCCCGATTCATAGACTTCGCCCGTCGCCGGTTCGCTGTGTCGCTGCCCGAGCACCCAGCTGCCTGCGAGCATCGATGCGACGATTGCGATCGCGGCGATGATATAAACGAAAAATTGTCCCATAGAAAATTTTTTCGTTGTCGAGGTTGCGCGCTAAAATTTCAGCGTCGTATCAAACGTTTGAAGGTGCCCGATCACTGCTTCAAGAAATCGTCCGCCCAGTTCGCCGTCGATGATCCGGTGATCGAACGAAAGCGTAAAATAGGCGATCGAGCGGATCGCGATCGTCTCGTTGACGACCGAGACACGCGGACGAATCGCGCCTGTGCCAAGAATGGCCACCTGCGGCTGATTGATGATCGGCGTGCCGATCATCGTGCCGAAGATCCCGTAATTTGTGATCGTGAACGTGCCTCCCTGCACATCATCCGGCGCAAGCTTGCGCGCGCGCACGCGCGCGACAAGTTCATTCACGGCGCGGGCCAGACCGAGAAAATTTTTTTCCTCGGCATGTTTAATCACCGGCACGATGAGTCCCGTTTCGGAAGCGACGGCGATACCGAGATTGATAAAATTTTTTTTGATGATTGTCGTGCCTTCGACAGACGAGTTGACAAGCGGATATGTCTGAATCGCCTTGATGACGGCTTCGACAATATAGGGAGTGTATGTGAGTTTGAAGCCTTCCTTCGCCTCGAACGATGCCATGTTCTGCGTGCGGTGCTGCACGATCGGCGTCATATCAACTTCATGGTGTGCGGCGACATGGGGCGAGGTCGAGACGCTCCTGACCATATGCGCGGCCATTTTCTGCATCACACTTGTCATGGGCACAACGTCGTAGAGCGGAGATGGATATTTTTTCAGTAACTCGGCAGTCGCTGCCGATGTCTGTGCTGTGGAAGAAGCAGGCGGCGGCTGCGTGCGATCGGATGTCGGAGGCGGCTGTTGTTCAATCTGCGTCGGCGGCGACTGCTGCTGTAGCGGCGAAGGTTGTTGTGTCGGTGGTTGCGGCTGGGGTGTCTGCTGCTGTTGTGACTGCTGCGGGAGCGCGGCTTGCAGCGGCTCAGGAGTTGAATTTTCTCCCGATGCGGAAGCACTCGCGGGTTTTGGCGCACTTTTTTCAGTTGCAGCGCTCTGCATGCCTTCGGTGTCGATAATGGCGATCGGCGTGCGCACGGCCACTGTCGCGTTTTCTTCCGCCATCACCTCTGAAAGTGTGCCGGATGCGGGCGCCGGAATATCGGAGTCGACCTTGTCTGTCGTGATCTCAAGAAGCGTCTCATCTTTCGAGACCTGCTCGCCCGGCTTTTTATGCCACTTGACGATCGTCCCTTCCGCAATGCTTTCCCCCATCTGCGGCATCACTACTTCGACTCGTGCCATCGTCACCGTCCCCCTGATGATGGAGAATTCCCCAGCCTCTTCCGGTTACCTATGTAACGCATTTTTAATGTAAACGTTCCACTTCCGGGCGCTCTTCCCGCCTGTCCGTTTGTGGCGGCTTCCCGCACTACTTCGAGTATGGAAGCGTCACGTACATCTGACCGAGTTCCGTGAGCTGTCCGTCTGTCGGCGCCAATAAGTATGTGAAATGCGTGTCGGGAAGTCCGCCCCGCCCATAAAACCATGCATAGCGCACGACATCCGTCCGCGATTCGCACACGCTGACCATCTCCTGCATCTGCAGCTCCTGTTTCAGATACGAATTGATCTGGGGATTCCAATTGGCCATCTCCGTGACCCAGAACTTTTTGCCGTATTTTTTGAGCCGCTCAAGCTGCGCATTCAATCCGTAATCATACCAGTGGAAAGCAAGATAATCAATCTGCGGATCGCGATTGTTGTTCGCCTTCCGATATGCCGCATAGAATGCGTCAAGCCACATCACGGGATCCGAGTACCCGCTCATTGTGCCCCAGGTCATTGCCGGTCCGACGATCGCAACTGTTCGTCCTTGTGCGGCAAGGTCCGCAACAACCTGTTCGTATTTCAACCAATCGGTTGCCGCTTCGGCCGGCGTCCGGTTGGATTGATCGGTCAGATTCGGCTCATTCATCACGAGAAGAAATTGGACGTCCGCATGCGTGAGCACATAATTTTTCACGATGGCCATATCCTCAGTCGTTGTATTGCCGCCCCAGAGCATCGGAACGAAACGCATCTTATATGTGTCCATATATGCAGTCAGGATCTTCGCATTCGGTATTTTTCCCCAGTTGTACCACCAGCTCACTCCCGGTGCAAGCGCGGCCAGATCCGTCGGTGTTGAAAGATCAAACGCGATGCCGCGCTTCTGACTCTTCGTCACCGGTTCTTCCATCGGCGGTGATTCCCTGCCCGAATCCGTTGCTTTCTCTTTGCATCCATCGAACACGCCCAGACCAATCAGAAATGCCGCCATCATCACGAAACATCCGTTACCGCGAAAACAAACCATGTGCAGCTGCTCCATTAAAAAATTATTGTGTACGGGACTTGCGCCTGGATAATCAATTATAAAAAAGATACGAATTTTTCATTTGCAATCATGCCACTATTTCGTGATCGTAAACGTCACGGCAATCGGAAGTTTGCTGTTCGAAACCTTCACGAGCACACGTCGGCTTACAGAAAGCGAACCGGCATCGAGCGACGTTGTGGTGCGATAGAGATTCGGCAACCCCTTGACGGGCACAACATCGAATCTTTCGTCCCCGTATGAAAGTGTGAGAGGGACGACATTCCCTCCTTTTGTGCGAATCCTGAAGCGCTCGGTTTCCGGATTCCATTCAACGCCTATCGGCGCTCCCTCAGCTGCTGCAGACCGGGACTGCATGTTCGTTGCGCCCGCAGTCACAGGTCTTTGCTGTTTTCCAGTTGAAGACTGTCCCTCCGCGTATTTGTCACGCGGCGTTTCGATGCGTGTCTCCTCCGACGTTGACGGTGGGACAGTCGCCAGCGACTCCTTCCGTAGTATCTGTTGCTGCGCCACTGTCGAATCAGCACGTGAACCGACACGTCCGGGTACGACATCATGCACCGGCAGCAAAAAATACACGGCAAGCGCTCCTGCTGCGAGCACCGCCACAACAGTCCACACGACAATAAGAGTACGCTTCGTTGACGCGCGCGGCCGCTGTTGTTTTTGACCCGGCGTGGTGAGAACCGCGGATTTCTGTGCAGCAGCTGCGTGGATGCTTCCCGCGTGTGCAAACGCTTCACCCACCGGTGCTGCGGAAAGAAAGGCGATCGCTGCGGCCGCATTTCCCTTTTTGCCCGAAGCCGACAGGGCCGATGCAAGCAGCCTCTCGCATGCGCGAGCAGCGTTCTTTGATGTGTGGATCACATGCTGGATCGCCGCGTCATCGAGATGCTCGTGCACACCGTCTGTGCAGAAGAGCACACAGTCGTTCGCGTGAAGTTCGATCGAGTGCACCTCGGGAGAGATGGCGCTGTTGATGCCCATGACCGTGATCTGGCTGCGCAACGGATGCGCCAGCAGTTCGGAATATGTGATTTCTCCTTTTTTATAGAGTCTCCAGGCAACGCTGTCTTCTTCCGTCGCATGAAAAATCTGTTCGCCACGGATAATGTATCCCCGATTGTTCCCGACATTGCCCACATGCAGATACGTCTTGTCATCCGCCGCGTGATATCCGATCACTCCGAGCGCGAGCGTCGTTCCCATGATGCCGCTTTGATGCGCCTGCGCAGCCGACTCGTAGATTCGGCGATGGCCTTCGAAAAACACTTCGTTCAGAAGCGCCGGATAGTCGCCGGAGGAAATGCCATGCTGATGTCCGAATTGGATTTCTTTTCCTTCACCGAAGATCGATTCAATGAAGTCCTGGATTGCGTTACTTGCTGCATCTCCCAGTCCGGCTCCGCCCATTCCGCCTGTCACGGCCACAACGGCAAGCGTCTGGACCGTCGGACCCGAAACCGGGGCGATACCCGTAATACAAAATGCCGAGTCTTCATTCGCTTCTCGTTTTTTGCCGCGAACGGATCCGGCTGCAGTATCGGTGATAAGTTTTGGCATACGCGTGAGTGACTCTTCTTTCAGCTCATTTATTTTTTTGTCCCGTGGATGATTCCGCCCTGCCAAGACACTTCAGTGTGAAGAGCGGAGTTCGTTCATCCTCTACAATGGCGATGCGCCTGTTATACGCACTTCGATAGAGAATAAAAAATTTTCTGATTTTTTCGGCGTCCGCCATCCTGGCTTTGCGCGCGCTCAACTGCCACACATACCCGTCGTCAAGAATATCGATCAGCACATCTTTCAGATATTTGTCGTTGACCAGGTCGCCGGCACGAAACGGATCCTTCGTGAATCTGTACTCCCGGTCTCCCGCAATGAGCGATTGGTTATAGGGATCGAGCAAATGATTCGTTTTGGCAAGCGAATCGTTTCTGCGATACTGCTCGAGTTCCTTGAGTTTCGATGCGAACGCATGCAGTTCATCGCTGAGCGAATCGGCTCTCTGCTGCTGTTGCGCCGATCGGAGCTCTTCGGCGTGACGCTGACGTTGAAGTGCTGCGGCAGCATCGGCGAGCGCGCGCCTGCTGTCATCGTCGCGGACGAATGCCTCGCGGCTGTCCTGTGCCGACTTCCAGGGCAGTGAAAACCGCAGCACGAGCCCGATCTGGGGAAACGTTGTGGATGGAAAACCGGCCCGATTGTCGGCGCCGATCCTCTCGCGCGTAACGATCCATCGGTGCTCGATGCCGAGCGACGCATACGATGCAAGAGCGAATGTGAGGCCGAGATCGATCCCGGCTGTCGAGACAAGTTTATAGCTGCGGAAATTATTCGTCAGGATGAATTCTGCGGAAGGTCCGGCATATGCGCCGAGTGTGCGCGTCTGAAGGAACGAATAATGAAGACTGAGTTCGGGAGCAAGGTAGAGGACTGCGCTGTGGTCCTCATCGTTTGGAATGAGAATCGATCCGTATTTGATTCCGGGAAGCAGCGCAAGCTCGGCTGCATTTCTCTCGCCGCCCCCAAAGGCCGGCACGGCGAACAGCGGAAGAACCGCGCGCGCGCCCATCGTATAGCCATGAGATCGATCGTAGATGCGGCTCGCGGTGACCTCGGCCGACAGCGTCCCCAGAAACGATCGGGGAAATGTTTGCGACGGCTCGATCTGCTGCGCAGAGGCAACCGCACAATACCACAACAGACACAGGCATAGACCGACACAGATTCTGCGTTTCATATCTCTTCCTCCCCGGATGAAGATCCCCACCTCTCACGAGAGAATGACGCAATCGGCACAAACGCCTTGAATCAAATCAGGCGCTTCTTAGAAAGTACTAATTTTTTCCGGGTATGCAAGCGGATTCTTCTTTTATCGCAGGCGAGCAGATGCGGCAAAGGCCCGGATCTCCGCCTGTGAAAATTCCGGTGTGGCGCCATCGCGCGATGCGACAAAGGCGCCCATCAGATTTGAATACTCAAGGATTTCATTCCACCCGGCCCCCGCACTGAGCCGAGAGATGAATCCCGCAAGAAACGCATCTCCTGCGCCGACTGTATCCTTCACATCGATGCTGAAGCCGGGATGTTCGATCCAAACGGAGTGGTTGTGCCAGAGCGCCGCTCCGTGCGCATCGCGCGTGATGCAGACGGTCTCGCATCCGAACTCGCTGTGGAGGGTCTCGCAGAATTCTTTCTCTGAAGAAGGCAATCCGAACCATTCTGCGATCCGGAGAAGCTCCGCGCTGTTGAGCTTGACGATTGTCGATCGGGCAAGCGACGAATGCACGATCTTCGCATCGTCGTATGGCTGGCGGAGATTGACATCGAAAACGGAAACAGGGACGCGCGCCTGAAGCGCATGGATCGTCGCACGCGAGCGTTCTGAACGCTGCGCCAGGCTTCCGAAGACAAGGATCGACGACGATTCTTCATCGCCCGAAACAGCCTGGTGCGGAGACTCGATCGCATCCCAGGCGGCGGGCCGGTCGATCGTGAACTGCGGCATGCCCTTCGCATCAAGCCTGACATGAACCACGCCTGTGGGAAGCACGGGATCGGTCTGTATGAAGCGGCGATCCATGCCGCGCGCGCGCATCACATCGATCACGCGGCGTCCGGAATCGTCGTCGCCCACGCGACTGATCATCGTCGTTGCGCATCCCAATTGATGCAGATCGCATGCGACGTTGAACGGCGCTCCGCCGAGGAACATGCCCGATGGAAGCAGATCCCACAGCACTTCGCCGACACAAATGATTTTCACTGGCATCTTCAATCTGAGTGAAGCGTGAAATAAAATGTTGCGCCCTTTTCCACTTCTCCTTCCGCCCAGACAGTGCCGCCGTGCTTGCGGATAATTCTCTGCACGATTGCCAACCCGACGCCTGTTCCCGGAAATTCCGTGATGGTGTGCAGGCGTTGAAATGCGCCGAAGAGTTTTTGCGCATGGGCCATATCGAAGCCGGCACCATCATCACGGACAAAATAGACGTTCTTTTCGTCTTGTCTCCTGACCCCGAACTCGATGTGTGCCGTAGGGTGCTTTGAGGTGTACTTCCAGGCATTGCCAAGAAGATTTTCAAGCACATCGTGTAAAAGGCGGCGGTCTCCCTGTACGTGAATTCCATCCTGTATAGTTATCTCAACCTGACGATCCGGTTGTGACGTGCAGAGATCATCGGCAATCTCCCGTGCGATTGCGCTTAAGTCAACGTGTTCGATATAGATTTCGCCACGGTTGATGCGCGAGAGATTCAGCATATCATCGATGAGTTGAGCCATGCGCTGTGATGCATTCCGGATGCGTTGCAAATAAGTTTTCCCTTGGTCATCCACCTTGTCCTGGTATTCATCCAGGAGGATCTGGCTGAATCCGTCGATGCCACGCAACGGTGTTCGCAGATCGTGCGAAACGGAATACGAGAAGGCTTCAAGTTCCTTGTTGGCTGCTTCCAATTGCGCGGTGCGCTGCAATACAAGGCGCTCAAATTCCCTGCTGCGTTTTTTGATATTCCGAATCCTCAGTCTGAAGCCGGTAATGACGACAGCCGTCAGTATAACAACCAGCAGCGCTCGGAACCACCATGTCTGCCAATACGGTCCGACGATGTCGATTGCGATGGCCTTCCCTGGCGTACTCCATGCTCCATCGTGATTTTCGGTCTGAACACGGAACACATACTTGCCGGCGTTCAGATTGGTATAGACTGCCAGCCGTTCTTTGCTGCCCGTATAGTGCCAATTCGTGTCGAAGCCCTCGAGCATGTAGCGATACTGGTTTTTTGGAGGCATGGCATAATTCAATGCCGCATACTCAAATGAGAAACTGTTCACATTATAGGGTAATATGAGCGAATCCGTCTGGTTGATGACCTTCTGCAGCACAGAACCGCTGCCAACAGGCACCGGCTTGCCGAACAGACGAAAATCGATAAGCGCAATCGGTGGAGCGTCATGCTTCTCCCGTATCTGTTCCGGAAAGAACGCCTGCAGTCCGAAGCTCCCGCCGAAGAACATCTCCCCGTCTCGCCCCTGCGCGTAGGAACTCTCACAGAATTCATTGATCTGCAAACCGTCCGTTGCATCAAAATTTTTTACTGTCTCCGTCTGCGGATCGAATCGCGACACTCCTTTCCTGGTGCTCAGCCACAACTTGCCGGCTTGATCTTCCAGTATTCCGTAAATCGTGTTGGTGGGAAGACCGTTGGTCTCCGAGTAGCGGACGAATGTACCGCTGTTCGCGTCAAACCGCGACAGTCCGTCCGAGGCCCCCACCCACAAAATTCCTTTTCGGTCTTCGTGTATCGCATAGATGCCGCCGCCATGGAGTCTGCGAGGATCACGAGGATTCGGTGTGAAGTTCACGAACGTTTTTTTCTTCTCGTCATATCGGCTCAACACACCTCCCCACGTGCCGAACCACAAGATTCCGGAACGATCCTGAAAGATTACACGGATGCCGCCTTTCCCCA
Organism: Bacteroidota bacterium; assembly: GCA_035298825.1. GTDB lineage: Bacteria > Bacteroidota > Ignavibacteria > UBA10030 > UBA8401 > CAISDA01. The sequence goes on from DATGXR010000056.1 coordinate 11,128, forward strand.
GGCTGCCCGGATTATCGGGATCATACACGTAGTGGATAAATCCATCGGTGGCAGGCTCGTAACGACTGAGTCCCTCATACTGTCCCACCCACAACGTACCGTTTCGATCTTTAAACACATCGAGGACAAAATTCGACATCAGGCTCTTGCGATCGGCAGGATTGTGCCGGTACTGAGTGAACACTCCCGTGCGCTCGTCGAACCTGTCAAGACCGCATTCCCAGCCCCCAATCCAGAGAACGCCTTGCGCGTCTCTGCAAATGGTGTTGATTTCATAACCGCGTGAGATCGCCTTCGCATTTTCCGGGTTTGGACTA
>DATGXR010000057.1:0-1516 GCA_035298825.1 Bacteroidota bacterium
GTAAAGTTGAATTCGATACACATTTATTGTGCGGCAGAAGATCAGAATCCCGGTGACACGCTGACGTATGAGTGGAGCGCATCGGCGGGAAAATTGCTCGGCGAAGGCGGGCAGGTGTTGTGGAATGCTCCCGATACGACGGGCATTTGTACGGTGCGCTGCCGCGTGAGCGACGGGAAGGGCGGGGCAGACACGGCAGTTGTCACGCTGACTGTCGAAGAACATCACGTTACGATTCCAGTCATCAACAACATCGGCGCGGAGCCGCAAAAGATTCAGCTCGGTGCGTCGTCCGCACTTCGATGCGATGCATCGGCGGACGCAGGATCGCTAGTACGATATACGTGGAGTGCGCCAGCGGGCGTGATCGATTCGAGCGGCGAGACCGTACGATGGATCGCTCCGATGCAGGAAGGTGATTACACCGTGCGATGCATTGTGACGAACCTCACAGGCGGACAGGCGGAAGACAGCATCACGATCCTCGTCCGTGATCTTGCCGCGATGAAAGCGGGAGTGTCCGTGGCGTATTATCCGCTTGACGGCGACGGAATTGATCGAAGCGGCAATGGCAACGACGGCACGCTCAGAGGCACGCATTCCGCCACGGACCGCTTCGGTATTGCGGGAGCGGCAATGGGATTCAACGGGGTGTCGGATGCGGTCCTTGTGCCCAATGCCACTCTGCTGAATTTTCAGAATGCGATCACCGTGAATTTCTGGATGAACATCGGCAACATCTACGAGCGCGAATCGTATCCTGTTTCGCACGGGAGTTGGGAGAATCGCTGGAAAGTTTCCTTGTCGAACGGTAAGGTGAGATGGACGGTGAAGACTTCGGCAGGCATCAGAGACGTCGATTCGAAAATTTTTGTGACATCCGGCGTATGGTATAACATCACGGGATATTACGACGGGAGGGAAGTGGAGCTCTATGTGAACGGCGCACTTGAAGCATTTGCTCCATTGACCGGATTGATCGGCATGTCACCCGTCGGACTCACGGTCGGTCAGATTGTTCCTTCCAATGCTGGGTACAATTATAATGGTACGCTTGATGAGCTCAGGATCTACGATCATCCCCTGCCGCCCGATGCAATCAAAGTGCTGGCTGCTGTGCCAACGCCGGTCAGACGCGAAGCGGCGAATCTGCCGGCATCATACGCCGTGAAACAGAATTTTCCGAATCCGTTTAACGGTGAAACAACGATCACAATCGATCTGCCGAAATCCGACGACGTCACTCTGTCAATCTATAATATCCTCGGACAACGAGTCGATAATCTGATTCATGACCGGCTGGAAGCGGGCCGTTATATCATTCACTGGTCCGGCTCGGCGTATGCAAGCGGAATGTATTTCTATCGTGTCAGGGCCGGATCATTCGTCGTCACAAAACGAATGCAATTGTGCAAATAAAGCGTCCTCCTGATGTACATGAAGCTTTATAAACCGCCTACGAGACAGGAAATTCTCCTCCGGACTCCCGGGCAGACGGGAACTTGATACACTCCAT
>DATGXR010000058.1:0-1878 GCA_035298825.1 Bacteroidota bacterium
GTGCGCGCGCACGCCGTACGTCTTGGCCGCAAAGCAGATGAGTCCGCCCCAGCCGCAGCCCAGATCCAGCAATCGGTCGCCTGAGTGAAGATCGAGCTTTCTGCAGAGATACTCGAGTTTCTGTTCCTGTGCCGATTCAAGTGAATCATTCGGGTGCAGAAAGTATGCGCACGAGTAGACCATCTGCGGATCGAGCCAGAGCGAAAAAAATTCGTTCGATACGTCGTAGTGATACGTCACCGCCTGACGGTCGCGTTCCTTCGAATGCAGCGCGCCTTTAAGCCGGATCGGCTTTCGTCCTGCGATTACGGTGTGGTTGTGCCCGTTTACAGGAAGCTTTCGAAGGAGCGAGGCAAGGTGGACTTTCTCCGTCCATTTGATATCAAGGTTCAACAAATAGCCTGCCATGGCGAATGCGGCCTCGATGTCGCCTTCGATGTCGAAATCATTACGCACGTAGGCCTCGCCAAGCGTAAGCTGCGTCGGATGTGTGAACATTGCCCGCAGCGAACCCGGATGCGTCAGCACAAGCCTGAAGCGCTCGTGCTCGCCGGGCTCGGGATCCCAGAAGGCGCCGTTCCACAAGCGGACAGAAAAATTTCTGGGATGGTACTCGGAAAAGACTTCCTGAAGAATGGCAAAACTCGTGTCGACAATTTCCCGATCGTCGTGGACTTCGTGAGCGGTAAACATATCTGTATCCTCCCCCGAAAGATGTGTGATATGTGCGTATGTATGTGTGTCGCTTCGTGTCTGTGCGTATATGTATCCGGGCGCGACACGATTGATTCTCATGTGTGTGTCTGCGCTTCGTGCATCCTTTCTTTGTGTGCCGATTCGATTGATGATTGAACTGTCTCTTACTTGACTGAATGCAGCAAATATTCGAGATACCGCGATTTCATTTGCGTGCTTGCCATGACCTGCTTCACCGGCGGCAGTTTTAAGATCACGCCGAGGATGGCCGCCATCGCGCGGTGATTCCACATGGCATGATTATCAAACACCAGATGCTGCAGCATGCCGCGCTCGATGGCCATCGTGACGATGCGGTGCGTCGAATTCACCGGCGTGATCACGCGTGTGCTGCGCTCGACTAAACGCAGCGCGTCCTTAGCGCACGCGCGCACGCACACGCCGCAGCCCAGACAAAGTTCCTCGTCGATCACCGCCTGCTTCCTTTTCTTTTTCACGGGATCGGAGGCCGACACCAGTCCCATCGCATGCACGGCGCAGACATCGACGCACTTGCCACAGCCGTTGCACTTTGTGCTATCGAGTACGGGCAGATAATTCGTCGTATGCACGGGGTGCAGCATGCCGAACCGCTTCGCGGCAAGCATCGCCTCGCAGCAGCAGCCGCAGCAGTTGCAGATGAAGCTCACCGTTTCTCTGGCGTTTTCTCCAAACTGCACGAGATTGTGCCCGTATGCCCGATCGAGCAGATCCATCCCTTCCGAAGCGTCGACCGGGCGGGCGATGCCGTGTTTCGTAAGCGATGCCGCCACCGGGCCGAACGTCATGCAGATCTCCATCGGGGCGTCGCACGCCTTGCCCAGATGCGACATCTTGTGCCGGCAGTAACAAGTGCCCACGGCACGGTGCGCGGCGTGCTTGATGATCGAGGAGGATCGTTCATAATCTAGCACGTGCACGCTGAGCTCCAAGGAAAGCGAAGGCTCATGGACGAAGACGCGTCCGATTTGCGTTTCGCCACGCACGAAGAGGTCGCGGATAAACGCTTCCTCCACATTCAGATACTGATAGAACAATTCGGAGAGGACTTTTTGATCCACATCGTCTCTGACGCGCATCAGCGAGAATTCGAAAAATCCGGCCATCGGCGGGGGCAGCGAATACAGCGTGCTGCCGTCGGGC
>DATGXR010000059.1:0-3937 GCA_035298825.1 Bacteroidota bacterium
CGATGCCGTTCACATATGTGAAACCTGCCGCGGCCACAAACATGAACGCCGAAAATCCCGAGACCCAGTTCGAGAGTCCCGCAAGCAGCCACGGAATCTTGCCTCCGCCTTTGAAATAATCGTCTGTGTTCTTGTTCTTCCGCGACGAAAAAATGCCCACCCAGATGATGATGACAAAATACAGGGCAATCAAAATGTAGTCTGTCGCATTGACGGTGTTGAATGTCATCTGTGCGCTGCCCTGAGTGTGTGTTGAGTGATCTGCCAAACCGGGTGTATACCGCCCGATCGAAAGTGGATCGAACGATCCTAACGTATTTTCACACGGCGGATGATTTTCTGCATGTTCTGTCCGAGTATCTTCGTCTTGTCTTCCTGCGACAAATGCGCGTATGTCACCCATCCGAACTGGGGAATCGGATCGCGCATCGGCTGGTCGGTTCCGAATAAGACACGTTCGGCGCCGACATGCTTCACCATGAATTCGATGATCCCGTGCGTCACGGAGGTGAGCGTGATCTCGAGCACGATGTTCTTGTGCTTCAACGCCGCCTCGATCGCCACACGCGCATCCTTGAACGAACCTCCGGAATGTGCCAGAATGAACATGATGTTCGGATACCGCGATGCGAGATCGTCGATTTCCGATCCGAAATTCGGCGACGGATGCATAAGCGCAAACGCATTCATCCTGTTGCCGTACTCGTACCACGGATCCCACAGCGGATCGTTGTATGCGAGTCCCGTGTGCGGATGATACGGTTTGATTCCCTTGAAGCCGTATCCCTCGTACACTTTTTTTAATTCTCGTTTCCAGTCCTTCACATACTGCGGCTGCAACGTTGCATATCCGCAATAGAAGCGCGGGAACTGCGTCATCGCATCGAAGACGATCTCGTTTCCTTCTTCGTAATCGGCGCTCAGTCCGATCCACGCGCTGATGCAGATCTTGTCGATCCCCATCGTCTTTGCGCGCTCCTTCATCCCCGCCGCATCGGAGCAGGGCTGATACATGAAACCGACACCCGAGCCGCCATTATGCGAGATATGCGCATGCGCATCGATCACAGGAATATCCTTAAGCGGCAATCCTTCTTTCGTGCGAACGAGGATCGAGTCGTTCGTCGTTCTTGTCTTATAGCCGGAGGGCATTTTGTCGAGCTTTAACAAACGGGCGATCGTGCCCCCGGAGATGAGCGCCTTGTCGGCATCGGAGACTGTCGAATAATCGACGAATGATTTCGCGGCGCCCGGCGATTTCGCAAGCGCACCCGTGCCGAACAGCAACCGATCGGCGCCGAATCGTGCGGTGAAATCTTCGATGGCGCGGCTGCCCTGATGACTCGAAAATTCAATGAACAGATTCCTGTGCTTCATCATCAGCGCGATGAGGTACCGCGTGGCATCCCATCGTGCGCCCTGCAGCAGCACGGGCAGTGCGGGATGGAGTTCGAGCATCCGGTCAAGATCGGAAAGCAGGACTTCATTGGACGGCTCCAGAATATCCGGCCCGTACATATGTCCGCCTTCAACAAGCAGGGGGATGCCGTTTTTCTCAAGCTCGTCCAGAAGCGCGCCACACGTAAACTCGTCGAAGAAATAATGATGCGCGCGCGGATACATCTTTGCCGCGCATATGCCGTTGTCGTTCATTTCACTCACAACATCTTTCGGCGGCGGCATTTCTCCCGTATGATGCGGCATCACGCTCCAGACGCCATAGAGACGCGGACTCTTCCTGAGCTCCCTGAGCAGCATTCGATTCGAGTACGCGGGATCGTATGCGCGCTGCGTGCCATGTGATACAAGAGCAGCGTGTATGCCGCACCACTCCATCTCTTCAAGCAGCGCTTCAGTCGTGTACTCTGCTTCCACATCCTTGCGGCCGAATTTCCCCACCATTGCGAAACTATCGATGTAGATGCGATCGCTCATTTCTTCTCCTTCTCCCGAACGGGATCACAGCTATTAGCCGTGCATTCCTTAAGGGAATGCACGGCGGCGGTCATTACCAATAAAACGGGATCGCGGTGCGGCGCTCCTTCGGCTCGCACTCGAGCGCGCGCTTCAGGGCTCTGAGCGCTTTCTCAGCCGCCTCATCGATATCCCATTCCTTGTGCGAATAACAAATGAACCATCTCAGATTGGCAAAAATCCCTTCGCGGTACAGCTCACGGTGCCAGAGATATGCTAGCCGCTGGTTGAACTCCTCGTCGGGTGTCGCGAACTTGAGCCACGATCCGACCGGCAGTCCTTCTGCTTTCCCTTCAACACCGATCTCGATCGCCATCCGATTGAAATGCGACATGAGCCGCGTTCCCATCGATCGCAGATGCTCATGCACGTGTTCCCGCTTCATGATTTTCAGCGTCGCAATCGCGGCGGCAATCGACAGCGTTTCGCCCGCGTACGTGGTGGTCATCTTGAAATGCTCGAGCGACTGCATGTATTCGCGCTTTCCCGTGTAGACCGAAAGCGGATATCCGTTCGCAATCGCCTTGGCATAACTTGCAAGGTCGGCGTCGACGCCGAAAAATTCCTGCGCCCCTCCGGGCGCCAGCCGAAATCCGGTGAGTACCTCGTCCATCACAAGCAGGATCCCATTTTCCGTCGTGAGCTTCCGCAGGAAACGGATGTATGATCCGCTCGTATCCTCGCTGAAGTCGTATGGGACCGATATGATGCACGCGATACGCTCGCCGTATGTGCGCACCAGACGCTCCGCCTCTTCACAGTTCCCCCAGGGAATCACTTTCACATAGTCCTTCATGAATTCGGGCACGCCGTTATTCGGACTATCCTCTGTGGCAAACCAATCGGGATAGCCGTGATAGCCGCTCATCAGGATCATTTCGCGCTTTGTCGATGCGCGTGCGATGCGCACATTGCTCAGGTTCGCATCTTCGCCGGTTTTCATGAAGCGGCACATCTCGGCATTCGGCACAATCGATGCGATCAGTTCGGCCAATTCGAGTTCCCGCGGACTCGCCATCGAAAAGAGCACGCCGCGCCGCATCTGCTCGCGCACGGCATCATCGACTTCATCGTAGCAATAGCCGAGCGTCACGGGACCGAGTGAGAGACGGAAGTCGATATACTCCTTCCCTTCCATGTCCCACAATCGGCATCCCTTGCCCCGCTCGATGAACTTCGGCATCGTCTCATTGAAGAACGGAATAGGCCGCTTGGCATTCGTCTGCGTGCCCCATGGAATGAGTCGAAGCGCCTTTTCAAAATGTGCGTCGGATGGTTTCATTGCATTGATTGATTCACTGTGGAGAGCAGAGCGATGCGTTCGCTCCCATCGTCGGATGATGCTGCGTTATAAAATGAATCGGGGAATCTCACCCGATGCGTCGATCGTGATCGCAACACGCATCGGTCCGTGTGTCCCGTTCACAGACCAGCGCGATTGGTCGCGTGTGATCTCCAACCTGCCATGAGGCGCGTCCCCCTGCTGCACGGTGCACACGGTGAGAATCTGATGCGCCTGCGCGCCAGATGACTCGACTTCCGCATACGGATAGATGCCGAGGTCTTCAGGCAACGCAAGCTTCCCCGTCCTCACTGTGAAAGCATTTGCCGCCTGCACGCGACAGAGCAGACTCACACCGGGCCGGTCGATTCGGAACTCGCTGCCCGTTGCCGCGACGCTCCCGTGCTTGTCGTCGTTGAACACCTGGAATCTCGCCTGCACTTTCGGCGTCGATGTGTTCATGGAGACAGAATCCAAAATGATGAACACTTCGGGCTTCAAAAAAAGGACAGACCGCACAACGCGCTGCACATCGTCGTTCACAAGCTGATAGGCGTCAGTGGCGTCGCTTGTAAGCGACATCTGTTTCGGCGACGCATCGTACGAAAGGATGCGCGCGAACGCCCAGCTCGCGTTCGTTCCCTCATGACCGTTGTGATACTGATGTCCCTTGCCGTCGAT
>DATGXR010000060.1:0-45277 GCA_035298825.1 Bacteroidota bacterium
CATGATTCACGTGCACTCCGAACTGCCGCGTGTGTTCGGCCGGGATGTCCCTACACTCCGAACTGCCGCAGGTGATGGTCGAGATGTTTATATGTGAGAATGCCCCATTCGCCCGGCGTGAGGGGACCGAAGAAGGCATGGATGTGCCGCGTACACTTCGCTTCGCCGCCTTCGGCAAACGCTTTCACCAATTGCACAAGCCGTTGTTGCTCGCGTGTGAATTCGCGCGTATCCGAGATGATGAATGTCTTGTCGGTGGGCGAGTTTCGGGGTAATGGCTTTTCGCCGAGCACCGAGGGTTTGATCAACCGTCCGATCAACAATCCGAGTACTGTGCGCGGCGGGACCTTTGATCCGTTCGCCATTTCCATCGCGATTGAACAGTGGGCCAGCATTTGCGGCACGGTCATTTTTCCCCACAACCGTTTGCCTTCGGGCTGCAGGCAATTGATGCGTCCAAGGATCTCGCCTGAGACTGATGTGTCGAATAATGTTTTCATTGATGCAGGGACCTTTCCTGAACAAACAAGCAAATGGATGGATGAACTCTTTTTCCGGCTTCAGGCTCCTGATGCATGAAGAGGAACGGTGCTTCGATGATGAAGATACTGAATAAGAGGATATTGATGCAATGTCCGCTGCGCGAAAACATTTTTTTAAACTTGATTCCCTCGAAGTGGGAAACGATATTATTGAATGCATGCACAATGCGTATGCGCGCGCGGGGAATGACGCAGGCACGCACGCTCGCAAGAGAGAGCGAAGGGCAGGATTCACAGGAGCGATCAATTAATCAGTTGAAGGATCTGGAATCGTGAATACAATGAACGGCGCTGAAATCATGGTCAAGAGTCTCGAGGATCTTGGCATCACGCAAATCTTCGGCTACACTGGCGCGATTGTGCTTCCTGTTTTCCACGCGCTCGGCAGGAGCTCGATTGAGATCATCATCAATGCGAATGAGCAATCTAGCGCCTTCAGCGCGGCCGCGTATTCGCGCTCGAGCGGACGGGTCGGCGTGGCGGTCGTGACCTCCGGGCCGGCGATCACCAATACGCTCACGGCCGTTGCCGATGCGAATGCCGATTCGATTCCCCTGCTTGTCTTTGCAGGCCAGGTGCCGCAGAACCGATTGGGCACGGATGAATTCCAGCACATCAACGTGAAGCGTGTCTTCCATGAAGCGGCCAAGAAGGTCATCCTCGTTGCCGACAGCACCGACATCGAAGAGACGATCAAGAATGCGTACTACTTCGCCAAAGAAGGCAAGCCGGGTCCGGTGGTGATCGATTTTCCGATGGACCTGCAATTGAAGCAGGGCATCTACAAGGGCACGGACATCGCGCGCTATCAATACAAGTATGCTCAGGAGACGCATCTGGGACGCAACCAGTGCCGGCAGTTCTTCGGCATGCTTCAGCACGCGAAGCGTCCGCTGTTATACATCGGAGGCGGATTGAATTCGCGGGCTGCAAGCGACAGGATCCGCCAGTTCAACAAGCGCTTCAACATTCCGTCGATCAACAGTCTTACGGGCAAGGGCATTCTCGATGAATCGCTTGACACATCCCTTGGCATGCTCGGACTCTTCGGCGTACCGTATGCGAATATGGCGATACAGGAGACCGACCTCTTCGTCGCCTTCGGCGTGCGGTGGAACGACCGCGTCGTGCAGAAAGTGGGAGAGGAGGGACTCGTTGCGGAGATCGCCTATATCGACATCAACGCCGAAAAAGTTCAGGAAGTCCGCGAGACGCGCAATCCGAAATTTTCATTCATCGGCGATGCCTGCACGGTGCTCGAGGATCTGCTCGAATATGAAAAGGAGCATCCTGTTACGCTCGAAATCGATGCGTGGCGTGAGCGGGCGGCCTCGCTCAAGCAGCGATTCGTGTTGGATTTCAATCGCGAGTCGGAGCACATTCAGGCGGCCGAAGTGATGGATCATCTTGCCAGGCACATCACGCCTGAGATGATCTTCACCACCGGCGTGGGCAATCATCAGATGTTCGCCGCGCAGTATTTGAAGACGCTTCGCCCGCATTCATTCCTGACATCCGGCGCATTCGGCACGATGGGCTTCTCGCTTCCGAGTTCGATCGGCGCATGCTACGCCAATCCCGGTGCGACAATTGTCGCGATCGACGGCGACAGTTCGATCAAGATGAATCTTGGAGAGATCCACACCATCGGCGCGCTGGGACTGCCGATCAAGGTGCTGCTGTTGAACAACCATGGCGACGGGATGATTCGCACGATACAGACATCGCTCTACGACAGTCAGTACACCGGCTCGGAGCGTTCAACCGATGCGCACTTTGCCAACATCGCCAAAGAATGCGGATTCACCTGGACGCGCAAGATCCGCTGTCACGACGAGCTTGAGAGGTCGCTTGGTGAATTTTTGGCGGCGCAGGGTCCGTGCTTCCTCGAAGTCGTCACAGACAAGGATGAATCCGTGTATCCGCGCATCCCCATCGGCAAGGGCTACAAGGATATGATTCTCGGGCCGTACATCAAGGATCGCATGCCGTAGCACAGACACGCCACCTTCTGCAATATTTTTTTTTCCGCACTTGACTCTCAGAAAAAAACGCCTTACTTTTGTGGAAGCGCTTCCAGACATATGCACTTTGTTTTTTTCGAATGACCACCATTTTCCTCACCTATCGAACAAGGGGGCATCGTGAAAAAAATTTACTGTGTTCTTTTCTTCCTCGCCGCGTCATCACTCCTGGCACAAAGCGTCCCTGTCACATTCCACTACCGTCCGGTCAATAAAAATTTTACAGTCCTTCGCTTAGTCGGCACCATGAACGGCTGGAATAATGCCGATAATGCAATGACGATGACCGATGCCAATGGTGACGGCGAATATGAACTCACGATCCCACTCACGGCCGGGACCGAATACAATTATAAGTTCTGCATGGACGGCAACTGGGGACTCGCCTACGGCGATCCGGATAATCCGCGGATCAACACGTCGGATAACGACAATTCGCAGATTCTTGTGAAAGATCCGATGATCGTGTATCTCTTGCCGCGCGACAAGGATACAAAAAACAGAGTCTATACCGACACATCAAAATCAGGTCTCCCGATCCGTGTCATCATCGCATCATCAGCCGACAAGCCGGTCGATCCTGCCACGCTCCAGGTGACTGTGGACGGTGTTGCCATCACAAATCCGGCGCAGTACTACAACAGCACCAAGAAGGAATTCACATACAAGCCCTCGCCGATGCTTTCACCAGGCGAACATTCGCTTTCGGCCTCGATCACCTCGGCAGCAGGCACTGATTCGAAATCCTCCACATTCACACGCAACCCGAATCAGAAAACATATAAAGTACCGGTTGATTTCTTTTATGATGCAAATAACCGTTCGGTCGGCTACACACAGACGCTCACGGATGTCGCCGTGGTCGGAACATTCAATAACTGGAACGACACTTTTAATCCGATGACAAACCGTCAGGGCAATGGTGTCTGGGAAACAACCGTGTGGCTCGAGCCTGACTCGATCGAATATAAGATCAAGCTGAACAAGACCGCATGGATCAACGATCCGGATATGCCGTCGATCAATCCCGGAAGCGGCAACAATCAAATGGCGGTTGTGGCCGATTCGACCCCGACGATTCGATTGCTGGCTCCGCTTGAAAACCAAACATTCGCGCGCGATACGACAGTCGCGTTTCAGTTTTTACTCAGACCCGGCGCCGCTTCAAAAGGCGTCGACTCGACGAGCTTCGTTGTAAAGTATGACGGCAACGCGATCGTTTCCACCTATCACGCCGATTCGACGCTCACATGCGTTGTGACAATCGCCGGTGAAGGACGGCACACGGTTGATGCCGCATTTACAAACAAGGAAGGCGCCACCTCGCATCAGACGTTTTCATTCGGCGTCTCCGCGCCGTCTAAGGGCATCTTTCAGGTCGACGGCATCGGCGATGAACAGTATACCTATCCGCCCGGCGTCGCAGCGGGAGCGGCCGATATTCTTTCTGTCTCCATACAGGATACGCCCAAGCATGACTCGCTCAAATTTACGATCCGGATGAATGCGATCGATCAGCGCACGCGCATTGCCCTGCTCATCGCAAATCCGGTTTCCGGCACAACGAGCGCTCCCCGCCAGCTTGATGTGCGGCTGCCCGATTGGGACGGACAGGGAGTATTCGCCTCGATCGGCGCGCCCGGCAACAGCTATCACAACGCGGCAATTGAAAACAGATTCATGATCTCCAACAATCCCCCGGCCTACAGCGCCGATACGATCCCGGTGAACCAGAATGCCATGGCCGTCAAGAGTTTTGAATTCACGGTGAGCCTCGCATTCCTCGGCCAGTATCTGGGACCGTGGAACGATCAGCGGGAATTCTGCGTCGTGTCGTATCTTGCCGCGACGGATAAAAGCGGCAACGCCTTTGAAGTCGGCACAGCCGAACACGGCAGCGCCTCGGATGATGATCCCGATATCTATGATGCCGCATTCATCCGCAGCACATTCTGGCAGCAAAGGATCCTGAATAATTATCTTCCGTCGGGGACGCGCACTGTCTCGCTCGATGGTCCGGGCCGCGGATTGCTTTCGCTGACAGCCCGCCAGATTTCTGACAGCCTTGCAAGCAAGAGCCTCTTTGTGACGTTCCTGACTCCGGGGCTGATCGACTACTGGTATTCGAACGTGACGCTGCATGGCACGGTCAATGATACGACACTGACGACGCTGCTGCTTGTTAAAAATGGAACTGTGAGCACACAATCACTCACACGCGGGAAATTTTCCATCCCGCTTGTCTTAACCGAAGGCGCCAACAGCGTATTCATCAAAGTCATTGATGCCAAAGGAGACACGTCGACATCGAAAGAACTCGTGCTGAACTATACACCGGATAAGCAACCCGTCGTTCACATTTCAGGAAGCGCAGCCGGACGAACAATCACGCTCACGGCCGCAGCGACGAGTCCTGTCGGATCATCGCTTGCCTATCAGTGGAAGGCGAGCGCGAAAAACCCGGCACCGGTGGAGATTGCATCGACGACGAACAGCCTGGCATTCGCACTTCCGAAAACCGATGGCCAATATCTTTTCACGGCGATTGTCACGGACGGAAATCACTTCGACGCATCGGCCGAAATCGCCGTGAAGGCGAAGGGAGATTCGATCACTGTTGCGCAGCCCGAGGACAACTATCATCCCGATTGGGTCGATTCTGCGATCGTCTACGAGATCTTCCCGCGATCGTTTTCCCAGCAGGGCGGATTCAACGGTGTGAAGGACAATATCGCCCGCATCAAATCGCTCGGCGCCAATACGGTGTGGCTGATGCCCGTGTTCGAAGGACCGACGACGCATGGCTATGAGACGACAGATTATTATGCAGTGGAAAGCGACTACGGATCGCTGGCCGATATGACCTCGATGCTTTCCGCATTGCATAAAAACGGACTGAGGGTCATCCTGGATCTTGTCATCAATCACACCGGCGTGACGCATCCATTCATGCAAAATGTGTTTAAATATAAAGAGTACTCGCCGTATGCGAATTTTTACATCTGGTCGGGCGCGCCCGGAACGTCGGCTTTTCAGTTTTTCTTCGACTGGTCGTCGCTGCCGAATATCAATTATGAGAATCCCGATGCAAAAAAATATTTTCTCGACGTCTCGCGCTACTGGGCGCAAAAAAGCGAGATCGACGGATATCGGTGCGACGTGGCATGGGGGATCGAGCAGCGCACGCCGACATTTTGGAACGAATGGAGGAGAGAAGTAAAAACTGCCAATGCCGATGTCTTTCTCTTGGCCGAGGCATCGTCGGCCGATACGGCGTTCTATCAAAAGAAATTCGATGCGGCCTATGACTGGGATCTGCGCACTGTCATGCTTGGCGCCCTGAACGGCAGCAACAAGCTTGGCGATGTGCACCGCCTGGTAACGCGCGCCTATCGCGGCTTTGCCCGCCCCTTCCGGTTCATCGAAAACCATGATGAATCGCGAGCAGCGTCAATGTTCGATACGCGGCGCTCAAGGCTTTTGCACACGATGATCTTTACGCTGAACGGGATTCCGCTCGTATACTCGGGCGGAGAGGTCGGCGAGACCACGCAGCGCGGGCTGATCAACTGGAGCGATCCCGACACGCTCAAGCCGTACTTCAAGCGCCTTGCGGAGATCCGGAAAGCCTATGTGTTTAATCCGCTCATCACACGCATACAAAACTCGGACACCGCTACTGTCTATTCATACGCATCAATAAGCGGGACGAAGACGCTTGTCACGGCTGCGAATTTTAAAAATGCGTCTTCAACCGTGTCGCTCGATCTGAGCGCGTTGCCGCACGACGGCACAAGCACATATTATTTGACGGATCTGTTCACAGGAGCGGTGATCTCCATTCCGCCCACACAGAGTGCACCGGTGTCCGTGTCGCTTGCAGGTTATCAGGCGCGCGTCTTTTATTATGGCGTGGCGTCTGTTCCTGTTTCGGTTGCCGCTCAAGAGCCGACGGGTGCGCCCCATGAGATGGTGCTGGAGCAAAATTATCCCAACCCGTTTAATCCATCGACGACGCTGCGCTATGGCCTGCCGGTCTCAAGCCGGGTAAGGCTGACAATTTATAATGTGCTGGGCCAAGAGGTGGCGGAAGTTGTCAACGGCGAGCAGGCGGCAGGCTGGCACACGCAGGTCTGGAATGCGCCCGTCTCTTCGGGGATGTATTTTTATCGCATCGAAGCAGTCGGATTGAATGCTCCGCACAAGCATTCGGTTGAAGTTAAAAAAATGCTGCTCGTGAGATGATCCGTCATTCAACAGACGACTTCCACAGATAGGCAGGAGCAGAGAGAAACTGATGAGCGTATTATTTTCACCGCTTCGCATACGCGGAGTCGAATTCAAGAACCGGATCGGTGTCTCGCCGATGTGTCAGTATTCGAGCATCGAAGGGGCACCGACCGATTGGCACTTCATCCATGTGGGAAGCCGCGCCATCGGCGGTGCGGGCTTCATCATTCAGGAAGCGACAGCCATCTCGAGCGAAGGAAGAATCTCACCCGAGGATGCCGGCATCTGGAACGACGTTCAGATGGCTGCCTACAAACGGATCACCGATTTTGTGCATGCCTATCAAAGTCGGATCGGTGTGCAGCTTGCTCATGCAGGAAGAAAAGCCTCCACATATGCGCCGTGGAGAGGCACAGGCGAAGTGAAAAAAGAGGATGGAGGATGGGACACGATTGCGCCGAGTCCGCTCGCGTTCACAGAAGGCTATCCGCATCCGATCGAGATGAACAAAGAGGCGATCCGGCGCGTCATTGACGCATTTGTCAGTGGAGCCCGCCGGGCGATCGAAGCGGGATATGATTTCATTGAACTGCACATGGCGCATGGATACCTTGTGCATCAGTATCTCTCGCCCTTGTCAAATCATCGCAGCGACGAGTATGGCGGCTCGCTTGAAAATCGCTGCCGGTTTGGTCTTGAAATCGCCCGAGCCGTCCGAAATGCGATCGGAGAGAATGTTCCGCTGTTTGCGAGGGTATCGGCGACCGATTGGGTCGAAGGCGGCTGGGACTGCGATCAGACCGTGCAATTTGTCCGCATGATGAAAGACTGCGGAATCGATCTGATCGACTCGTCAAGCGGAGGCAATGTGGCAACAGCTGTCGTGCCGGTGGGGGCGGGCTATCAGACTGAGTTTGCCGCCCGCATCCGGCGCGAAGCCGGCGTCATGACCGCAGCCGTTGGACTGATCACCGCGCCCGAGCAGGCAGAGACGATCGTTCGTACAGGCCAGGCCGATGCCGTGTTGCTTGCGCGCGAAGAGCTGCGTGATCCATATTGGCCGCTCCATGCGGCAAAAGTATTGCGCGCCGATGTCGCATGGCCCAGCCAATATCTTCGCGCAAAATAATCGCTCCTTCTCGTAAAGCAAATGTGATCGTTGCCTTGTGCAGTCGAACGTACGGCGCCCAATGTGTGTTAGTGATAGCAAAATGGAGGCACGCACACATTTCATGGCACCAGTAGAGATCCACCACCGTCATTTGACCACACGCCGTTCATCCCGAAGGTGGCATGCGAGCATTACGAGAATCGGATCGCTCGTTTTTTTTATCACGCTTGCGACATTCATCCAGGCATGCACCGATGCAGGCAGCGCGCCGCCGACATCGGCCCTGTCCTTTCCCGAAGACACAACCTCTCACGGTGCGGTGTCATTTGTGCGCGATGTGCAGCCGATCTTTTTAAATAATTGCGCGCTTGCGGGCTGCCACAATGCGTCGTCTCATACAGGGAATTTCAACACGTCGACATATGCGACACTCCGATCAGGCGGCTATACATTCGGCGCCGCGGTGATCGTTGCGGGAGATTCGTCAGGGAGCGCGCTGATGCAACTCATTCGCAGCAATAACAATCTCATCGGACTGCGCATGCCGCTTGGCGGACCGTACAAAGATTCCGGCCTTCCTGATTCGCTCATTGTCAGGATCGGACGATGGATCGTTGAAGGCGCTCCGAATAACTAGAAGCAGTTTTCAGAGAACGCGAAGCCTTTTTTTATGCTTTCAGTGTGCACCATCCATTTGTGAAAAAAAGAACATTCCCATGCAGATGAAGCCACGCACTTATTTCAACAGGATCATTCGTCGTGATACGGAAATTCCGCCGTCTGCATTCAACCGATAAATATAGAGTCCCGATGAGAGTGTCGCCGCGTTCACAACCACGCGATACGTGCCTGCGTCTTTTTCACCGTCCACGACAACGGCAACGCGCTGTCCCAACACATTATAGATCGAGAGCGTTGCGTGCGCTTTTTTCGGCAGCGAAAATTCAATCGTTGTCGACGGATTGAACGGATTCGGATAATTCTGAGACAACGTGAACGTCTGCGGGATCTCCGACGAAATCTGGCTGACGCTTGTCGGTGTATTCACTGTTGCGCCAACGACCTGACCGCGTATTTCTCCTCCGCCATGAAGAGCCGTATGAACATTGAAATATGTTCTGCCCTTCACAAGCTCACGTAAAAGCACATCCGTCAAAGGTTGGCTTGCGTCTGTCGGTCCCCAGGTGCCGCTGAACGTGTTGCCCGCGACAGTGACCGGTTTCACGACTCCGCCGTTGACCCCCATGGCTCCCGTATGGAAATGCGCCGCGCTGATTGCTCCGCTCAAACTGTCGACGGTCACATCATAGGCGGCTGTTCCTGATGGATCCAGGATGACAACACCCGTGCCGGTTCCTGTGGAGACGACGGCGGGCACTTCCTGATCGCCAGACATCGAAATCGTATATCCGATCGGCGATACCAGTGTGACCTGGCCGCGGAGTTCGCCGCCAGGATTTGCCGCCGTATGCGCATTGACATACAGTCGCCCATGCAGGAACTCGCTGATGAGCGAATCGGTCAGCGGCTGCGTCGCATCGGTACTTGACCAGATCCCGCTTGCGCTGTTGCCGGTGAATGTGATATTTTTCACGACCGGGCCGTTCGATCCGACGGCGCCGTTATGAAAATGCGAGGCGCTGATTGCACCGCTCAGTGTGTCGATCGTGATCGTATAGGAGATCGATGTTGCGCCGGGATTCAGCACGATGGACGCCGTGCCGACGGCAGGGGTGGCACCAGCGGGATTTTCCTGGCTGCCCTGCATGCGGGCATACGCCGTGGCGCCGTTATTAAGGAGCACTTGTCCGCGGATTTCGCCTCCTGGATTTGCCGGCGTGTGGACATTGAGATAGGTGCGGCCTCTGACCAGTTGGACCAGGAGCGTATTGGTCAGCGGCTGCATCGAATCGGTGCTTGTCCACGTGCCCGAAGAGGTATCGTGCGAGAAAGAGATATTTTTTACAACCGGCCCGTTTGTACCGGCGGGCGCGTTATGGAAATGTGAGGCTGAAATCGAGCCGGATAATCCGTTGACCGTTGCGCCGTATCTGAGCACGGTTCCTGTCGTATCGAGCCAGAGCCAGGCTGTTCCCGTCGCATTTGTCACAATAGCAGGATTTTCCTGCGCGCCGTTCCATGAGGCGGTAAAACCGATGCCGGTCTGTAGTGTGACCTGTCCGCGAATTTCGCCGCCGGGATGAGCCGGCGTGTGGGCGTTGACATAGAGTTTCCCGCGTACAAGATCGGCCAGGAGTGAATCCGTCAGCGGTTGTGCGGCATCAGTCGATGACCATGTGCCGGTGGCCGTTCCTCCGACGAATGTGATATTTTTCACCACACCGCCTGCAACACCCGAAGCGCCGTCATGAAAATGCGCCGCGTTGATCGTGCCAGTGAGTCCCGTGACAGTGATCGTATACGTCAGCGATGTCGCTTCCTTGTTCAGGACGAACACGCCCGTGCCGGTTGCGGTGCCGGCGACTGCAGGCACCTCCTGAGCGCCGTTCATCTTCGCTCGAAATGTTACCTGAGCCGATGAAATTGTTGCAAGGAGCACACTGCCGACTGTCAAAAAACGAAAGAATCTGTTCACACACACCTCCTTCAAAAAATGAGTGAATGATGACGTGTTGATTGGATGTGAATATCAGGATCCTTGTTCTTGGTTGATTCCTGTCGGCGAGTGTCTCTCTGTCTTCGATGTTCATAAATTTTGTGGAGGATACCTCCGTCCCTTGTCTTTGCATCAACACAAATTGATCTGATTAGTTCCGCCGCGGCACGAGCGCGTGCCCGGTCAGTCGTGTGTGAGAGTATATTTTTTTTCCTTGAAATTCTGAAATATTATCAGGATCATACGGCACAGCATGAGCCCGCAGTGATCGCCGGGCTCACTATCAAGACGATGTCTGTCGTGCGATCATCTCATTCACGGCTACAGAATCTATTTTCGACCACAATGAATGCAGAACAGTTTTTCCCTCCTGCAGAAAAAAATCGCCTCGAGTCCGCCATCCGCGAAGCGGAAAGCAAGACGTCGGGTGAAATTGTCCCGTACGTTGTTGCTCGAAGCGACGCCTATCCTGAAGGTGCATGGCGCGCCGGAGCGTTTGCGGCGTTGCTTGTGATGTTCGGATTTTCAGTGCTCGAGCTCTCCTCATCGGCATGGCTCACGTTCGGCATCGCGCGCGCGGGAATGTACGCTGCAGCGGGATTTCTGGCAGGCGCGGCCGCTGCCAGATTTATTCCATTGCTCACGCTGCTGCTTGTGCCTCAGCAAACGATCGATCTGCGCGTACACGATCGGGCGAGACTCGCCTTCCTTTCGGAGAAAATTTTCAGCACACGCGAGCGCACCGGCATCCTGATTTTCCTGTCGCTGCTTGAACGGCGTGTTGTCGTCTTGAGCGATGAAGGAATCAATGCAAAAGTCAAACAGGAATCGTGGGATGCGATCGTGAAAATGATTGTCGACGGAATCAAAGCCAAGCAGCCTTCCGAGGGACTCTTGAAGGCGATCAATGCCTGCGGCTCGCTTCTTGAATCGGAAAAGATTTCGAAACGCATCGACGATACCAATGAACTCTCCGACACCATCCGCATTCATGAGAGCTGAAATGATGAAGACACATTCGATTGTCCGCGCGCTCTGTCTTGTCTCGATATTTATCTGCGGCGTGTCGTTTGCACAGGACGTCCCCTACTTGAGCGGACGAATTAATGACACCGCACACATGCTGAGCTCAGAAACTGTCACGGAACTTGAACACACGTTAAAGGCGTACGAGGATTCGACGACGAATCAATTTGTTGTCCTGACAATCAACTCGCTCGATGATTATTCGATCGAGGATTATGCCCTCAAGGTTGCCGAGACCTGGAAGCTCGGGAAAAAGGGAGTCGATAACGGAGCGCTCCTGCTGATCTCCAAAGACGACCGCAAGCTCCGCATCGAAGTCGGATATGGGCTCGAAGCGTCGCTGACCGATGCAGCCACGTCATATATCATCAACCATAAAATCACCCCGCAGTTCAAGCAGAAGGATTACGATGCGGGCGTGAAGGAAGGGATCCAGGCGATGATTGCCGCGGCAGACGGAACGCTAGACACCTCGGCAGGCGAAACAGCATCGGATTCGGACGAGATGTCCGTCGGGGCGGCATTGCTCTTTTGCTCCATCTGGTTTACAGTCGTCGGCGTGTTCACCGTGGCAGGGCTGGGATCGAAAGGATTTCAGGGCTGGTTTCTCTATGTGTTTCTGACGCCGTTTTATGCGGCTGGTGCAAGCATCCTTGGTTCAGCCTTCTCGTCGATTGTCGGCTTCATCATCTTCGGCGCATACATCATCGGCTATCCGATGCTGAAATATCTGTTGCCGACCACACGGTGGGGGAAGAAGTTCATGGACTCCATTCCCTCGCACAGCTCTTCCGGATCAGGATCTTCATTTTTTTCAATGTCGAGTTCGTCCGGTAGTAGTAGCAGCAGCTTCTCGGGCGGCGGTGGAAGCTTCGGCGGCGGCGGTTCAAGCGGCGGGTGGTGAGGTGTGCATAGGGGTGTGATATTGATCACACGGGCGGTAAAAAAATGGACTTTTAAGATGTAAATACATACATTGGGTGCAACCGATTACAGAATCCTTATGTTGTAAAGCGGTGCAGTGACTACTTCCTTAACAAACTCTTTTTACCTACAGCCAGGAGGTCCACGTGAACACTTTACTGCGTTTATCCCTCATTGCAGCATTCTTCCTCACGCTTTCAATTTCAGTTCAGGCTCAATTCAAGACACAAGGATGGGGCGGAGGTATTGGCTATGGCGCCAACGTCGGCCATACGAGCCTCATCGACAACAAGGTTGGATTCTATGGCCGCGGATTTGTGCGCCATGGTCTGATCAATCATCTGCAGGTTGAAGCCGGCGGCGGTATCGGCCGCATTGCCGGTACAGGCCTGATGAGCGCATCGGCGTACAGGACGGAGTTGATGCCGGCCGATCTCCGGTTGCTCTACAATCCATTCACCTGGGAAAGCGTCGTTCCGTATGTGTATGCAGGCGCCGGTCTGCTGTATTACAATACGGTCGAAATGCCGCGCGAAGCCGGATCAGTGATGAAGAATGATGATGTTGTGGGGTATGTCCCCGCCGGCGGCGGCCTGATGATCAATGTTCAGCCGAATGTCTATCTTGATCTCAGCGCGGGATTCAACCATTCGCTGTCAAAAAAACTGACCGGAGTGAAAGTGAGGACCGAGGATGATTATTTCAGTTTCCTTGCCGGTCTTTCAGTCTCCTTCGACAGGGGCAACTCTGACGATGACGGCGATGGATTGACCAATCGTCAGGAGGAAGAGCTCGGCACGGATCCTTCCATTGCCGACACAGACGGCGACGGACTCAGCGACGGACAAGAAATCAACACGTATCACACAAACGCCCTGAAAGCCGACACAGACGGCGACGGTCTGACGGACGGAGATGAAGTTCTCAAATACAAGACCGATCCGAATAACCCGGACACCGATGCAGACGGATTGACGGATTATGCGGAAGTCATGACCACGCATACCGATGCGCTCAAGGCCGACACCGACGGCGACGGATTACTTGATGGCCAGGAAGTCAACACGACGCACACCGATCCGCTCAAAGCTGACACAGACGGCGACGGACTCAGTGACGGACAAGAAATCAACACGCAGCACACAGATCCGCTCAAAGCCGACACAGACGGAGACACGCTGAGCGACGGTCAGGAAGTGTTGAAATACAAGACCGACCCGCTCAAAGCCGATACCGATGGCGGCAGCGTCAACGACAATGTTGAAATTGCCCGCGGCACCGATCCTCTCAAAAGCTCGGATGATGTTCCCCCGAAGAAGGAAGAGCTCAAAGTTGAAGTCGGTACGGCAATCGTGCTTGACGGCATCGTCTTTAATTCAGGCAAGGCAGCCATCACTCCCGAATCGGAAGCGATCATCGAGAAGGCCTATAACACGCTCCAGGGAAATCCGGAAATTGAAGTTGAGATTCGCGGTTATACGGACAATGTCGGCAAGCCCGCATCCAATTTGAAACTCTCTGCGTCGCGTGCAAAAGCGGTGCGCGACTACCTGATCAAGAAGGGCATCGATGCAAAACGCATCGCCTCAAAAGGCTACGGGCAGGAAGATCCGGTGGCGCCGAATACGACCGCCGAAGGCAAACAGCGCAATCGACGCATTGAATTCTTCCGCGTAAAATAAGCGATCGGCCTGAGACCGAGTGATCTCACCTCATGAGAGACCACGGGTCAGATAAGATATGCGCCACCTTTTTTTTCTCCAACGCGAGAAAAGAGAGGTGGCGTTTTTTATTCCTCATCGGTTGCTCACGCCGTCGATGACGAAAGAGAAGGCGGCCCATCGGCCTGGGGTGCATGCGCTGTAGACAAAAAGAGACGAGTCTGTATCAATGGGTAAATGATGTTCGGGGCCGTTGGAGAGAAGAATTGTGCGGGACAAAAAAGATTTTTCTTGCATAAAAGCTAAATTATTTTATTATAAATAGACTATTAACTTAATCAATAAGTGCGAAAGCGCTTATTTAGTTATTAATTTAACGTTTCAACGAGACAAAGAGAGAACGACCGATGAAAAGACTAGTCCTGATGTTGCTGTTGTTCACGCTGGCTGCCATAGCTCCTGTTGCAGCGCAAACGCAAACCGTTGTGCCCGAGGCCGCGAAGGTGGATACAGGCGATACCGCGTGGATGTTGATTTCGACCGCGCTTGTGATGCTGATGACGCCTGGTCTGGCGCTGTTTTACGGCGGCATGGTGCGCAGAAAGAACGTGCTCGGCACGATCATGCAAAGCTTTATCGCGCTCGCCGTCATCACGGTCGTGTGGGTGCTCTGGGGCTATAGTCTTGCATTCGGTCCGTCGTTCCATGGAGTGATCGGCACACTTGAATGGGCGGGACTGGCGCATGTCGGGATTGATCCGAATGCGGGATACGCGCCGACAGTGCCGCATCAGTCGTTCATGATTTTTCAGATGATGTTTGCCATCATCACCCCTGCGCTTATCACGGGTGCTGTTGCCGAGCGCATTAAATTCAGCACGTATCTTGTCTTTATCGTGCTCTGGTCGACGCTGGTCTATGCGCCCGTTGCGCACTGGGTGTGGAATATCGGCGGATGGATGCGTTCACTCGGCGCGCTTGATTTTGCAGGCGGTCTTGTTGTGCATATCACATCCGGAGTCACGGCGCTTGCCGCAGTCTTTGTGGTGGGGAAGCGCCGCGGACATACAGGCGAACTCACGCCTCCGCACAATCTCACCATGACGCTCATGGGTGCATCGCTCCTGTGGTTTGGCTGGTTCGGGTTCAATGCCGGAAGCGCGATCGCATCGGGCGCGCTGGCGACATCGGCATTTGTGGCCACGCATATTGCTGCGGCCAGCGCAACATTGTCGTGGCTCTTCATTGAATGGAAACATCGCGGCCAGCCCACGGTGCTCGGTGCAGCGTCGGGCGCGGTTGCGGGATTGGTGGCCATCACACCGGCCTCGGGTTACGTCGGACCGATTGCGGCGATTATTATCGGTACACTGGCAGGCGGCGTGTGCTATTATGCCATCAGTCTGAAGGCAAAATTCAATTACGACGATTCACTCGACGCGGTGGGTGTGCACGGAGTGGGCGGCACGCTTGGCGCGTTGCTCACCGGTCTCTTCGCATCGAAACTGATCAACTCGGCCGGATCCGACGGACTCTTCTACGGCAATATGTCGCTCTTTCTTGCGCAGGCTGAAAGTGTGGCAATCGTGATCATCTACACATTCGCAGTCAGCTGGGTGCTTTTGAAACTCCTCGATGCAGTGCTCGGATTGCGCGTGACGGATGAACATGAACTGATCGGACTCGATTTGAGCCAGCACGGCGAAAGCGGATACTCTTTCTAAAAAAAAGTCCCGGTGCAATGTGCAGGCGACCGGGAACCGACAAAAAAAGCAGTGAATATATTTTTTCGGGCCGTCAGCAAACGTCCTTATCGTTGAGTGAAGATAAGATGCTTGCCGACGGCCTTTGTTTTATTGCGGTCACACTGTGTAAAAAAATGAAGGTCTAATATTCTCCATCTGACTGAAAAACGATTGCACGCAACGCCGTTTTTCCTGCCGACATCTCCGCAAAAACTCCATTTATGCTCTGGAATCAAGACAAAAAGGGCTTGGCATACCTTTTGCCTTTTGTTTCCTAGGCAGATCTTTCGTATTATTGACACTCCGCAGTGTCAATAATCGTGTGTTGAACGCGGAATCAATCATTCGTGCAATAAAAAATTTTCCCATGACTTATAAGCAAAGGCGCACCGTCTGGTGGGGATCGATCGGGCTGGGTGTTTTCAGTATCGCACTTGTTGCATGCAATTACATCAGTGTTCCGTTCGAGATCGGCACGGTCGGCGAAATATTCCCGAAAGAAAAGTGGACGCTCTCACGGGGCGATGCCGGACAGGTCATCTCAAACGTCATCGATTATACGAAAGGATATTCGACACACTACGATATCTTTCAGTTCGAGCGCGGAGAAGTGGTCTCGGCGAATCTGAGCCGCTATCTTGGCGGCAAAAAGGAACTCTTCAAGGGCGATACGATCTTCTGTATGCAGTCGAGCGATCTTGAGGATCAACTGATCACGGCAAAAAACGCGCTGCTTGTTGCGACGGCGGAACTCCGATCGAAGTCAAGTGCGGAGAAGGAGCCGTTGATCAGGGAAGCGGAACATCGCCTGGAGTATACGCGCAAGAAAACCGAGGAACAGAAACTTGTCTTCGACAGAGCCGCTCAGCTCTACGAAAAAGGATTTTCTTCGCTCCAGGAGTTCGAACTTCAGAAATGGAATTATGATCTGCTTGAAATCGAAGAACAGATCGCCGCGGCCCGGCTCGAGAACCTGAAAACGGGCGTCAAGCCGCAGGAGGTTGAATTTCTCGTTTCACAGATCGACGCGCTCAAGAGTCGCCTTGCGTATCTAAAGAGCCGCCAGTCGCAATTGCTTGTGACCTCGCCGATTCCCGGCAGCGTCACATCGACATTCGCGCCCGATACATTCCTGAGCGTGACGAATTATCGCGCCATCGTGCTGCATGTGCCCGTGAAAATCACGGACCTGCCGGAGTTCCGCGAAGGACAGACCGTATCGGCGTACTTCCCGTCACTGGAGCGCACATGCGAGGGAACGATTCTCTCGGTCGGCCGGAATGTGACACTGATGGACGAACAGCAGGTCGTGTATCTCTCGATCCAGTTCGAAAACAGTGCGCGCGTGTTCATGCCGGGCATGGTCGTGCGCAATACACTCAGGCTCAGGAAAATCACCATGCTTGAATATCTGCTGCGCACGCTGAAGGCCTGAGACGACATGGCGCGCTGCGAATACAAATATTATCTCGAGCGACGACACCTCGACAATCTGAGGAAGGACATCCTTCCATTTTTGACGTACGACCGGTACACGCAGCACCTGAAGAAAAAGGAATACACGGTCAGGAGCATCTATTTCGATTCGAACGATTTTGCCATCTACAACGAAAAGCTTGACGGAATCCGCGACCGCAACAAGTACCGCATCCGGGGGTATAATCAATTGCGCGAGGATTCGAGAGTCTTCCTCGAGATCAAGCGCAAGGAAGTCGACCGGGTGTCGAAGGACCGCGCGCCGTTATACTACAGGAATCTGGACGCATTTTTGAAGACAAAGCAGTACGATCTGCTCCTTTCTCCAGACGATGCAACTCAAGCGGCGGAGGCGAAAGCGAGCGCCAGGAATTTTTTATATTATTTCTTTACTCTTCATCTGCAGCCAGTGTCACTGATCAACTATGAACGCGAAGCGTTCGAATGCAGATTCGGAACGGGGTTACGGATCACGTTCGACAAGAACATCAGAACACGGATTGTGCGATCGACATCCGACCTCTTCGTCGACGAGCCCATGGTGAATACATTCGAGGACATCATCGTCCTCGAGATCAAGTTCAACAAGATCGTTCCGGCATGGGTGCCGTCGGTGATGAACAGGTACAACATCATTCAGGATTCAATCTCGAAATATTCGGGCAGTATCGATATCTCTCACCTGCATACGCTGAACAGATTTCTTTTTTAATGAAAGACCGCCGTGATAGAAAATCTTCAGGCTGTAAACGTGTTTTCTCCGTCGTTTCCCGACATCCTCATCAATTTTTTGGTGAGCCTGGGATGCGGATTCATCATCTCGCTGGTCTATCGGTTCACGTATAAGGGGCCGGGCTATTCGGGGAATTTTGTCAATTCGATCATTTTTTTGTCCGTCATCACGACGCTCGTCGTGATGATCATCGGCAACAACCTCGCGCGGGCGTTCGGCCTGGTGGGCGCATTGTCCATCATCCGCTTTCGCACCGCAATCAAAGATCCGATCGATATCGCGTACATTTTTCTTGCGCTCACAATCGGCATGGCAGGAGGCGTCGGTTATCACAAGCTCTCGATTGCCGGGACGATCCTCTGCTCGATCATCATGATTGTGTTTTCCAATGACCGGCTGTCGATCTTTCTCTCCGACCAGCACATGCTGCAGTTCAGCCGCAGCAATGAAGAAGGCGCAAACGAGGACGATCATCTGCGCGTGCTCTCGGGATATTGTCTGAGCTACGAGGTGTTGAATCTGCGCACAAACGACATCGAGCATGCGATCGAATACTCGTATTATATCCGATTGAAAAAATCGAAGGATCCTTCGCAGCTCCTGAAGGACCTGCAAAAAATCAAGGGACTCACCGGCGTCAATCTGTTTTACGATCAGCAGAATTCCTGAGCGCATTGCCTCGGGATCATCATACACACATATATATATATTACCACCGGACTCGAACGATATGAAACCAGCGGCGCATCTGTTCGTTGCACTACTGATTTGTGCGGGCTGCAAAAAAGACGATGCCACGATCAAACCCGGGGCGCCGGCCGCGCTAGAGCTGCTTGCCGTGCATTCCACGGTTGTCCCCGAACCCTCGGGACTTGCTTACTTCAAGAAGCATAATACGCTCTTGACCGTATCGGATGCAAATTCGACTGTGTACGAGCTCGGCTTCGACGGATCCATCCAGCGCTCGCTCAAAGTGGCAAGTTCCGATCTTGAGGGAATCGCCGTGTCTGTAACGGGCGACACGCTCTTTGTCGCATCGGAAGCTTCTCGCTCCATCGACTCGTACTTGTGGGACGGAACCAGAACGGGTTCCTTACCGACGGGGATCGAGGGCGATGCAAACCATGGCCCGGAAGGCGTCGCACTCGACACGCGACAACAGCATCTGTTTGTCATCAATGAAAAAAATCCGCGTCTGCTTCTTGAATTTGCACACGGCGTCGAAGTCGCTCGGTACGAGATCGATCTGAGCGGCGATTTGTCGGATATTTTTTATGAAGCGGAGAGCGACTGCCTGTGGATTGTCAGCGACGAATCGGCGTCGGTGCTCAAACTCTCGCGCACCGGCAGCCTGAAGGCCGAGTATTCGCTTCCTTTCAACAAGGGCGAAGGCATCACGATTCTTCGCGACACGCTCTATATCATCAATGACGCCGACGGAAAACTTTACGCGTTTAAGAAACCCTCCTGAGCACGTGGCCTGTCGAACTACACAGATACAGGAAGTGGTGCGTGTGATTTCCAATTATCCGATGTTGTTCGATCGACTGGCTGCCATGTATTGTGCCTCACCGCTGAATTCCATACCTTGTAAGAAATGACCATGCCCTGATATTGAATGGGGCCCGCTCTTCATTTTCTTTTCCTGAAAAAGCCGGGCCCTCTGGGTCCACACTTCTCTTCCGCATCGTCTGTGATAACACAAGGATTGATATGATCTCACGAGTCTCCATCGCGATGAGTCTGTTGCTCATTCTGGGGCCGGTCTTTTTTGCCTCGCAGATTGCAACCGGCGGGCAACCCCCAAAGATATCTCCGCGGGTGAATTCAGCATTCGACGCCGCGGCATCCAATGCAACGATCGCTGTCTATGTGTATTTCACCGATAAGGGACCGAATACCGAGGCTTCGTTGCGCGATCCGTCGTTGCTTGTGTCGGAACGCGCGCTGCAACGACGCAAAAAAGTCATGCCCGCAGGAGGACATCTTGTAGATCTGACCGATGTCCCGTTATACAGACCGTATGTGCTGCAGCTTGCATCCTGTGTGAGCGCGATCAGGCATGAACTGCGCTGGCTCAATTGCGTTTCGGTCGATATGACCAAAGCTCAATCCGCCCAGGCAGCCGCATTATCCTGTGTGCAAAAGATCGATCTTGTGGAACGCGCCACTGTCATAAAAGATGAGAGGGAACAACTGCTGTTCGATAACATTCTGAAGAAGCGCACATCGGTCGCTGCGGATTCGCTTGATTACGGGGCAAGTCTTGCACAGGATACATTGATCAACGTGACCCGCGTGCATCAAAATGGGATTTATGGGCAGGGCGTGATTATCGCACATTTCGATGCGGGCTATACGAATTTGAACCATGAGGCCTTTACGAGTTATCCGATGAAGATCTGGAAGAAGAAAGATTTCCACACGGGTGATACAGTCACGCTTGCGTCGAATTTCCACGGGCAGGCCACGCTCTCACTCGTCGGCGGGTATGCTCCAGGGAAATTGATCGGCCCGGCTTTTGCCTCAACATTTGTGTTGTGCAGAACGGAAGTCGATCCGACGGAAACGCCGATCGAGATGGACCATTGGGCAGCCGCCGCACAGTGGGCCGAAAGTCTCGGCGTTGATGTGATCACGAGCTCACTCGGTTATTTGGTGTTCGATGCGCCCGCCTCCAGCTACACGTATCTCGATATGAACGGTCACACGCTTGTGGTGACAAAGGCCGCCGAACTGGCTGCGCAAAAGGGCATCGCCGTATTCAACTCGGCCGGCAACCAGGGTGAAAATGCCGACCATAATACGCTAGGCGGACCTGCCGACGCCGCCGATGTGATCACTGTCGGCGCCGTCGATTATCGGGGGATGAAAGCCAAGTACAGCTCGGTCGGTCCCACGACCGACGATCCGCCCAGGATCAAGCCCGATATCATGGCGCAGGGATCGTTCAATCAGGTTGCGACACAAAACGCCTACAGCACATCCGGCTCCGGCACATCGTGGGCTTGTCCGATGGCTGCCGGAGTGGGAGCGTGCATGCTCTCGGCAAACAAAAATCTCACTCCCACACAGATCCGCGACATTCTGCGCCACTTTGCACACAACGCGGGAAGTCCGAACAATCTGATTGGCTGGGGATTGATCGACGCCGAGCGCTCTGTGGATTCCGCACGGGCGCTGGATCGGACGCCGCCTGTGATCGTCCACACGCAGCCGTTCACTTCCACAGCCGATACGGGAAGTGTGAGCCTCACGGCGCAGATCACGGACAATGGCATTATCCGTTTCACTCGCACCAACGAGGCGCCGCGTGTGTATTACAGAAAAAATTCAGGCGCGGGATGGAGCGCCTGGACGAGCGTTATCGCCTCAGCGATGAATGATCCTTTGTTCTCCTTCATTATTCCAGGAAGCCTCTCCGGCACGAGCGTCCAGTACTATTTTGCCGCGCAGGATATCGCGCTGCCTCATGCGCTCGTCTCGACGCTGCCTGCAGGCGGCAGCGGCAGCACACAGCCGGGGACAATTGCACCGGCGTCGTTTTTCCAGTACCAGGTTGGCGCAACAACGATCGTCTCGCTCGGTTCGGGAGTTCCGGCTGACTATCGGCTATGGAGCAACTATCCGAATCCGTTCAATCCCTCGACAGAGATCATCTACGATCTGCCGCGCACAGAATACGTTGCGATAAAAATTTACGACATCGACGGAAGGCAGGTCAGGGATCTTGTCGGGCAGATGCAATCGCCCGGAAGATATCGCGTAAGGTTTGACGCGACAAATCTTGTATCGGGCATCTATCTCTGCAGGCTCTCGACGGCAAGCTTCAGTGCGCAGATCAAGATGATATTTGTCAAATAAGGCGCGTGCAACGAATTTATTTTTTACCGCAGTATTTTTAACGGAATATTTCATGCACTTTCGGTGCGCGTATGATCTGGATGTTGCATTAAACCGGGGATGTGGCTACATTAATGAAATCCAAATCCGGGTCATACTCACACCCCATTCATTCAGAGAGGAGCTTTCTGAAATGAAATTTTCGACAGTCCTTGTCATCCTGTCCGTGTTCATCCTTGCATGCGCATCGGGCATCAGTGCGCAGCAACCTTCCAAACCCCGCCAGAGTCCCAAGGCATCAGTGATGCAGAGGATCGGCGTTGCAACCGACATCACGATCCAGTACGGCCGTCCCGGCGTCAAAGGCAGAAAGATCTGGGGAGATCTTGTACCGTACGGAATGGAACCCGGAAACAAGTATTCGAACGACAAACCGTTCCCGTGGAGAGGTGGAGCGAATGAAAATACGACGATCGCGTTCTCAAAGGATGTGACTATTGAAGGTCATCCATTGCCGTCGGGACGATATGGCATGCATTTCATTCCTTCCCAGACGACATGGGTTGTCATATTCAGTAAAAATGATTCCTCATGGGGAAGCTTCAAGTATAATGAGGCCGAAGACGCGCTTCGCATCACGGTCACGCCCGTGAAGGCGCCGTTTGAAGAATGGCTCGAGTACGGCTTTGATAGCCTGACCGACACATCGGCCGTTGCCTATCTGCGCTGGGAAGAATTGAAGGTGCCGTTCAAGATTGAAGTTGCGGAGAAAAAATAAGCCGCACTGATTCTTCCCGATCGTCATACGCATTCATTACCACATACAATGCCATCAAACGGAGAACATCATGTCTCCGTTTTTTTTTCACAGTCGGAACAAGACACGGATTCGCTCATGAACGTTGCTGCTCATGTTGAAGGCAGGGGAGGAGTGCGGGAAGTGTTCGCGCTCGCCATCCCGATGATTATCTCATCGGCATGCGACGGCGTGATGACATTCACCGACCGGTTGTTTCTGGCGCGTCTCGGATCCGATCAGATGAATGCCGCCATGGGAGGCGCTGTGGCGCTGCAGGTGCTGACATTTTTTTTCGTCGGACTCACGGGCTACACCACGGCGCTCGTCGCGCAATATTTCGGCGCATCCGAAAAACACTCGACGACCGTGGCCGCCTTCCAGGCCATCATTATCACGGTTTGTGCCTGGCCGATTGTGGTGGCGGCCCGGCCGCTGGCTGCTGTCTATTTTCATTTCATGCATCTTCCGGTGTCGCAAATCGGTTATCAGTTCGAATATCTGAACATCCTCGCCTGGGGCTCGCTCTTCAGTCTGCTGCGCTACACGCTGGCATGTTATTTCACCGGCATCGGCAAGACAAAAGTCGTGATGGTGGCGACGATCACTGCGATGTCCGTCAATGTCGTCCTTGATTACGTGCTCATCTTCGGCAAACTCGGGTTCCCGTCGATGGGTGTGGCCGGAGCCGCGATCGCAACCGTGATCGGTTCTGTGTGCGCGGTGGTAATGCTTGCTGTGGCATACGTAAGTCCGATGAACCGGAAAGAATTTTCGGTGATGCGCTCGTTTCATTTCGATGCGGCGATCATGCGCAAGCTCCTGTACTTTGGGTATCCGGCCGGACTCGAATTCTTCCTGAACCTGATGGCGTTTTCGGCCATGGTGTCGTTCTTTCATTCGCAGGGCACGATGGTGGCCACGGCCACCACGATTCTTTTCAACTGGGATATGGTCTCGTTCATTCCGCTGATCGGCATCGAGATTGGTGTCACGAGCCTGGTCGGGCGCTATATGGGCGCCGGCGAGCCGGAAATTGCCTACCGGTCGGCGATCTCGGGCATCAAAACCGGCATCTTTTATTCAGTCGTCATATTGATGCTTTTTCTCTTCGCGACAGAAATACTTGTGCGTGTTTTCAGTCCCGAGGCATCCAGTGCGGTGTTCGAAGCAAGCGTCCCGCTGGCTGTTACGATGCTTCGGATTGCCGCCGCGTATGTGTTGCTGGAGGCGGTGCTTGTGGCGCTTGTGGGCGCACTGCGCGGAGCGGGCGATACGCATTTCACAATGGTGGCGTCGGTGGCCGCGCACTGGACATTCGTGCCGATTTTGTATGTCTCGTTTAATGTGTTTCATCTTTCTGCCGTGACGGGCTGGGCGCTCCTGGTGGTGTTCTTTCTCGTTTTCTGTGTCGTGCTCATCGCGCGCTTCTTCGGAGGGAAGTGGAAGTCGATCAGGGTGGTCGACACTCCGGTAGTTTGACTCGCAAGCCAAGAATTTTCCTGATCTCGGGCATCATCCTGGATGTGGCCGGACATAAGTGCTGCATGTATGTTTTATTAAAAGAAAGATGGAGTTCCTATGAATTACCGATCGGTCGTTGCGTTCACATTATTCGTCGCGGCATGGTGTGCTCAGCCGCTCACCGCGCAGAATCTCCAACCGGATCCGTTTTTGTGGCTTGAGGAAATCGACGGGGCCAGGGCGCTCTCGTGGGTCAACACACAGAATGCACGAACGGTCGCGGATCTGGAAAAATATCCTGGCTTCAAGGATATCGCCGCGAAGAATTTCGAGATCTATAATTCAAAAGAACGCATCGCCATGCCCGCGATTCACGGGGCGTATATTTATAATTTTTGGCAGGATGAACATCATGAACGCGGCATCTGGCGAAGAACATCGGTGAGCGAATACGTGAAACCCTCTCCGGACTGGGAGGTGGTGCTCGATATCGATTCGCTCTCGAAGGCTGACAACGAGAAGTGGGTCTTCCATGGAGCGACGTTTCTGCCGCCATTGGGAGAGCGTTGCATCGTGTCGCTGTCGCGCGGCGGAGGCGATGCGGACATCAAGCGGGAGCTTGATTGCCGCACGAAGCAATTCGTCAAAGACGGTTTTACGCTTCCCGAGGCAAAAGGGTCGACGTCGTGGAAAGATGAAAACACGCTGTATGTGATGACAGATTTTGGCGCCGGGTCGCTCACGCAATCGGGATATCCGAGAATCGCCAAAGTCTGGAAACGCGGCGCGCCTCTCGATCAGGCGCGCACGGTCTATGAAGGGCAGACCAGTGATGTCTCCGTGTCGGCATTCACGGTGCCGACGCCCGAGCGGCAGTACGATTTTGTCTACAGAGGCAAGACGTTCTACACGCGTGAGATCTATGCGCTTGAACACGGCGCGCTGGTCAGACTTGAAATTCCGGAGGATGCGGAATTTCAAGGGATCCTGAAAAATCAGATGTTTGTGGAATTGAAATCCGACTGGAGTCCCGTTGGCGTCGGGCGCACATATCCTCAGGGCGCGCTATTGAGCATCGATTACGACAAGTTTTTATCGGGAGGAAGGAATTTCCAGGTGGTCGTTGAGCCGGGAGAACGCTCGAGCATCGTTTCCGTTTCGACAACGAAGAACCTGCTCTTGGTCGATCGACAGACGAATGTGATAAGCGAACTCTATCAATATCGATTGTCCAATGGAACCTGGACGGGTGAAAAAGTCGGCGCGCCGGATTTTGGGACGATCGCGATCGAGACTGCCGATGATAATTCGGACCAATATTTCTTCACATACACAAGCTTTCTGTCTCCCACAAGTCTGTACCGCGTCCCGAATGGCGGCCGCGTGGAACAGGTGAAGTATCTGCCTGCGTATTTCGACGCCGGCAAGTATGAAGTCGAGCAGTTCGAAGCCACATCGAAAGACGGCACGCGCATACCGTATTTTCTCGTCCATCAAAAAAATCTCGCACTCAATGGATCGCATCCAACGCTCTTGTACGCGTATGGAGGATTTGAAGTCTCCATGCAGCCGTATTATTCGGCAGTGATCGGCACGGCATGGCTTGAGCGGGGCGGAGTCTATGCGTATGCAAATTTGCGCGGAGGCGGAGAGTTCGGCCCCCGATGGCACACATCGGCGATCAAAGAGAATCGGCAGAAGGTCAACGACGATATGATTGCGGTGTCTGAAGATCTCATCGCGCGCAGGATCACTTCGCCGGCGCATCTGGGCATACAGGGCGGAAGTAATGGCGGACTGCTTGTCGGCTCGGTCTATACGCAGAGGCCGGAGTTGTACGGCGCTGTGGTGTGTCAGGTTCCGTTGCTGGATATGAAACGTTACAACAAACTTCTTGCGGGCGCAAGCTGGATGGGCGAGTATGGCGATCCGGACAAGGAGGAGGAATGGGCGTACATCCGGAAGTATTCTCCGTACCAGAATGTGGATGCGACAAAACGATATCCGAAAATATTGCTGATGACATCCACGCGCGATGATCGTGTGCATCCGGGTCACGCGCGCAAGATGGCGGCGAAACTCGAATCGCTCACAATCCCGTTCTATTATTATGAGAACACAGAAGGCGGACATTCGGCCGGCGTGACGAACAAGCAGCGGGCATTTGAAAGCGCACTTGTCTTTTCCTATCTGTTCATGCAGCTGAACAAATAAGGATGATTCACGCCGGGATGTCCATCAATAACTGATATGGATGATGGGCGAGATCACGATGTAGTCGCGTGACTGCCAAACTGGGATCTCGCCGGGCAGGGCGCGGTGATACCGGAAATCGATGCCGAATGCGTCGGAGACTGTGATGCGCGCATTCCATGCCAGAAATCCAAAATGTTCGCGGAGGTTATAATCGACTCTGCCGCTTAATGCAAATTGGAGAAGATCCCAGTGCTGCGAGACACCCGCCTCAAAATACGGCACATAGTGGTATTGAGTTGGCTCCAATTCTTTGAGCAGATGATTGTTTGAAAGCTTCGTCAGATAGTCCAGATCGTGCCAGGTGATGCCGGCGCCGAGATCGACCAATCCCCAGATCCGGTTGGCTTTCGATGAGAGGGTGATATAATTCCGTATCGAATAGAACTGATTCGGGCTGCGGCGTGAAAGTTCGTAGCGTCCTTTGGGGATGACGGCGATCGACGCTTCGAATCCCCACTCGTCATAGCGTCCCCCGGGAATATTCCAATTCG
Source organism: Bacteroidota bacterium (assembly GCA_035298825.1). Taxonomy (GTDB): domain Bacteria; phylum Bacteroidota; class Ignavibacteria; order UBA10030; family UBA8401; genus CAISDA01. The sequence goes on from DATGXR010000060.1 coordinate 26,940, forward strand.
GATTATAGAGTGCCTTCAGAAAGATATTCGAGCTGGTGCCGACGAGTTTTGGCTCCTTAAAGATGTTTTCAAGTCCCGTGCCGGCGGGAATCGAAAAGAATTCGGGTTCTTCCCATCCCACATGGATGCTCAGGAGATCATAGTCCCGTCCCTTTTCGAGGAAGAGACCTTTATGTTTTGCGCGCAGACCCACCACACCCGTTCCTCTGGACCACATGGGAAGATTGATCGCTTCGACGCCAAAGTTACCAAAGACCGACAGGTACCACCGGGCATCGTCTGCAGGCAATGTCGATAACACCATGACCTCGGGTGTTATCGCGCTTAAGAAGACGTCGAAATTGGGAGCAGTCGCAATATCGGTTTCTGGGTGTTGGATATCCGTATATGAATATTCCTTCTTTAATATCGTTGCGCAGGTTTCCTCTCCCAGCAGTTTGTTGAGATACACCCAATCGGAGATCGTGTGTTCATAAGAATCCGATTTGATCGTGAGGCTCTCGAGCCGATGTTCGCCGAAACGTTTCTGGGCGATGATCGCCGCGCGGTTGTGTTGGATCAGGTCGTCGACGAGATATTTCAGCGAATTGAAATCAACGGCCGATGCGCTGTCGCGGAAGACAATCTTCTGATTGATGAGCGAAAGGAGGATCTCGCGCACCATGTTCCTGTCGTGGATCACCCAGGTTTCGATCAGATCCTGCAGCACATACGAACTGTTCGTGTCGTGCATCAGGTTCCAGGCCTGAACGAGCTCTTTCTTTTGCTGTGCATCAGACGAGGCCGGAGCTGCGCTGACCTGAGCCTGAAGCTCGCTTGCGGCAATGACGAACAAGAGCAGGATCGACCAGACCAGATGCCTGATCACAGATGACGTGCCGGATAAGGATTGCATTGTTGAATGTCTCCGTTCTGAGAAAAAACACACACAGTGTTGTCGTAAGTGGTTCGCCAATATCAGAATCCTGTGCGAAAGCGCAAGAGCAGGATGTTGCCGCCGTACGATTCCCACGGCCGCTCATTGCGTCCCACCGGCGGTGAGATGATCCGGCACTCGAGACGGAATTCGCCGACCGACTCCAGCTTCAGGAGTTTCATCCAGAGCATCGAATTGATCCGATTGTCGAACAGTCGAAGTGTGGCGCCGTATCCCGTGTTGCTTGAATTGTGCGTATAATTCAATGCAAGCAAAAGCTGGGGATCGGTCAATGTCACCATCTCTTTTACGCCCAGCACTTTATCGTCCTGGTCGTACATGACTCTGATCACATCATATCCGCCTGCGCCGATATCCATCTTGAAACGATTGAAGCCCTCACGATCGGCCTTCCAGAAAAACGACGTGGAGATTTCCCATTGGTTGTCCGAGTAATAGGAATACCGTCCGGTGTAGTCTGTCTTGATGAACGCCGGCTCGGTAAAGCCCTGAAAACCGAACGAGCCGTAGAGATTGATCACCGGCAGTTTCTCGGCCCAGTGTCCGGCAAACGGAATTCTCGATGTGCTCAGATCGATCGTCACACCGGAACCGACATTCAATTTCGGAAGATCGAGATCCATCACGGACTTCGATCGATTCAAGCGGTTGGACTCGATCCATGAGCGGATGTTCAGCGGCCGGCGAACAAGAATTTTTGTGTCGATAAATGCGTTGCTGTCGAGATTGAAGTTGTTAATATCCGAAAAATCCAAAAGCAACCGTCCGCCGATCGAGACCGTAGGCGACTGGATGGGAAGCAGATTCAGGATCCGGTCCTCCGATTGCGCGACTTCGAATCCGATGCCTTTCAGTCCCAGGGCTTTCCATGAAATGCTTGTCTGCGAAAAACTCAGGCTGGTCAGAAGGATCGGCGCATGCGTCATGCTGAGATCGAGATAGCTGTTGGTCACGGCCGGCTGATCGGCGCCTTCAATCGGCGCGCTGATTCGTGCAATGGAGTGATTGCTGTTGGTCCGTAAGTATTCAAGCTGATCCTGATTCGTCTGATCGGCGCGCGTATAGATGACGGAGTGCTTTTCGGCGGCGCGCAGTGTCTTATACTTTTCATGCGGCACCTCGTCGCGGAGAAATTGCTGGAGATCTTTGTAGCTGAGATCGCTGAACGTATTGTAATAATTTTTCTGCACGCTTGCTGAGCCGCGCATCGAGCCTTTGAACATCAAGGAGCCGTCTGTGGCGGACGCGAGCGTGATCTCTTCGGAGACAAGCAGGGGAATGACGTTCGCGCCCGAGGGATCCATCGTAAAATAGATCGTGTAGACGGCGCCCGCTTTCATTTTCTGATGGGGTGCAATGCACTTCCACATGGGACGATTCTGCAGCGCGGCCGGCAATTTTGCCGCATCGAGCTGGTCGACGAACCATACGTTCGTGTACGTGTCTTCAAGAAGGATCTTCTCTTTGATTGCAGTTTTGAGAGGATCTTCCTGTGCGGCGGACACACCCGCCATCAGCCATGCCAGCGTGAAGTGAATCAGTATCAAACGGGAAACAGACGATCGCATTATGCACTCTCCTTAGTCTCTGCTCAATCGTAAACAGCACATCTCACACTCTCTGCTAATACAGCACGATCGCTTTGCAGCGTCGTTCAACTTGTTCATATTGGGTGTAGAACGAGATCCTCAGCGTGACATCGGTGCTCTTGCCCAGGGGCGGCGCCTTGTCATCCTTCCGACGGATCTGGATCAAATGATAGAATCCTTCCTGCGTCTCGGTGCAGGTATTGGACAGTATCCGGCTGCTGCTTTCAACTTCGATGCCGCTGATGAGCATTGGAGTGTAGATATAGGAATTTCCTTTGCGCGAAAAATACGCGTATCTGAATTCGCACAGATTGGCGAACAAATACGAATGCAATTTCAGCGAATTGGCCGCGCGTTCAGCCGGGGCAGCCTTGTTGAAATCGTCTTCGAGCGGCCATGTGTTCAACTCCTGAAGCACAGGCTTGTTAATGGTGATCGTCCAGAGCGACTGACCGGATAGCGCGTTTCCGGCGCCGGTCTTCGCGTAGCGGAACGATTGCCCGTCGTACATTCCTTTGATCACATACTGATGCCGGGGTTCGAATTCCACCAGGACGCTGTCCCAACGCGTCAGAGAATCGAGCGGCACGACCGGACCGGTGCCAGAGAAACTTCGGCGGCCGGGATTGGCAGGATCATAGATCGTCCAGGAATATTTGTCGTAATCGGAATGGCCGGAGGCAAAATTGAAGTATCCTTTTTCGTAGGGATAATACACCGAGTCCAATTTCGGTTCAAGGACCGGTGCGCTCACATCGAGAATCCAATACTGCTTCACCACGAATTTTGTTCCGCTCAGGCCCGTATAGGAGACTTCCCTGACGAATCGATATGTGCCTGCCGAATCGAAGCGGCAAGACGCCATGCAGTCGATGCCCCATTTGTTGAGTTCCTTGTCTTTGATTGTCTTGAACTCGCTTCGAACGCCGATTGCGGGCAGACGTTGATTGGAGCGATTTTCAACATACGCGGACGCTTTTCCCACATGCTGTCCCATATCGGGCGGCAGCCAGATATCGCTCACCGTGAAGAGCTCGCCGGTCTTGCGCTGATGATTTCCGCGAAACTCATTGAGCGTCGTGACGGGCTGTCCCAGGGCGATCGTTGACACACACACTGCAAAGAAGACAAAGAATTTCATGGTTTCAATCCTTCTTCTTTTTCTTTGACCACGCTTGTGATGGTCGTCATTTTAATTTTTTCCGGCGGCGTGGCCGCAGTAAAGAGCGAGCTGAGGGAGACGGTCTTCGCGGTTTCAAATGTGCCGCCCAGACTGTCGAGATAGTGTTGGATCTCGATCCGCACATCAGGCGGATAAGTGGAGGGCACGACGCGGTTCACCTTTAATGTGATACGGATCGAATCGTTGATGTTGCCCGAAAGGCGGATCGGCAGCACATACTCTCCGTGTGCGGCCGGATCGGGTGTGATCGGAAGCGGAGTCCACAGCGCGGGATCCGTGTTGCCGAATCTCGTGCAACTGTACTCGATCCGGTCATCATCCGAAAGCAGACTGACGGTTTGCGAGATGCGTATCGTGTCTGTCTCCACCGGGGTTTTCATCGTGAAGTGATGTTTGTCCTGCACCACGATGCGGGGCGGAGTCGAGTACACTTTTTTCAGATCATCGCGAATCTGTTGGATCTTCTGCCTTCCCTTATCCCGTTCGGTGATGGCCTCGAAGATGCTGATGACGGCGATCAGATAGAGGATGAAATAAAAATTAACCCTTTGACCTTTCACGAGTGTCCGCTCCTATACTCTCCGGTGAGAAATTTCTGCACTGACGACCTGTTCGAACGCTGTGCACACAGTGCCCGAACGCGGCGCATTATTGCCGTGCCGCCTTGATTGCGGCAAGCGCTTTTTCCAATTCTGATTCGACGGACTTCAGTTGATTTTGATTGCTGATCTGTTTGCTGAGCGACTGCACGGCAGTGGCCAATAATACGATACTGTCTTGCACGCCGGCCGGCAGCTGTTGTGCATCGCCGTTGACATGCGAGGCCGGTCCGCCCGGTACATGCATGCGGTATTCTCCCTCAGGAGTGTGAAAGATCGTATAACTATAAAGGAACAACAGAAACGATTCGACGCCGAGCGAAATATAGACCCACATGATATTTTCGAGCACGCCGATCGCTCTGAGTCCGATGCTGACAATGAGGAATGCCGCTCCGGCTGTGACAAGCGCCTGAATGTTGTTGTTGTATTGGGGAATGATCATGTCCTGCATGACCATCCCGAGGGCGCGGCGCATCGAAATGTGTTCATGATGCTGATCAAGAAACAAGAGCGCAGCCCGCTTTCCCTTGACGACCCGCTCTTTGAATAATGGGCGGATTTTGTCGATGCGGCTCCATTCGATTTTCTTGGCCTGAATGTGTTCGATGTACTGTGTGCGCTTCAATCGATCAGCCGCGGAGAGTTTTGCTTCCCTGCCATCGCGCCATTCCGCCAGAAGAGCATCCGAGCTTCGTTTCAAGGCACTTGTGCGGAAGCCTTCCCCAACGCTTGCATAACGCTTCAAATCTTCCTCGAGCTTCTCAATCTTGTCCAGTGTCACGATCGCATCATTAACAGAAGCAGCAGTCCTGATATAATAATCATAGTGCCAGGATTCGGAGAGCGAGTGGACGATAGTACTCAGCAACATTTTCCCGAGCGGAAAAAATATCTTCCCCAGGATGACAAAAGGAAGCTTGAGAATGAAAACGAAACCTTGAATGATTGTCAGGAAGAATTTAACAATCGGTTGGAGAACCTGTTCGAGCATTGCCATATGTACTCCTCATGCATTAAAAAAAAATGCCAGCCCAAAAATTGCCACTCGCGTGGAATCCGTACTGTGTATATACTCAACTATTGTGCCTAATATTTGGCAATGGAAAATGAGAGAAAACAGGCAAATGGGGAAAATGGGAGAAAATGAAGGGCTAATATTGGGCAGATGGCTGGCACGTATATGCAGAGAAAGGTAATGAATATTGTTACCCCAACCTCCTGCGGAAGGCCGATTTTTCAATGCATTTGCTTGCAGATGGACGTGGTTTTCGTTATTCTTTCGATTATCATGAGCATTCGACTGAAGATTTTAGCGTGAAAAGATGGATTTTTTTTATGGATGTGAAAATTCCCGAGCCTATGAAGACACAGAAACGAAATCTTGCCGCAATCGACGTCGGCACCAATTCGATCCATCTGATCGTGGCCGAGGTCGATCCCGAGACAGCGGGATTCAGGACGCTTGGCAGGGAGAAGGCCCTGGTGCGCCTGGGATCGGGTTCGACAGATATGAAGTACCTCTCGGAGCCGGCGATGGATCGGGCGCTCCTGGCGTTGAAGCGATTTAAAAAGATCGCCGATGCCTCCGAGGCGCAGGTGCGCGCCATTGCCACCAGTGCGGTGCGCGAGGCGCTGAACAAGGAGGAATTCATCCGCCGTGTGCGCTCTGAAACCGGCATCCGCATCGAGATCGCCTCGGGCGTCGAAGAAGCGCGCCTGATTCATCTGGGTGTGCTCCAGGCGCTTCCGGTCTATTCGAAACGCCATTTGATGATCGATATCGGAGGCGGCAGCACTGAATTTCTTCTGGGCCATGAGCGCGAAGTGCTCTTCAACAACAGTCTGAAGCTCGGCGCGGTGCGATTGAGTGAACGCTTCTTTAAAACGGAACGGACAAGAAAAGAGGCGATCGAGGAATGCCGAAATTACGTCCGCGGCATTCTTGCGCCGGTCGAACGCGGACTCCATGGACTGCATTTCGATCTTGCCATCGGCTCATCGGGCACGATTACGAATCTCGCCCAGATCGTGAACGTGTCGCGCGGCGGCGCGGTGGATGCGCTGCTGAACGGCTTTGTCTTCACGCGCCGCGAGCTCGATGCGGCCGTCGAACGGATCCTCGCTTGCCGCGACGCCGAGGAACGCAGCCTCATTCCAGGACTCGATCCCTCGCGCGCCGACATCATCGTGGCGGGGGCGTTGATCATTGATGAGATTTTCGAAGTGCTGTCGCTCAAGTCGATGACCGTGTCGGATTTCGCCCTGCGCGAAGGGATCATTCTCGACACGATCGAAAAATTTTTCCGCACACGGCGGCTCGACCATCTGCATGACATCCGCTTTGCAAGCGTGCTCCATATCGCCGAACAGTTCCGGTATGAAAAAAAACATGCGCGTCAGGTGGCGCAGCTTGCCCTTCAGATCTTCGATCAGACCGAAGCGCTGCATCATCTTGGAGCCACAGAACGTATGTATCTCGAGTCGGCGGCGATCCTGCACGAAGTGGGACTCTTCGTGTCCCACGCGCAGCACCACCGCCATTCGTATTATCTGATTCGCAACGCCGAACTCCTGGGGTTTACAGAAAACGAGAAGGAGATTGTCGCCAACATTGCGCGCTATCACCGTAAAAGCCATCCCAAAGTCAAGCATGAAGGATACAACAGGCTCGATCCCGATGAACAGGACGTGGTCCACAAGCTCGCCTCCATTCTTCGCATTGCAGACGGACTCGACCGCACGCACATGGGAGTCATCAAAGAGATCGAAGTCGTGAGGAAGGGCAATCGTTCAGGCGTCACGCAGATGATTATCAGGCATCACACGGGCGGGGACGAGCTTGAACTCTGGGGCGCCGAACGCAAGAAAGAACTCTTCGAAAAGACGTTCAAGACGCGCGTCGAATTCAAGACGTAGCGCAGGAGTCATTGCACCGGTGCGCCGGGATCGGAGGCCTTCATCCATGCCGTGATGCCGCCGCGCAGATTGACAAGACGTCCCGCGAAACCTGCATGGCGCAAGAGCGCAATGGCGCGCGCGCTGCGCACGCCGATTGTGCAGACCATCACCGTGGTGCGCAAGGGATCGATCTCCGCGCGCCGCGCCAGGAGTTCATCAAACGGGATGAGTATTGAGCGGGGAATGTGCTTTTGCGCATATTCAAGCGGCTCGCGCACGTCGATGATCTGTATATCCGCCGAACGCTCATCGATCCATTCATCGAGCTGCGAGGCGGAAATCTCCGTGACTGCAGATGCGGTCTCCTGCTCGACGGCCGAGGACGATGCCTGCCGATTGCAGAACGTCTCATAGTCGATGAGCGTATTGATACTGGGATGTGTTCCGCAGACGGGGCATGAGGGATCTTTGGCGAATGCAACTTCCTGGATGTGCATCGTCCAAGCGTCGACAATGAGAAGCCGGTTAGTGAGCAGTTCGCCGCCGCCCAGAATGATCTTCAATGTTTCAGTGGCCTGGATCGATCCGATGATGCCCGGCAGCACGCCGAGCACGCCTGCTTCGGCGCACGAGCCTGCCAGTTCAGGCGCTGGCGGTCGGCTGTAGAGGCAGCGGTAGCATGCGCTGCCGTCTCCGCTCCGGAACACGCTTGCCTGTCCTTCGAACCTGTAAATCGATCCGTAGACATGTGCTTTTCCCAAGAGCACGCATACATCATTGATCAGGTAGCGTGTCTGAAAATTATCCGAGCAATCGACAACGACATCATACGCGCTCAGGATCTCCATCGCATTGGCGCTCGAGAGCCGCGTGTGATAGGGCGTGATATCTATCTGCGGATTCATTGCCAGGAGCCGTTCACGGGCGGCCAAGATCTTCGGTCTGCCGATGTCTTGCGTGCCGTAGAGGATCTGGCGTTGGAGATTCGACAACTCGACCGCATCCGAATCGATCAATCCCAGGTGTCCGATGCCGGCTGCGCACAGATACAGGGATGCCGGCGCGCCGAGTCCGCCTGCGCCCACAACGAGCACACTGGCATTGCGCAATCGGCATTGCCCCTCGAGTCCCACTTCGGGCAGGATGAGATGCCGGCTGTATCTGTTCAGTTCGTCGCTTGAAAATTCAGGCATCACATTTCACCGTATTTATTTTTCGCGAGCGTGTCTGTGACACGTCTTCTCCCATCGAGTGAAATTCTTCGACAATCCGCTGCCACGGGGTCAGACCGGGATTTGTGGCGGCGACTTTCCCGTCTGCATCGAGCAATATCGTGGTCGGCACTGTCATCACATGTAATTGCCGAGCAAGCAATTCCTCTTCCAGCGCGTTGAGTTTTAGGACGGTGAGCGATCGTCCGCTCGAACTCAGACGCGTCCTGGCCTCTTCAATCTGACGCTCCTGGGAAGGGCACTGGGAGCATCCCGTATTCCAAAAATACAAAAGAGTCGGTTCAGTTGCGCCTTCTTTTTTGAAGGGCAGCAAGTGCGCAACCGTGACATTCTTGAGGGCGCGACGTCGTGCGAAGGCAATTGCCTTGACAAGGAGAGCAAAACAGACCACAAGCAGCGCCGAGGCGATCATCCGGTCAAAAGGCGGTGAAACCATGTTATTCGCCTTCCTGTTTCGAAACGGGTGTCGGATGCGAGGCGTTCGGTGTGAATCCGGGAAGCCCAAGCCTGCCCAGTTGGAAATAGATGAAGCATCCGGCGCAGAATCCAAAGAGCAGATTAGCCAGCGCAAGGAAAATCACAATCCATGCAAGCGCCCATCCAGTCACTTCCGATCCAAGAAAGAGAAATGCGACTCCCGAGCCGAGCACAAGGCCGCCCAACAGCTGCGCGAATTCATGCGGGGCTGAAGCTTCTTCCACGATATGGCTTCGCATGAGTCCGAGGCGGAGGATCGCGTGTCGATAAAGTAATTTAAAGAGCGCCAGTCGCGGCGTGAGCGATCCGCCGATGAGCACCAGTGAAACGAATGCCGGAAGCACAGGCGCATTCAGAATGAATCCAAGTGTCGTCAGCGTGACAATCGAGAGCTGATTGAATTTCAACGCATTGTGATCGATAATTTGTGAGTGTCTCATACAACGTGTCTCCTCATTTATTTTGAGCCGATAGTGGCGATAAAACGGTTCTTGTCCTGAAGGATGCCACAACGCGCAATCGGAGAATGCCGCACAACGTGTGTGTCTGTGATCGAGGAAGGGCAGGAAATGAACCGGGTGTTTCTTTAGCGACAACACCCAAAGGCGTACAACGGCAGCGGCTGTGTGAGGCGAATAACGGATGTCCGATCAGGTGACTTCATTTGAGCGATGACGTGGTGATAAGATGATTGAGCACATAATTATAATGAAAAATTTTTGTGAAAAGTTCCACATGAGGCCTAAAGAAATTTCATTTTCTGCCGATGATTCAATTATAGTGGTGTGGGTGAGTGGCACCGTAGACTTTTTTTTTCTACATTGTGTAAAGGCACTATTTTTTACCAGATGTGAGCATTATGGCAAATTTATTTTTCTACGCATATTTTCTCTCCGCGTTGTGTTTTCATCACACGGGAGAGCCAGCCGGCATTTCTCCAGTCACTCCGTCTACCATGTATCCCGATCGAACGCAGAACCGCATTGCGGAACGGTTCGATTCGCTCTTTGCCATCTTGTCGTCACAGCGGGGATTCAACGGCAATGTGCTCGTGTCGCATAACGGCAAGGTGCTCTACAAGCATGCATTTGGATATTCGGATCTCAGACGCCGGACGCCTCTCTCGATCGAATCAGAATTCCAACTGGCCTCGGTCTCGAAGCAGTTTACCTCGGTGGCCGTGATGATCCTCCATGATCAGCAAAAAGTGAATTTCAGCGACACGCTGCAAAAATATTTTCCCGATTTTCCCTACCAGCATATCACGATACGCGAACTCCTGACACACCGGTCCGGACTGCCTGATTACATGTCGTTCGCCGCGAAATATCGCGACAAGCACCAGGAATACATTTCGAATGCCGATGTGATGGACATGCTCACGCGCTACACGCCGAAGGCTGAATTCCTGCCCGATCAGCGCTATTGTTACTCGAATACAGGATATGCCGTGTTGGCTGCGCTCGTCGAAAAGGTGTCAGGGATGAGGTTTGACGAGTTCATGCAGCAGCATGTCTTCACGCCGCTCGGGATGCATAACACATACGTCTTCAATCCGAATGTGACGCGCCCCGTTCTGCCCGGCAGGACAATCGGACACGATAAAAATCGCAGACCCGTTTTCGAAGATTTCCTCGGCGGCGTCGTCGGTGACAAGGGCATCTATTCGACTGTTGAAGATATGTTCAAGTGGGATCAGGCGCTCTACACCGAGGCACTGGTCAGGCAGTCGACGCTTGAAGAAGCGTTCACACCGATCTCGCACGATTATCGACACAATACCAATTACGGCTACGGCTGGCGCATCAAGGAAATGGATGGAGGCTCGAAGATCATTTATCACGCCGGATGGTGGAGAGGATATAATTCGCTCTACGTGCGACGACGCGAAGACAAGACGTCGATCATCGTCTTAAGCAATAAAGTCAATTGGAGTTTCCGTAATATTGGCACCATGTTTAATCTGATCGATTCCCCCGATATCAATGTGACGGCAATGGGCGGCGATTAGCCCAAGAGTTCCCCCCCCGCCTGAATTCCCCGCAACTCTTTCTCGCTCTCTCTCCGGCCAGTCCAAGGAGAGAGAGAGATTGGCCCCGAAAAAACCTTCCAAATACAGAAACACCTTTGAGTCGGCGCGTGTTATGAAGTGAAGAGAACAACGGAGGTGAAAAAACGTTATGCCCCTTCTATCACGATACGAGCCGCAGGCCTATGCCATCCTTCGCATTGTTGCGGGATTTTTATTTTTATGGCATGGATCGCAAAAACTTTTCGACATTCCTTCTGCCGGCTTTCCGATCCAGGGCTATATGATGAACATCGCCGGCTCGATCGAATTCTTTGGCGGTGTGCTGATCGCAGTGGGACTCTTCACGCGCTGGGCTGCATTTCTTGCATGCGGAGAGATGGCGTATGCCTTTTGGACGGTGCATGCGCCGAAGGCGGCGCTCCCGCTGCTCAACGGCGGCGAGCTGGCAGTGCTCTATTGCTTCTTGTTCCTGTTCGTGATGGTGCGAGGATCGGGCATCTTCAGTCTCGACCACTACTGGCACACTCGAAGCGCCTGAAGAAGGCAACGCGGGTCGAAGCAAGTTCCATTCCCATCAGGGCGATCACCGGGATGTACTCGCTCAGCCATACAACGGGCTCCTCGCTCCAGACGCCATGGAGCTGATAGCTGATGTACGTGAAGCAGGTCAGGCTGAGCGTGCTCACGAAAACCAATCCGCTCCACTTGCGCGCCGCCGGCAGCAGCGCCACAAGCCATCCGACATACCATGGATGCACTACGGGCGACAACAGCAAGAGCAGCAGCAGCGCGTAATACAGCTTGTCGAACAACTCGCGTTTCGATACCGACAGGATCACAACGAGGATCGCCAGGATCACCGAACAGATCAACCGTGTGCGCTGATTGTCGGCCACATACCAGTTGAGCGCATTAAAGACGAATCCGTTGAATGTCCAGTTCTTCGTGAATGTCGAGAGCGACTCAAAGGGCTGCGCCGAGAACATGTAGGGTGCGAACTGGATGCCGAGCACAAGCAGCGGAACAAGCGAGATGGTGAAGCGCTGCTTCCACTGCTTTTCGGCGAAGAAGAAGACGGGTAAAAGCACAAGGGCCGTCGGCTTGATCGAGAGAGACAATCCCAGAAGGACCATCGAGAGCAGTTTTCTCTTTCCGAAATATGCATAGAGTGCGAAGACAAGCAACGGCAGGCCGAATCCGTCGACGTGGGCATCGATCGCGTACTCGAAGATCAGCATGGGACAGAACGCATAGATGAGCATGAACCTCCGCGGCACATCGAGCCGCTGCAGGAGCAGCCACAACCCGCCAAGCGCGCACACTTCCGAGAGAAACAACAAGAGTTTGATTCCCCACGCCTCCTCGCCGCTTAGCCGATACGACAGATAAAAAACCCACTCGCTCAGCGGGAAATAGATCGTCTTCATCTCCGGATGATTCACAAGCGACGGAATTTTTTCGGTGGCCAGATGCGCAAGCTCCGGGGCTGCAGGCGCGTACGCATAGGGATTGATGCCATGCGACTGCACATTCCCGTCCCAGACATACCGGTAGAGATCGTCCGATCCCACAGGCTGAGCCGCAATAAATAAGAGACGCACGCAGAGTGCGAGTCCGATCATCGCGTAGACAATTGTATCTTTCAGCTCAGTTTTGCAGAGCCTGTATGCGGCGAGTAAAAAAAGCGCCGATGAGCCCATGAACGCAATCGTATAGGAGACGATCGGATGAAAGGGAAGCACATGGAGTGCGGACACACATAAGGCAATGAGCGCAAATAGGACGACAAGAGGCATCATAAGGCGAATCGAAAAAAAAGACGGTGACGAAAATAAGTGAGGGCAGTCTCTCATTGGCACGTATAAAATACTCTTTGGTGCGCTCAAAGTAAAATCGATTTTTTTCTCCGCATTATAAAAATAATAAGAAGTTATGATTTTGATAAGCGTTTGCGTCGCACTTTGGAGGCCAGCTGATGCTTGTGCCTTCAAAATCGTGAGATTTTTGGGCATCTGTCACATCCCTAAAACTTGGAATGAAAATTGAAGCCTATGAATATGCGAATTCTCACTTTGAAATCGTGGAACGCAACTTTGAGTATATTCCGCATTCATTTCACCGCGCACACACAAAGTAACGTTTTTTTTAGGGACCAGGTTTGTATGAAGCATCTGACAGTCATCATCGTGTCGGCACTTGGCATGCTCTTCGCCGGATGTGCGGGCATGTGGCCGTTTAGTGAACACGAGGGATATGTAAAAGTCCAAGGCTCGCATTTTACACTCAATGACCGCCCGTATTATTATGCGGGAACGAATCTTTGGTATGGGGCGTATCTTGGCTCGCCCGGAGCCACAGGAGACCGCCCGAGACTCAAACGGGAATTGGACTCGCTTTCAGAACTGGGTGTGACGAATCTTCGCATCCTGGCCGGATCAGAGTATTCACATAAAATTCGCTCCGTGAAACCTGCCATCCTGCGCTCACCGGAGTCGGTGGACGATTCGCTTTTGTTGGGACTTGATTTCGTGCTCGCTGAAATGGCAAAGCGCAAGATGAAGGCCGTGCTCTATCTGACCAATTACTGGGAATGGTCCGGCGGGATGTCGCAGTATGTGGCATGGGCCGATTCGACGCCGACGCTCGATCCGGAAGTCGACGGATGGGCGAAATTCATGAATTATTCGGCCGGATTCTATCGCAACGAAAAAGCGAACGCCCTGTTTCGGGCATATGTGAAACGCATCGTCACAAGGGTCAATACCTTCAACGGCAGAATGTATATGCACGACCCGTCAATCATGTCTTGGCAGCTGGCCAACGAGCCGCGCCCGGGAACTGACGGACCCGAGGGAGAGGCGAACATCCCGTCGTACTCGCGGTGGATCGACCAGACCGCCGCCTATCTTCATTCGCTCGATACGAATCATCTGGTCTCATCGGGGAACGAAGGATTGGCAGGAAGCGTGCTAAGCCAGGAGTGTTATCTCACGGCCCATGCTTCACGATCGATCGACTATCTCACGATGCATGTCTGGCCGCTCAACTGGGGATGGTTCGATCCGAAACGATTCGAACAAACGCTGCCTTCATCGCAGGAGAAGGCAATCGCCTATATCGGCAAGCATCTTGGATATGCGCGCGCGTTGAACAAACCGATCGTGCTTGAAGAGTTCGGACTCGGGCGCGATACGGGGGCCTTTGCGCCGGGCTCGCCTACGACGGCGCGCGACCGATATTTCAAATGCATTTATGGTGTGATCTACGATTCGGCGCGTGCCGGAAGTCCCATGGCCGGTTCAAACTTCTGGGCGTGGGGAGGAGAAGGCAGGACGCAGAATGCGGACTATATGTGGAAAGCAGGCGATTCATTCGTCGGTGATCCGCCGCAGGAGCCGCAGGGCGTCAACTCGATTTTCGACACCGATCGATCGACACTGTCGATCATCACAGCCCATGCCCGGCTCATGAACCGGCTCGGTTCGGCTGATTCGCTTTCGGCGCAGACGCCGTTTGTGAAGCGGTAAGATGGGGAGTGCATGTGCAGTGTAAAAAATTTTTTTCGGGAATGATGCTCGCTTAGACAAAGCGCGTATGGGGCGACGATGAAAAAGAATCAATCATCAACAGTGTTCAAACAGGAGATTTCCTCCGGATGGCAATTTCGCGACGCGCTCAATGATATTTGGCGTCCGGCTGCGGTACCGGGCTGCGTGCATACGGATCTGTTGGCCGAATGCCTGATACCGGATCCCTGCGTTGGCACGAACGAACACGACATTCAATGGGTGGGCGAAACCGACTGGGTCTATCAGACGCATTTCGTCTGCACGCCCGAGTTGCTTGAGCATGAGAATCTCGAGCTTGTGTTCAACGGACTCGACACGTATGCGAAGGTGTACGTGAACGACTCGCTGTTGTTGAGCGCCGACAATATGTTCCGCCAATGGCGCGCCGACGCGACCCCCATGTTGAAGCCGGGTGAGAATAAGATCACGCTATTTTTTCGCAACGTGTTCGATGAAACCATTCCGAAATACAACGCGGCGCCCTTCGAACTGCAGGCGCTTCCGAATAACGATCAGGGCGAGCCGCGCGTGGCAATGTATTCGCGCAAGGCGCAGTTTCATTACGGCTGGGACTGGGGACCGCGGCTTGTGACGTGCGGCATCTGGAAGCCGATCGTGCTGGAAGCCTGGGACTTGTTCCGGATCACTCAGGTGCAGATTCGTCAGCCCGAGACCGGTCCGAAGGAAGCGATCATTGCGACGGATCTTGAAATCGAATCGACGTGCGATCAGACGGTGGCGATCACGATCACGGCCGATACCGTCACGTTGTGCTCCGTCAAACAGCAATTGAAGCGCGGCCGAAACGCGATTACGCTTGAAGGCGCACTCCGCCGTCCCCGGCTCTGGTGGTCGAACGGATTGGGAGCGCCATATCTGTATCAGTATACGGCCGTGGTCGCTTCGGAAGGAGGCTCCAGGACCGATACCTATCAATCGGAGCTCGGGGTGCGATCGCTCCAAATCGTTCGTGAAAAGGACGCTTCAGGCACGAGCATGTACGTGCTGTTAAACGGCGTGCCCGTTTTTATGAAAGGCGCCAATTATATTCCATTGGATAATTTCCAGAACCGCGTCACACACCATCGGCATGAACTTATCGTGAAATCGGCGGCCGAAGCCAATATGAACATGCTCAGAGTCTGGGGCGGGGGCATCTTCGAGGATGATTCATTCTACGACCTGTGCGACAAATACGGCATACTCATCTGGCAGGATATGCTGTTTGCCTGCGCGATGTATCCGGGAGACGAGGCGTTTCTCTCGAGCGTGAAGCAGGAAGTGATCGACAACATCCGGCGCATCAGAAATCATGCATCGATCGCACTCTATTGCGGCAACAATGAAAATGAAGCGGGGTGGGAGCAGTGGGGATGGAAGGAACAATATTCAGCGTGTGAGCGAGCGGCGGCCGAATCGAATCTGAAAAAATTGTATTACGAGACGATCCCCGAAGCCCTGACGATCGCCGACTCGACCCGCTATTATCATCCGACGAGTCCGAGCGCAGGCTTCGAGAGTCAGGGGCCGGAAGACGGCGACATTCATTACTGGGGCGTGTGGCATGGGAAGGAGCCGTTCGAGCAGTACGAAGCGCACATTGCACGGTTCGTGAGCGAATACGGATTCCAATCGTATCCGGAACTTGCGTCGATCGAAAAATTTTCGGAGAGTGAAGACCGCGAATTTGACTCGACCGTCATGCTTTCGCATCAGCGCTGCATGGCCGACAACCGCCGCGACAAACGCTACGGTCATCGGTTGATCCAAACGTATATGGATCGCTATTTTCGGAAGCCGAAGGATTTTTCCTCGTTTTTGTACGTGAGCCAGATCCTGCAGTCACTCGGCGTGCAGACGGCCGCTGAATCGCACAGACGGGCCATGCCGTATTGCATGGGAAGTCTTTATTGGCAGCTCAACGACTGCTGGCCTGTGGCATCGTGGTCGAGCATCGATTACTATGGCAAGTGGAAGGCGCTGCACTATGCGGCGAAGAAATTTTTTGCTCCGGTGCTCATTGCGCCGAAGATCGAAGAGGATTCGGTGAAATTCCACATCGTCTCTGACGAACCCGAGTCGGTGTGGGGCGATGTGTCGATCGTGCTCCGGGAATTTTCGGGCAAGATCCTGTTTGTGACAACGTATCCTGTCACCATGCGAGCGAACACGAGCCGCGTCTGTGCGACACTGCCGAAACACGAACTGCTTGGCACGGCCGATGAACGCCGCGTCGTTTTGGTGAGCCGGTTCACGACGCTTGCAGGATTGAAGGCAGAAAACTTCTCCTACTTCGTCCCACCGAAAGACCTCGAGCTTGAAGTGCCCGCCTACACGATCACGTCGAAGCCGATGAAAAACGGATTCGAGCTTTCGATTTTCTCATCCACGCTCGCCAAACACGTCCATCTGACTTGTCCCGACGTCGATGGGTTCTTCAGCGATAATTATTTCGATCTTCTCCCGAACGAAATCAAAACACTCACATTCGCGACCGATCAGAAGAATATCCGGGAGATCGAAAGAAAAATCCGCGTTGTGAGTCTCATCGACTCGTATTGAATTACTGTTCGGTCAGCGCCGTTTCGATCGCTGTCAACTCATCCGGTGAAAATTCCGTGTGACCCAGCGAGGCGAGATTTTCCTCCAGTTGCGCAGTGCTGCTTGCCCCGATCAACACGGATGTCACGCGGCGATCTTTCAGCACCCACGCCAGGGCCATTTGCGCCAGCGTCTGATTGCGCCGGTGTGCGATCTCATTGAGCTTCACGAGCACTGTGCGGCGGCTGTCTGTGATATCCTGCTGACGGAGCGTGGCATTTTCGTGCGTGGCGCGCGAGTGCGCCGGGATGCCCGTGATGTACTTGTCGGTGAGCAATCCCTGGGCCAGCGGCGAGAAGGCGATGCAGCCGATCCCGTTTGCTTCGAGCACATCGAGCAGACCCGTTTCCACCCATCGCACGAACATCGAGTACTTGGGCTGATGGATGAGACACGGCGCGCCCATTTCTTTTAAGAGCGTCACGGCGCGCTGTGTCAGCTCGGCCGGATAGTTTGAAAGTCCGCAGTAGAGCGCCTTGCCCTGATGCACGGCATGGGCGAGCGCTCCCATGGTTTCTTCAAGCGGCGTCTCGGGATCGGGCCGGTGCGAATAAAAAATATCCACGTGATCGATCCGCATTCTGCGCAGACTCTGTTCGAGGCTCGTCAGGAGATATTTCCGAGAGCCGCCGTCGCCGTAGGGTCCCGGCCACATGTCGTATCCCGCCTTCGTCGAAATCACAAGCTCGTCGCGATACGCGGAAAATTCTTCAGAAAGAATGCGTCCGAAATTTTCTTCGGCCGAGCCGTACGGCGGGCCGTAATTGTTGGCGAGATCGAAATGCGTAATGCCGCGATCGAACGCCTTCCAGAGGATGGCCCTGTAATTCGTGCGGACGTCGCGGTCGCCGAAATTCTGCCACAAGCCGAGCGAGACAGCCGGCAATTTAAGTCCGCTTGTCCCGCAGCGGCGATATGTCATCTGTGTGTAGCGGTCGGAGGCTGGAATATAAGTCATATGGATGATGTGTTTGAATTGTCGTCGTGAATTCCCTGTGCGCGAAGCAGGATGTGATTCATCCCCGTGGATGAATATCGCGAATTATTCGTTGAAAAACCCGAGTGCCAAGCATGTGCAACGCAACATCGCCCCCGAGATCCGCGCGCGCGATCAATCAGTGACACGAGATATGCGTGCCCGCACGCTGATGAGTGACACGCCTACCACACGTGCATCGCATCGATCGACTCGATGAGGTATTCGGTGATCTTCTGATG
>DATGXR010000061.1:0-1592 GCA_035298825.1 Bacteroidota bacterium
GCGTGCGGTTGTAATCAGCCGATGGGATGAAAGAAGGATTAATTCCATTGATTCGTGCGTGCCACTGTTGCGGGGGAATTCCTAAAGGGAGGATTGACTGTTGAGGGAGGGCTTGGTTGCGGGCCCGATGCGGCGATTGGAACTGGATTCGGTATTCTTCGGCGGACTGTGCCGGAACAGCGCCAGGGGCCCCGATGAGGCCCCTGGAATCTCTGTTTCGTTATCGTTCGACGCGTCCCGAGCCGCTTCCCTTGGCGAGCGCGTCGACTTCCGCGACGCTCACATGATTGAAATCGCCGGGAATCGTCTGCTTCAGGCACGATGCAGCCACTGCAAATTCGAGCGCTTCCCTGCTCGACGATTTCATGAGCAGGCCGTAGATGAGTCCGCCTGCGAACGAGTCGCCTCCGCCCACGCGGTCGACAATCTGTATGTCGTACTGCTTCGAGCGGTACGGTTCAGTGCAGTCCTTGTCGTCGACGAGCATGGCGCTCCAGCCGTTGCGCGACGCCGAAAAACTCTCGCGCAGCGTGATCGCGACTGTCGAGAAGTTGAATTTTTTCTTGAGCGACTGTGCGAGCGAGGCGTATCCGCTTTCGTCGATCGAAGCCGATTCGACGTTCGTGTCCCCGGCTTTCATGCCGAGACATTTATCTGCGTCCTCCTCGTTCGAGATGCACACATCCACATATTCCATGAGCGGAATCATGACGGCACGTGCTTCCTTCTCAGTCCAGAGCTTCTTCCTGTAATTGAGATCGGCACTCACAGTGACGCCGAGCTTTCTGGCAGCGCTACATGCTTCCTTCAGGATCTCCTGAAGATTCTTCCCGATCGCAGGCGTGATGCCCGTCCAATGGAACCACGAGGCGCCTTTAAACACAGTGGTCCAGTCAATCTCGCCCGGTTTGATCTCAGACACCGAGGCGTTCGCTCGATCGTAGATAACCTTTGATGCGCGCTGACTCGCTCCCGTTTCGAGGAAATAAATGCCCAGACGATCGCCGCCGCGGACGATATGATCAACGTTCACGCCGTAACGGCGCAGCTCGTTGACAGCCGCTTCGCCGATCTCATGCTTCGGAAGTTTTGTCACGAAGCAGCCTTCGAGTCCGAATTGCGAAACCGATGCCGCCACGTTCGCCTCGCCTCCGCCGTAATTAATATCAAACTGCTGAGCCTGCACGAAACGGCTGAAACCGGGTGTGGACAGGCGCAGCATAATCTCTCCAAATGTCACTATCTTGTGTTTTGCCATGTACTTATGTTCCTTTATCTGATGCTGTGTGTCGATGGATGGTCATGCCGAACAATCAAATTTGAAGCAAGTGCAGCGCGAACCCGCCGATTTCTTTTTCAATATAGACTGCGGCGAGCTTGCCGTTCTTGACATTCCTCGTCTCATTCCGTATCGCGTAGCCGCTGCGTTCCATATACGCGACCGCCCTGTCGATGAAATTCGTGCCGATCGCCAAATGTCCATGCGCGCCGAGGTACCGCTGTTTCATCACTTCGAATTGAAGTCCCACGAAATTCGAGTTCCCGCCTTCTTTCACCGGCACTCCCATGAGTGCGGAAAGTTCTTTCGACAC
>DATGXR010000062.1:0-2793 GCA_035298825.1 Bacteroidota bacterium
AAAGCGAAGCGTGGTCGATGGATTGAACGGATTGGGAAAATTCTGTTCGAGTTGAAATCCGTGCGGCGTTTGTTCGTCGAGCCGCTGCACGGCGGATGCCGATCCGGTCGGCGCGGCATACGCGGCAGCCGTCGCGATCGCCAGCTGCGCGCTTTTTTTCACAAGCACGGGATTGACCGCCCCGAGCGTATCGTGCGAAGTATGATAGAGCGTGTTGATCGTATAGTTCGACGAACTCTGATTGGGCGGTGCATGTTCGATCAACAGGATGGCGGGAAATCCATATGCCCAGAACGAGCTGTGGTCCGAGTACGTGGCGTAGACAAACGGCGGCGCATTCATCGACAGTCCGAGTCCGTAGCGCGCATTGGCATCGACCGCCGATGCGGCAATCGCGCTCGAAGGCTGATCGGTCACTATATCCGCCGTGAGCTTCTGATTGAATCCCGTCATATCGATATTGATCATCGCAGCGATCTTGTAGCCTTCGGCTTTGAGCCGGGCGGCAAAATGGAGACTGCCGTAAAGATACCGGGGATACATCACGCCCGCTTCTTCGGCGTTGAATGCGACGAAGATGAGCGTATAGTCGTTCGAATATCCCGAGGCGGCCGCGCCGCCGAAAATCCGCGCCGATTCGAGCACGGTCGATACGCCCGTGCCGTTATCGTCCGCGCCCGGAGCGCGGATCGACGACCACTGCGCGCTCCAGGTCGATTCTTTTCCCGCATAGGTATCGAGATGGGCCCCGATGACGACGGCCGTCATGGGATCTTTCACACCCGGAATCATCGCGTACACATTATAGAGCGGTTGCTTGTCGTACGGAGGCTTGGCGGCATTGACGCCGAAGTCAGTCGAATCGACATGGACCGTATCGAGACCGGCGCGCGTCACTTTCGGATTCAGTCTGAGCGTGCGAAGGATGTACTGCACGCTTGAATCGTTGCCGGGCGTGAAGGCCACGCGGCTGTAGTAGCCCGAAGCCCGCTCGAGCGCGGCGTCGTACGTCATGAGCGTGTCGGCTGAAACCGCATTGAGCATTGCCCCCACGGCGGCCGATTGCGCCTGCAGATGCCGGGTCCCTGCACCACAGCACAGTAATAGAAAACAACACACGATTGTAATTTTTTTCATAGCGGCCTCTGGAGATTTGTCATTGATCATATGATACATCCTTAACACGCACAGAGGCGGAAGAATTGCAATCGCGCGCTCACACGGATGAGAAACGAAGCGCCAGTGAATATACTAAGAGAAAAGGAAAGATTAAACGGCATAAAGAAGCTCGCCGAAATTTTTAATACGATATTCATCGAATCATATTGACAATGGAGAAAATTTGCCTTATATTTGATTCGATATCCATCGTAACATAATTATCACGTCACAACGGAAGCATAGGGACGTCCATGAAACGGAAGCACACACTCACCGTGCTCAAAGCGCTTGCCGATGAAACACGACTCGAGCTGCTCAACCTGTTACACGAGCGGCCGTGCTACGGTGAGGAGCTCGCCGTTCAGCTCAAGATCACGCCGTCCACGGTGTCCTTCCATTTGAACAAGCTGGAGCATGCGGGAATCGTCCACCGCCGCAAGGAGCAGTATTACATGCTCTATGCGCTCAACGACTCGCTCTTAGGCTTGCGCCTGAGGGATCTTGTCTCGTTCAGCGACGAGCTGGCGCTGGTGCACGATTCGCGGCTCGAGGCCTACAGGCGCAAAGTGCTCTCGTCGTTCATGCGCGGCGGGCGTTTGAAGCAGCTTCCCACGCAGAAGAAAAAGCGCCTCATCGTGCTCGATCATTTCGCGCAGCGCTTCACGCCGGGCCGCACATACGCCGAGGCGGAGGTCGATGCGGAGATCGCACAGGGATATGATGATTACTGCACGATCCGCCGGGAATTGGTCGACGAGGGATATTTCACGCGCGAACATCAGCGCTATATACGCACACAGCCGGAAGGCACGCTTGCACACGCCGCTTCATGGCACAGGAGCACGCCTGCGCAATCGGACCCAGGAAATTCGAATATGGAATCATACAAGGACATCAAGACACGCTACAAACAGACGCCGCCCACATCGGGAGTCTATCAGATACGCAACACGCAAACAGGAAGGATTCTTTTAGGAAGCAGTTTGAATCTTCACGGTCCGTGGAACAAGCACCGGTTCGCACTCTCGACCGGAGTTCACAGCAACAAGGAGCTGCAGAAGGATTGGAATGAATTGGGTCCCGACGCGTTCGTCTTCGAAGTGCTCGAGACAGTCAAGGTGGATCCGGATGTGAACATGAGCGTCGCGCTCGAGACGCTTGAAAAATCCTGGACCGCGAAACTTGATCCGTACGGGGCAAACGGGTACAATCGCTTCAACGTCGTTAAGCGCATACGCGAGGCTTAATCGCGCACGCGCTCGGATCCGCCTCGCCTTCCGAACAGGCGAAGGCGAAGCGGACAAGCTGATATCGCGCATGAGGATCCGTTGTTATCGCAGGCTTTCTTCGAGCGCCGTGCGCGCATCGGTCTTGTTGTCGCGGTACTTGACGATCAACGGCGTGTACACACCCAGATGCTGGGCGCTTGCAAACGAGCCCGCAAGCGCCCGTGTGCCGGCAACGACAACCGCATTTTCCGGAATCACCACAGACCCGTTTTCATCCTTGCGGATCACGGTCTCGTTGACGCAGTCGTAGACCGGCGTCGATGCCGTAATGAGGACGCCCGAAGCGAGCACCGCGCGTTTTTTGACGATCGTCCCTTCATAGATGCCGCAGTTGCCTCCAATG
>DATGXR010000063.1:0-1521 GCA_035298825.1 Bacteroidota bacterium
GCTTGTAACCGTTGGCACCCGTATCGACAAGGCACATCGTTTTTCCGGTGGCGGTGTATGTGATCACATGCGGCGGCACAGTGACAAGCGCCACGACTGTCACGAGCGAATCTTTCAGAGGCGATGTCTGCAGGAGCCACTGCGCGTTCACACCGATGCCGAGCTGATCGGCCTTGGCAAGAGAATCCTTGTTGATCGTTTGGATCTGCAGCAACGTCTTCAACGGATAATTCTGAGCGAAGGCCAGTGAGCCGATCGCCAGCACGGCAAGTGCAACGAGTAATAGTTTTTTCATAGTTCAATCCTCCACATGAGTATTTTTATGTCGCTTCAATGCTTGAAAATTATTTCACGATGACGAATTTTCCGCGCTTGATCGCACCGTTCGATAAATCTTTCACCGTGAAAAGATACAGCCCTGTGGCAATAGCCTGATCGTTCTTCGTGATCAGATCCCACGCATGCTCTCCTCCCGCGAATTGAGGTTTCGCAGCCAGTCCCGCAAAATCATCGAACCACTTGATGCCGGCTCCGTTGTATGTCGCCGCATCGTGATGCAACTCCGCCACCACGTCGCCCGTCATCGTGAAGATCGTGATATCGGACTGCGCCGGAAGATTCGTAAAATAAATTTTGCGCGAACGTTCGCCCGGTTTGTCCCATGCCGCATTGGCATAGTAAGGATTCGGATACACGCCGATCTCATCCGATGCAGCGGATGTGGCGGGCGTGCCGGGCACGACGCGCACGATGATCTTTGCGCTCTCGAGGCTCGAGAGTCCGTTTGCCGAATCGCCGGCATCGAACGCCGAGATGCCGTACAGGTACTGCCATCCGTTCATGCTCGTAATCGGATCGTCCTTCGGCGGAAATTGATACCAGTATTCGGTCGTGTCGCCGTCGAATTTTTTCGGTTTGTCAAGTTTGATCTTGCTGAATCCGGTGTTGTATCCCACGTTGTCGTCCGCACGATCGAATTCCCCGACAAGCTGCATCGATGTCAAGAAGTTTTCCGGATTTGCGATATCGGCACCCGCGGCTGAGCGATAGATGCGGTAGCCTTCGAAATCGTATTTGCGGCTGATCGGATCGAAACTCTGCTCTGCCTGCACACGGTCCCAGTAGATTGTGGCATGCTGATTCTCGACGACCGCGTGCACGCGTGGTTGGCGCGGAGGCTGCGGAAGCGAAAACCGAGTGAGCCCTCCATTACCGTCGATGTCCTCTCCCTGATCCAGCTTGTTGTTGCCGTTCAGGTCCTCGCCGTCGTACGCCTGCTGCGCCCAGCTTGCATTCGAATACAGCGTCCGGCGCATATTCGGATTCTTGTAATCGTTGCTCGACGCATCATTGCCCGCTTTCTTGGCGGCGATGATCGCGAAGGCAATCGTGATCGACTCACCAGGCGCGATCGGCTTAAACGGGCCTGTCGACAAAAGGTCCGTCATGCTCGCAGGGGCTTCGCCATATGTGACGCCATCGGACGTGATGACATCGCGCGCCCGGCCCAGGGCTTCGATA
>DATGXR010000064.1:0-1600 GCA_035298825.1 Bacteroidota bacterium
GTTGTATCGCTCACTGAAAAAAAGAAGACCATCGAGAGATATGACGCCTTGCTTGCCAGTCTTCAGAAGCAGGTCGATGATGCCTACAAGTCGGGGATCGTCATGAAGAATGACCTGTTGAAAGTAAAGTTGAAGCGCAATAAGATGTTGCTCAACAAATCGAAACTTGAAAACGGGATCGCTCTGGCCTCGATGGCGTTCTGCCAGCACATCGGAATTCCGTACGATTCAACGCTTGTGCTCAACGATACACTGGCCACTGGCGGCATTCCGGAATCGTACTACGTGGATCATTCCGCAGCGCTTGCGACAAGAGCCGAATATGGTCTCCTGAAGGCGATGGTGAGATCGGAAGAAGTGCAGACGCGGATGAAGATCGGCGACTATCTGCCGCAAGTCGGTGTCGGCGTCAGCGGCATGTCGATGAAATTTGACGATGGGAAAGCAAGGACATTCGGCATGGTGTTCGGCACACTGTCCATACCGATCTCCGACTGGTGGGGAGCGGCTCACACGCTCTCCGAGCGCAAGGTGAAAGAGGAAATGGCGGAAAACACGATGAAGGATAATGCGGAATTACTGCTGCTTCAAATGGAAAAATCGCGGCAGGATCTGTCGGATGCCTATAAGCAGGTGCTCTTGAGTGAGGAAGCCAAAGCGCAGGCCGAGGAAAATCTGAAAGTGAACTATGACAGTTATCGAAATGGCGTGAGCAGTGTCTCCGATCTGCTCGAAGCGCAGGCGCTGGTGCAGCAGACGGTCGACCATTTCACCGAAGCGAAATCGAATTACCTGATGAAGAAAATCATGTATCTCCAGGCGACCGGTCGATAGATAATACATCAGGATCGAGTTGTGGCAGTGAAAAGTAAAATGTCGCGCCTTCATTCACCCGGCCTTCGGCCCAGGTGCATCCGCCATGCCGTGTGATAATCCGCCGCACGTTGGCTAAGCCGATACCGGTTCCTTCAAATTCGTCAGGACGATGCAAGCGTTGAAAGACGCCGAAGAGCCGATCGGCGTACGTCATATTAAAGCCCACGCCATTGTCGCGCACGAAGATCACGGTCTCCCGCTCCTGCGGCATCACACCCACGTGGATTTCGGCGGACAGCCGAGGCTGCGTAAATTTCAATGCATTGGACAGAAGATTGACAAGGACAACTCGCAACATGGCGCGGTCGCCAATCACGGTCGGGAGGTCAGCTACGTGCCAGTGAACAATGCGATCTTTCGTCTCCGGTTCCAATCCCTGAATGACCTCAGAAGTCAGCTGCTTCAGATCGATCAGGCGCTTGGCTATTTCCTGACGCCCCATGCGGGAGAATGACAAGAGATCGTCGATGAGCAGGTCCATGTGTTTGGCTGCCCTGCAAATGCTTGTCATATAATGCTGGCTTTCTTCATCAAGGCCGGCGGCTAAGTGTTCGCGAAGAAGATCCGTGAAGCCGTCGATGTGACGCAGCGGAGCGCGCAAATCATGCGAGACTGAGTGCGCAAACGCATCCAATTCTTTGTTCGCCGCTACGAGCTGGGCAGTGCGATCCTGCACGCGTTGCTCAAGTTCCTGGTTCAGTCTTTGAACTTCCGCTTCGGCGTG
>DATGXR010000065.1:0-3213 GCA_035298825.1 Bacteroidota bacterium
CTATGTAGTCATGCTTGTGGCGAATAAAACCGGCAGCGAGACGATGGAATCGTATAAAGGACTGGGCGCTCGCGCACCGTTTTTATCCGTTGCCATGGCGATCTTCCTTGTGTCGCTCACCGGACTTCCGCCGACGGCCGGATTTATCGGAAAACTGTACATCTTTGCCGCGCTCATCAATGCAAAGATGATCACGCTTGCGATCATCGGCGTGTTGAACAGCGTCATTTCTCTCTATTACTATGCGCGCGTCTTCCGCAATATCTTCCTGCGTGACTCGACAACGGAAACGACCACTGTCGATTCGCCCGTCTTCGCGCGCGTGCTGCTTGTGATGCTGCTGCTGCCCACGATCGTGCTCGGCATCTATTTCGGACCCCTGGCCCAGTTCGCACAATATTCGGTGGCGATGTTCGGCATCAAGTAATCGGGAACCACGGTTCGAAATGATTCGAAGCGGCTTTCGTCATCTCCGGCGGATGCCGCTTTTTTAATGCTGGGCGAAATAACATTTCGCTACGCGTACCGAATGAACACTGTCGTAGGGCGAGATGCTATCTCGCCTGCAGCGCGAAGCGCTGCGTCTCACTTGGTCGAAATAGCATTTCGCCCTCGCACCGAATCAATGACACTGTGTATGGAAAGTATCAAAAACATTTTCAGGATTGGCACAGGACCTTCGAGCTCGCATACGATGGGTCCGCGCAAGGCAGCCGAACAATTTCTGCAGCGTCACCCTGCTGCCGCGAAATACCGGGTCACATTGTATGGGAGCCTCGCAGCCACGGGGAAAGGACACCTGACCGATATCGCGATCCTCGATGTGTTCAAGACGAGGGAGATCGCTCTGCAATGGGAACCTGCGACGGTGCTTGCTCGGCATCCGAACGGCATGAAATTCGAGGCGCTGAACGAGCAGTCGGAGACGGTCGACGAATGGACTGCATTCAGCATCGGCGGAGGCGCCGTCGTCGACGAGACTAGCACGCAGGAATCGAAGAACATCTATCCCACAACGTCGATGAACGA
This sequence comes from Bacteroidota bacterium, assembly GCA_035298825.1. Classification (GTDB taxonomy): domain Bacteria; phylum Bacteroidota; class Ignavibacteria; order UBA10030; family UBA8401; genus CAISDA01. Next base: position 1,030 of record DATGXR010000065.1, read on the forward strand.
CATCCTCAGGTATTGCAATAAGCATGGCCGATCGTTCTGGGAATACGTCGACGAGTTTGAAGATGATGGCGTGTGGGACTATCTGAACGAGGTCTGGATCGTAATGCAGGATGCGATCAGGCGGGGACTCGAGAATGAAGGCGTGATGCCGGGCATATTGAATATGCCGCGCAAGGCCGCGACGTATTTCGTGAAGGCGTCGAGTCACACTGAATCGCTCCGGAAGCGCGCATTGCTCTTCGCCTACGCCCTCGCGGTGAGCGAGGAGAACGCGTCGGGCGGCGTGATCTCGACTGCTCCCACGTGCGGATCATCCGGCGTGCTTCCCGCCGTGCTCTATTATTTAAAGACGGAACATAATTTTAGCGACAAGAAGATCCACCATGCAATCGCCACAGCCGGACTCTTCGGCAATGTGGTGAAGGCGAACGCGTCGATTGCGGGGGCGGAAGTTGGCTGTCAGGGCGAAATCGGAACAGCCTGTGCCATGGCATCGGCCGCAACGACGCAGCTCTTCGGCGGCACCGTGTATCAGATCGAATACAGCGCGGAGATGGGACTCGAGCATCACCTCGGACTCACATGCGATCCGGTGGCGGGACTGGTGCAGATCCCGTGCATCGAACGCAACGCGTTTGCCGCGGCCCGCGCGCTCGAGCATAATGTATTTGCGATGCTTTCCGACGGCCGCCACCGCATCAGTTTCGACAAAGTCGTTGAAACGATGAAACGCACGGGGAAGGATCTGCCCAGTCTCTATCGCGAGACGTCAACCGGCGGACTGGCGCTGTTCGACGGCCAGGCGGGAGAATAATTTTTTTCTGAAGATGAAAGCAGTGAGTCAATTACCAAACATTAATTTGGAAGAACTATCCCTATGAGACTGAAAATTTTATTGTTCGCAAGTGTTCTTTTGCATGCATCGCTCTTTGCACAGGAGAAGTATCAATCTCCGATCCGTCCGGACAATGAAAAAGTTGCCAAAGGAAAATTTGAGCCGACCTGGCAATCGCTCAGTCAGTATCAGGTGCCGGATTGGTTTCGCAATGCCAAATTCGGTATTTGGGCGCATTGGGGACCTGCTTGTCAGGCAGAACAGGGTGATTGGTATGCCCGGTTCATGTATCACGAAGGAAGCAATGAATATCAATGGTTTGTGTCCCACTATGGCCCCCAATCAAAAGCCGGGTTTAAGGATATCATTCATGATTGGAAAGGTCAGAATTGGAATCCTGACAAACTCGTGGCGCTTTATAAACGGGTAGGAGCGCAATACTTTTTTGCCATGGCGAACCATCATGATAACCTCGATATGTGGAACAGCAAGTATCAGGAATGGAACACTGTGCGTGTCGGTCCGAAGAAAGATATTATTGCCGGTTGGGCGAAAGCTGCAAAGAAGCAAGGGCTCCCGTTCGGATTGAGTGTTCATGCCGCGCATACATGGACGTGGTTCGAAACTTCTCAGCGATCGGATAAAAAAGGTGAATTTGCCGGGAAGCCGTACGACGGCAAATTAACGAAAGCCGACGGCAAGGGAACCTGGTGGGAAGGGCTCGATCCCCAGGAACTCTACGAGCAGAATCATCCCTTAAGCGCAAACAGTGATGATATCGATGGTATTTGGAAGCCTGTATTCGATGACGCTCAAAAAATATGGACGAGCCAATGGAATTGGGATAACCACGCATCGATCCCGTCTCAGCGATATTGTGAGAAATTTTATAACCGAACAATGGATTTGATCAACCAGTTTAATCCCGATCTGCTCTATTTCGATGATAACGGACTTCCGCTGTACCAGGTCAGTGATGCGGGATTGAAACTTGCCGCGCATTTTTATAATCACAATATGGCCACACATCAGGGGAAGCTCAACGGTGTGTTGTTCGGAAAAAAGCTCACCGACGATCAGAAAAAGTGTATGGTGTGGGATGTTGAACGCGGCGCGACAAATAAAATTGAGACCGCTCCCTGGCAAACCTGTACGTGCATTGGCGACTGGCATTACAACCGATCCGTGTACGAACAGAACCGTTACAAATCGGCAACAACCGTGATTCAAATGCTGGTTGACATCGTGAGCAAGAATGGCAACATGTTGCTGAACATTCCCGTTCGCGGCGATGGTTCAATCGATGAGAAGGAAGTGGCAATCCTCGAAGGTGTCGCCGCCTGGATGAA
>DATGXR010000066.1:0-3797 GCA_035298825.1 Bacteroidota bacterium
TCTTTTTGAGATGTCGCATTTGTCCGTCCCGATCATCGTCGTGATTATCGGCGAAGGCGCATCGGGCGGAGCGCTCGGCATCGGCGTGGGCGACAGGATCCTGATGATGGAGAATACCTGGTATTCAGTGATCGCGCCGGAATCATGCTCGAGCATTCTGTGGAAGAGCTGGGATTACAAGGAACAGGCCGCCGAGGCGCTGAAGCTGACGCCGTCGGATCTGCTCGAACAGAAAATCATCGATGTGATCATTCCCGAACCTTCAGGCGGCGCGCACAGGGATCCCGAGCAGGCTGCGCGCACGTTGAAAGAAACGATCCTCACGGAACTCGCCGGATTGAAAAAGATGAAGGCCGACAAGCTCATCGAGAAGCGTATCCAAAAGTTCTGTGCGATGGGAGCATGGAATGAGTAATGCCGGCACGGACGGCCGCATGCTCCGGTCGACAACCGAATTCCGCGTCCGCTATGCGGAAGTTGACCAGATGAAATTCGTCTACTACGGCCGCTATCTTGAATTTTTCGAAGTCGCGCGGACTGATATGCTCCGGCTGATCGGTCTTCCGTATTCGGAAGTTGAAAAAAACGGGTTGTTCCTTCCTGTGCTCGAGGCGCATGTGAAATACAGACATCCGGCGCATTACGACGAAGTGCTCGTCGTGACCAGTTCAATGAAGGGGAATCCGCCAGTGCGACTCCAAATCGATTATGAAGTGACAAACAAAGAGACGGGAGTGCTCATCGCGACAGGCACGACGCACCATGCGTTTCTCAATCCCGAAACGGGCGCGGTCACGCGCGCACCCAAAATATTCACGGACGCGCTCGACGCGTATTACGCCGCCGCTCAGGTGTGAACGGCAGTACCGGCATTGTGCATGCCGGACCGGCCCGTGACACGTTCCGAAACAATGAACAATCAACCATGATCAAAAAAGAACTTCTCGACATACTCTGTTGTCCCAAATGCAAAGGGGACCTGCTTTATAAGCCCGATGAGAATCGGCTCGTCTGCAAGGCGTGCGGAAAAATCTATGAGGTAAAAGACGATATACCCATCATGCTTGTGGATGAGACCGATGGGAAATAACGTCGACAGCAAGATCGTTCGCCTCGTCGAGCAGGCGCTCTTCGAAGATGTGGGATTCGGCGATGTGACGAGCGAATCCACGATTCCAGACTCCCAGCAATCGCGCGCGACATTTCTCTGCAAGGAAACCGGCGTGCTCTCGGGCATCGAAATTGCGCAGCTTGTGTTCAGACTTGTCGACGAGCGCATCACGATGAAACCGCTGCTGGCAGATACATCGCTTATCCGCACCGGTGTCACGATCGCCGAGATTGAAGGTCCCACGCGAGGCATTTTGCTCGGAGAGCGCGTCGCATTGAATTTCCTCCAGCGCATGTCGGGCATCGCCTCACTCACGCACATGTTCGTGCACGCGGTGGCGGGCACTGGGGCGAAAATTACCGATACTCGCAAGACGGTGCCGGGCCTGCGCGTGCTCGAGAAGAAAGCTGTCCGCGACGGCGGCGGCGTCAATCACCGATTCGGACTCGATCAGATGGTGCTCATTAAGGACAACCACGTCGCTGCCGCCGGAGGCATCACACCTGCGATCGAGCAGTGCAAGCGCTATTTGTCCGCACATTCGATCGCCGTCCCGATTGAAGTGGAAACAGATTCAATCGACCAGGTGCGCGAAGCGCTGGCGTGCGGCGGCATCGATCGCATCATGCTCGACAATTATCCACTCGATGTCATGCGTGAAGCCGTTGCATTAATCGACCATCGGGTTGAAGTCGAAGCCTCGGGAGGCATCACGATGCAGACTGTACGCGGCGTCGCCGAGACGGGAGTCGACTTCATTTCGGTTGGCGCCCTGACGCATTCGCCGAAGGCGCTCGACATCTCCCTTGATACGAAATGACTTCTGTTGCTGTTGTGTAGGGCGAAATGCTATTTCGCCCCGATGAAACGCAGCGCTTCGCGCTGCAGGCGAGATCGCATCTCGCCCTACATGATCTATTAATCATTTCAGGTATGTTCTCACAAATAAAGCGGCTCGGCGCTGATACCGCCGTCTACGGCATCAGCACGATCGTGGGCCGCTTTCTCACGTTCCTTCTCGTTCCATTCTACACGAACGTGCTGCTGCCAGGACAATACGGCATCGTTGCGATCGTCTTCTCGTATATCGCGTTCCTCAACGTCATCTACAGCTACGGCATGGAGTCTTCGTACTTCCGGTACGCCTCGTCGCTCGAGGTGGGAGACGAGAAGGACAATTTTTCGACGCCGTTCTTTTCGCTTGCGGCGACCGGCGTGCTGTTCTCCGGATTGTTATACGGCTTTGCTGCATCGGCCGCTCCGCTTTTTCAGATCGATGCGTCGTACTATCGTGTTATTCGCTATGCGGCCGGCATTCTACTGTTCGACACGCTCATGATCGTGCCATTCGCCTCGCTTCGTCTTGCGCGTAAGGCGAAGTTCTTTGCGGCGCTCAAGATCATCAATATTGTGTCGAATGTTGCTTTCAACATCATCTCGCTGATGTATCTGCATTGGGGAGTGGAAGGGATCTTTTTCAGCGGACTCGCCTCATCGATGCTCACATTCGCGATGCTTACGCCGCACATCCTCCGCAAGACGAGGTTGTCATTCTCGATTCCGCTCTATAAGGAACTGCTCCGTTTCGGTCTGCCGTATATTCCGGTGGGGATCTCCGGCATCATTCTTCAGGTTGTCGATCGCCCCATACTGAAGCTTCTCTCTACGGACAGCGCGGTGGGTATTTATCAGGCGAACTACCGCCTTGGCATCTTCATGAACCTCGTGTCGTCGATGTTCGAATATGCATGGCGTCCGTTCTTCCTCTCACATGCGAAGGACGAGAATGCGAAGCCGTTATTCGCGCGCGTCATGACGTATTACGTGCTGGCATCGACGTTCATGTTTCTTGTCCTGTCGCTCTTTATAACCGATCTTGTCACGATCCGGCTCTTCCACAACCGGTACCTCATTCATCCCGGGTATTGGAGCGGACTCGGCATCGTGCCGATCGTGCTGCTTGCATATGTGTTCGGCGGCATCTCAATCAATCTGAACGCGGGAATTCAGATACAGAAAAAAACAATGTATTTGCTGCCGACGTCCATCATCGCAGCCGTTTCGAATATCATCGCCAACTTTCTGCTCATCCCGTCGTACGGCATCTACGGCGCGGCCTACGCGACGCTTATCGCCTATGTGTTGTCGGCGGCGGCGCTGTACGTCGTGGCGCAAAAATTCTACAGGATCGAATACGAATTCATGCGTCTGCTGAAGATCGCCGTTGTTACCGCAGGGGTCTATGGATTCCATCTGTTCATTCATCCCGATGCGCTGTTGTGGCAGAAGGTGATGCTCGTTTTCGTATGGATGCTGTTCATCCGCTCGAGCGGATTTTTCACGGATGATGAGCGCCGGGCAGTGAAGAAACTCTTGAGGTTTTCAAGGTGAGAGAGCACCGGACGTCAGAAATGGATTATTCCATGCGTAGGCTGTACATTGTGAAATCAACAGAGGAGACGAATGGGACAGATAAAGACATATTGCGATTACGTCAGCGACGCGCAGGACGAGGCAATGCTGCTGCATAAGGCCTATCACGACACACAGTACGGATTTCCTCTCCTCGACGACAACGAACTGCTCGGCCGGCTCATCCTGGAAATCAATCAGGCGGGACTGAACTGGACGATCATGCTGAAGAAGCAGAAGAATTTCCGCCTCGCATACGATAATTTTGACGTCG
>DATGXR010000067.1:0-2804 GCA_035298825.1 Bacteroidota bacterium
GATAGAATCGGCTGCGCACTTTTCCGTTGCGAAGCGTGAAGAGCAACAGTCCGGTCTTTGAAAAATCGCCCGCGCCGAAATCCGTGATGTCCCATCCCAAGTGAAGATCGAGTATTTCGCGGACGGTGCGCTTCTGCTGCCGCCAGTCGTCGATCCTATAAAAGGCAAACTTCGGCAGTGCGATTTTCATCGTCTCGAAAAAACCGACGGCGTCGGCAAGAATCGAATTGATTTCGGATCGTCGCATTGTTTTTATAGGAATGAAAAACGGACCCCACAAGAATGTCGCTGACCGTGCGGATAAAATCAAGGAAAATCGGGAGGGGAAAAATAAATAATACCCGGATTCCCGTTGTTGCATATTAACATGCTTGAATCTGTGACCCTGCTTCGTTAGAGAGACGCGTCGAACAGACAATATAAGATGAAAAATTGTGAGAGTGCACCGCTTTTGCGATTGAGTAGTCGTAGTAGTATATTTCTGAAGCAATTGAAGCTTTGGAAGAGTTAACGAATAATGGGTGTAATGCTTATGAGTACGATTAAATAATATACACTATGGACTACCAAATTCCGTTATTGCCTCTTGCGATCGATATTGAAACCAAAGCGGTAATGAAACAAGTCGCGTCGGCGCGCAGCGCGCTGGCTGAAATGAAGGGCGCGGCGCTGAGCATCCCTAACGAGAGCATCCTGATCAGTACGCTTTCGTTGCAGGAAGCCAAGGACAGCTCGGCCATTGAAAATATCATTACGACACAGGATGAGCTGTATCAATCGGATTACATCTCAAGAGATTTCAAGAGTGTTGCCTCGAAGGAAGTCCATAACTATGCCCAGGCGCTTCGTGTCGGGTTCGAATGTGTTGCAAAGGACGGCTTCATCTCAAGTAACCATATTCTTCAGGTGCAGGCAACGCTTGAAGAGAACACGGCCGGTTTTCGGAAGTTGCCCGGCACCGCCTTGAAAAACGAACAGACGGGTGAAATCGTCTACACACCGCCCCAAAGTCATGAAGAAATCATCCGATTGATGGATAATCTGGAAAAGTTTCTGAACGACAATTCACTCTCCGATTGGGATCCGCTTGTGAAATTGGCGGTTCTCCATCATCAATTCGAAAGTATTCACCCGTTTTATGACGGCAATGGGAGAACCGGCCGGATTCTCAATGTCCTCTACCTTGTCAAAGAGAAGCTGTTGAATATTCCGATCCTGTATTTGAGCCGGTATATCAATCAAAACAAATCCGATTATTACCGGCTTCTCCAGCGTGTGCGAACGGAAAATGCCTGGGAGGAATGGATATTGTATATCCTCATCGGAATAGAACAGTCCTCTGTTCAGACGATCCGTCTCATTCAGGGGATCAAAGAATTGATGCTTGGCCATAAGCAATTGATTCGTGAAAAATTACCGAAAATCTACAGCCAGGATCTGTTGAATAATATCTTCCGGCATCCATATACCAAAATTGATTTTGTGATGAAAGACCTGAATGTAAGCAGAAATACTGCCATATCATATTTGGAAAAGCTTGCGACGATTGGTATTCTGCAGAAGGAAAAGATATGGAAGGAGAGCTATTATATTAATTCAGCTCTTTTTTCACTCTTGTCTGATGTAAGTTTGCATAAATAAAAGAGTTAAAGAGATTTGCCCTTCATTCACAAAATAATCCGGTATTCTGTGTATGAGAATTCCTCATAACCAAAAAAGTGCCATTTTCTGTGTATGAGAAATTTATCATGCACAGAAAATTCGATATAAGTCATTCAATAATACATCGATCGGGAGCATCCCGATAATAATGTCTTTTCGGCAGGAAAAACATTGCATTTGTTCGGGAGTATTTCCCGAGGAAATCGCTCGGCATTACGGTTACGCCGGAAATGGTAGAGCGAAAATATGTGAGCCGGTATATGTTCGCTTGCTCAATAACAGATTTTCCCCTAATGTATTCTTTTCATGTATATTCTTCACCTCTCAATACTCGACGGTCGGTGCGTGCTCTGGAGCGAACGATCGTCGGAGGCTGAAGCGCCGAAGCGTCGCGGCCGGCCACCGGCGATGCGGAAGGTGCGCACATCTCCGTACGACGGAGGAGCGGACCTGCTCCGCATGCTGAGCGCCGAGGATCGCATCGTACTGCCGGAAGAGATTCGCACATCCTTCAGAAAGAAAAAACCGCTCGTTGCGTACGCCTGGCTGCCAAGCACCACACAAAGTCCTATCGCTTCTTCTCCACTGATCGATGAGCGTGCAGAGACCGCATCCGCCGTGCATCTTGCCGCGTGGGAGATCGCCGCCTTTGCATGCAACCCAATGGAAGTGATGATGTTCCTTTCGGCGATTGGCCGTGGCCCTGTGCTTGTGCCCGGCATCGTCGCAGGAGGCGGCCTGACCTTCGTCTGTCATGTCATGCAACTGGCGGGTTCACTTGTCGCCCGACAGCAGTTTGTGCCGTCGCTGATCCGGCATGCGCCGGAGAAAGTGTCAGAGGCAAAATTTTCCGCGCGTTGGAAACCGGTTGTGACCGGTGCGGATATCGATCGTGTTGCGATGCTTGCTGCTGCCATGCCGCCGGTTTTATGCGCGCTGTCTGATCCTACGGCTGTGGCGTCGCCGATGCTGAACCGGAAAGCGAGTGTCGATGCTCTGCTCGAGATGTTTGTGAATATTATGGTCTGCTCAACGGCCCGGCGCGACGAGCAGCGCAAAGCAATGGCCGATCGCCCTTCGTTTTCAAACATACACGATCAATGGCTCCTGGCCCTGCAATCGAATGACGGATTGATGCCGGG
>DATGXR010000068.1:0-6326 GCA_035298825.1 Bacteroidota bacterium
CCGCACGAAGGGCCTGCGCACACATATGATGGCAAAACAAGAGCGCCTCAGTTCGCTTGATGCATTCCGCGGTTTCACGATCGCCGGAATGATGCTTGTGAATAATCCCGGATCCTGGAGCACGATCTATCCCCAGCTCGAGCATGCTTCGTGGAACGGATGGACATTCACCGATTTTATCTTCCCATTTTTCCTGTGGATTGTCGGCGTCGCCATGACGATGTCCCTGGCTGCTCGCATCGCGCGCGGGGACACAAAAGGCGTCTTGATCGCCCGGGCCGCCCGGCGCGGCGCCGTCCTCTTTGCGATCGGATGGGCGCTGTCCGCATTTCCTTTCGGATTCTTCGGCACGCACTTCGCGCTCGAGACGACGCGCACCTCGGGCGTGCTGCAACGCATCGGCCTCTGCTATTTTTTTGCGACGCTCATCTATCTCAACGCGAGCGTGCGTGCTCAGGTGGCATGGATCTTCGGACTGCTGGCGGCATACTGGATCGCGCTGACAATGATTCCCGTCCCCGGCTACGGCGCAGGCGACCTGACGCCGATGGGAAACATCGGACGCTTCATCGATACGATGATCCTCGGACCGACTCACACCTGGCACGGCGCGCCCGCCCCGGGCTTCGATCCTGAGGGCGTCATCTCGACACTGGGCGCGCTCTCGACGACGCTCCTTGGCGTGCTGGTCGGGCAGTACCTCAGAATGCGTGAGGTCTCGAAGGAAGAGCAAACCTGTTGGATGTTTGTCTCAGGCTGCATGCTGTTGCTGCTTGGCGTGATCTTCGATATGTGGATGCCCATCAATAAAAACTTGTGGACACCGTCATTTGTCCTCTTGATGGCGGGATTTGCCATGTGCATCTTCGCCTTGTGCTATTTCCTTATCGATGCCAAGGGCTATAAAAAGTATACGACGCCGCTTGTGATTTATGGGATGAATGCGATCTTCGTCTACACACTTTCGGAACTGCTCGTTCGCATCAAGGGGTTCATCAAGTTCTCTGTGATCCTGGGCGACGGCTCGACCGCTTGGGTCACGCTCCAGCAATTGGTGATGGAGAATATCTTCCTGCGCATCTTCACACCTCTCAATGCATCGCTTGCATGGGCGATCCTGTGGGATTTGATGCTCTTATTTTTCGCCTGGTTGATGTGGAGAAAGAAGTGGTTCCTGAAAATCTAGGGTAGTGCCCGGTTTTTTTTCTGAGAGCGGACAAAAAAAAACACCGGGCATCACATCGCTCACATTAAAAAAAATGAAACGATGTGAGATGTGGTGCCCGGTGTTGTGTTGCGTATGTCTGTGCCGCCCTCTTTTCTTGCGTCGAATTATTTCTTCGGCTGCTGTGGCAGTTGCTTTGCCATGCGTTCCATCCAGCCTTCCTTGCCGCCTTTCTTCGGTGTCACCTTCTGCAGGGGTTCATCGCCATGCTTTTTATTCACATAGTACTGCTGGCCGATCGAAAGAAGATTGAAGACGAAATAATACAAATTCAATCCCGAGGGCAGATTGTTGAACATGATCGTGAACATAATGGGCATCATCCACACCATCTGCGCCTGACGCGGATCGGTCGTGGTCATCTTCTGCTGCACAAACATCGTCACGCCCATCGCCAGCGTGAGTCCGCTCAGGAAGTTGCCCAACAGCGGAATCGAAAAGGGCAGCGAGATCATGACATCGGGAATCGAGAGATCCTTGATCCACCAGACAAACGGCGCCTGACGCAGTTCAATTGCCGAGGCAAACAGCGCATAGAGCGCAAAGAGGATCGGCATTTGCAACAGCATCGGCAGACAGCCGCCGGCGGGATTCACGCCGTAGTCCTTGTAGAGCTTCATCGTCTGCATGTTCATCGCATTCGGATCGTCCTTGTACTTCACCTTGATCTCTTCCATGATCGGCGCGAGCTTCTGCATCTTGCGCATCGAATCCAGGCTCTTCTTGGTAAGCGGGTGAAGCAACAGCTTGATGACGATCGAGAAGACAATGATCACCAGCCCGTAGTTCGAGATGAACGTATGGAGCATCGTAAAGAACGGGATGAATAAAAACATGGTGATCGGCCGAATCCACGTCCATCCGAGATTAATGATCTTCTCGAGATCGGCATTGTACGCTTTGATCGTCTGATATTCAAGCGGACCCAGATACAGCGAGAGCTTCGTCGTCTCATCGGCGCTGTTCTTAAACGGAATCTTGAGCGCAATGCCGTACTGCTTCACAACGCCGCCGTCGGGATAGGGAATGTGGCGGCCTTCAAGATACGCGCCCGTGGCTTTCTTATCGGCCGATAAGAGCGCGACAGCGAAGTACTTCGTGCGCGCGGCGACCCAATCGGTTGACCCGCTCGTGTTCGATGTGGGTGTTTCACCTTCCTTGCTCGCATCGATCTCCGTCAGTTCGCCTCCGGCATACGAGTAGGCAAGGGCACTCTTGGCTTCATCATACGAATTGTGTTCGGCGAAGCGGATGCCGTGCTCCCACACGACCTGGTACTCGTAATTGGCCAGGACGGATTGCATATTCACCATGCGCAGCTCGACGTCCAATCCGTAGCGTTCGCCCTTGAATGTGAAGCGCTTCACGATCGATCCTCCGCCGGGAGATCCGACGGGAAGCGTAAAGTCGATCGTCCGTTCCTCCGAACCCGAGAGCACAATATGATCGCCGGGCGCGTTGGTCGTGAAATACAGCCCCGAAGTGTTGATCTGCTTTCCGTCATCGGTATTGAAAAGCAGACTGAAGTCTCCGCCTTTGGTGTCCTCAACGAGCTGGACCGGGTACTGGTCCCAGGTCTTGTAGTGCTTGAGCGTCCATTTTTTAATCACGCCGCCTTTGGTCGAAAATACGGCCGTATATTTGTCGGTCTCGATCGTGATTGTGCGCTCGACGCCGCGCGCGGCGTCTGCGAAATATTTCCCAAGCGAGTCTGCAGCGCCCGACGCACGCCGTGTGCTGTCAGCGATGCCCTGTGAACCAGGCGCGGAATTCACGCTTCCGCGCTCGCGTTGTTGCCGCAGCGTCTCGGCGGAATCCTTGCTCTGCACGCGTGATGATGATTGCGCGTTCGTGTGCGAGACGGGCTGTGGCTTGGGGGTGCTGAACCACATCCATACCATGATGACAAGGGCGATCAAGACGAACCCGAGTATTGATTGTTTATCCATGAAAAAGTGCTCCGGATTTCAAATGATGATTATTGAACAGGATCATAGCCGCCTTCGTGGTACGGATGGCATTTGCCGATGCGTCGTAAGGACAGCCAGGCGCCTTTGAGCGCACCATATTTACGAAGAGCGTCAATGGCGTAGTGAGAACAAGTCGGATAGAATCGGCACGTGTTGGCCGGAAGAAGCGGAGAGAGAAAGATCTGGTATGCCCGCACGAACAAGATCAGCAAAGTTTTCATTTTGTGTGCGCTTTCAACCCGTCGACAGAGATAAGATCTTTGGGATCATCAAATGCCAATCGCCGGCGATATCACCGGTCGAAAGTGTTTTCAACTGCGCCGGCTCGTGCCTGCGAAGCATGAGCACGATCACAGCCGTTTTTTCCTGGGCGCCGAGGCCGGTCCAGAGCGAATCCTTTTCGAGACGGACCGTTTCACGCATCAGACGTCTGAGCCGGTTGCGCAGTACGGCTGACGACACGATTTTCTTCGGCACCGCAAATCCGAACTGCACGCGGGCTCCGTTGCGAAATGCTGTCGCCGAAGCCTGCTGCTCTATGCGCACATAACATCGAATCCAGCGGCCGTGTATGAGACTGCCGTGCTGGAGCACATCGCCGAAGGCATTGTGTCCCCGAAGTATGAGAGATTTCGGAAGGGTTGAGCGCACTCTTTTTTATGTTTCAGTCCGGATGAAAAAAGAGAGAGATGATCAATGCGAGAAAAAGAAACCGGTAGCGCCAACGCCGTGCATTCACATCACACACACACACCCTCTCATTCGCGTATCAACCCGCGTATGACGAAGCACTCTCACGCAGAGCATCCCGGAAAAAAAAGCATGACGATGTCTCTGTGTGTGCGATGCACACGCGTTGCTATGGACGCGCGCGCCGCACACATCCAGGCGGCGTTCGACAGAGTTACTTCTCGTCGCTGACCGTTAATTTGTGGCGGCCTTTGGCACGGCGGCGGTTAATGACGGCGCGTCCATTTTTTGTGGACATGCGTTCACGGAATCCGTGTGTGTTCTTGCGTTTTCTGTTGTGCGGCTGAAATGTGCGTTTCATGTGGTTGAATTCTCCCGAGTAAAAATAAACAAAAAGAATTGTGCCATGCAGAGCGAGAACATGTTCGCCTGAAGGCAACAATCTTTTTTTTCGACATTGCTTATAAAAATACGGAATTATTCGGAAAGAAACAAGTCTCAGGAGATGGAAAAATGCGGTCGTGCACGGTCACCACGACCGGGTTTCTCCGATAAAAAAGGTCCAGAAATGCTCGTGCGCCAGGCCGCGCGCGCGCACTGCTTCTTCCATGCGCCGGGGGGGATCATCCGGGCGTTCATCTGTTAAAAGAAATGTTCCCCAGTGTACGCCCAGCATGTGATCCGCGCCAAGATCAAGCGACGCCTGGACGGCTTCAGCCGGATCCATATGTATGGGCCGCATGAGCAGTCGCGGCTCATAGGCGCCGATTGGCAGAATCACGAGTGAGAACGGTCCGAGACGAGCGCCGATCTCCTTGAATAACGGGGCATACCCGGAATCTCCGCAGAAAAAAACGTTCTTGCTTCTGCCTGCCACGCTCCACGACGCCCAGAGCGTCCGATTTCTGTCGCCCAGTGTGCGGCCTGAAAAATGTTGAGCCGGCGCGCAGGTGATTGTCAGCTCCTTGAACCGATACGCATCCCACCAGTCAAGTTCATGCACATTCACCACCCCCTGGACTCTCAGCGCGTAGGCCATCCCAAGCGGAACAAGAAACACCGTCTGCGGGTTGCGTGCAGCCAAGACCCCGATCGTGTCACGATCATAATGGTCGTAGTGATTGTGGGAAAGGATGACGCAATCGATCTGCGGAAGATCCTCCCAATCGAGTCCGGGTGGATTCAGGCGCGGGACGCCGATCTGCCTCAAGGGACCGGCGCGGCTGCTCCAGACCGGATCGGTCAGGAGTGTGACTCCTTCAAGCTCGATCAACGCGGTCGAATGACCGATCCATGTGACGGTGTCGTGCGATTGTTCCGTGTGATGCGAGGCATCGGCCGAAGACCGCTGCTGAAGAATAGAGGCGGCCGCATGCGTATCGGGCATGCGGGGAATATACACAGGTCCGGGTGCTGTTGACATCCCCACAAGCCGCTTCAGCATCCACAAGGCGAACTTCCATCGGCTTGCTTCGCGAAATCCGGGCGCAGTATTGCGGAAGCCGGTCGGCGTATGATGTGCCGGAAGCCGGTCTCGTCGTGCATGCGGCCTGAATGCTCCTCGCGCTGCTGTAAATAAAGGGATCGCGGCAAGCGTCTTTAAGGCTGCTCTTCTGTGTGATGAACGGGGAAGTGGCATCGCTTTATTTTTATAACAGGAGACGTTCAAAAAGGTTCACTCCCTGATGAGAGAGAGACAGCATTACACGCTCGGCACACAATGGCGGCAAAGGCGGGCGGGCGATGGATCAAGAAGAAGTGATTGTGTCGAGAAAAATTCGTATCATTCAGTGAATTAACTGTGAACCTCTTGAACGTATGCCCGCATCCAATTTCATGAAGACCAATCCGCTTCCGGACTCGATGAGTGACGACGATCTGTTGCGCGCAGCGCGAACGGGCGACGAGCGCGCGTTCACGGAATTGGTGCGACGCTACGGATCGATGGTCCACGGATTTTCATTCAAGCTCTGCCGCGATGCGCAGAAGGCCGAAGAGTCGTATCAGGACACGTTCATCAACGTGTATCGAAAGCTCGATCAGTTCGACGGCAAATCGAAATTCTCGACGTGGCTGTATTCAATCGTCGCCAACAATTGTCTCATGAAGCATCGCAAGCGCAAGCTCGATGCGGAAATGGAATCACTCGACTCGCCGCAGATGGACGAAGACGAGCACGGCGCGCGCTATGTGCATTCGTGGGACGATACGCCGATCGAGAAGCTGATGAACAACGAACTCCGACGCAAGCTCGATGCGGCGATCCAGAAACTTCCACCCGACTACCGGGTGGTCTTCGTGCTGCGCGATGTGGAACACCAATCGGCCGAGGAGACGGCAAAGATCCTTCATCTTTCGATTCCGGCGGTGAAATCGCGCCTGCGCCGTGCGCGCGTGTTTTTACGCAACGAGCTTCATCAGTATATGACACGCGACTGACA
>DATGXR010000069.1:0-3366 GCA_035298825.1 Bacteroidota bacterium
GCGCGTCGCGCAAGCATGTATCCGCCGTTTGTTCCCTGTTGCGATACGATCAGGCCCGCCTTCGCCAGCTTCTGGAGCGACTTCGAGACAAGATCATGCGAAATGGCATAACGGTCAGCGATCTCTTTTGCCGAGACCACAGAGCGCTCGGCGGCAATATGCCGGATCGCGATGAGACCGTACTCAACCTTCTTCGATAATTTCAGCATACTGAATCTCGGACCAAATTAGTCCTATATAGGGATAAAAAAAATTCGCACTGCTCCACTTCCCCGATCGATCGGGGACTCCACTTTTCTTTCATTTCTAACACGCCTGTGTGCGAATTCGTTTCATTCAGCGGCGTGTATTCGACATAATTCTATGTTAAAAGTACGAAATATTTCTTTGATTTTCAAAATAAAAATCTGCCGTTTTCCCTGTCGGCACTCGCATTGCATTCCTGCTAAATATTGGCTATTTTGTGTATGAAAAATTCAACCAGGCTGCGTCTCAACCGCTGATCTCTTGAACGAACAAAAAACAATACATTCATATGGCATCAGAATCACAATCAATTCATAGAATTGAAGATATTTTAAGCGACATGCAATTTGCAAAGCCCGCCTCCAACGAAATCAACTCGATTGCGGTGATCGGTTTCGGCATCATGGGACAGGGCATCGCTCAGACAATCGCCGCGGCCGGCATCGAAGTGACGGCGATCGAACGGACTGAAGAGCGACTCAACATCATGCGTCAGCTGCTTGAAGAGCAGATGGACCGTGAAATTATGCGCTGGACGATGACAAAAAGCGAAAAACGCGCCATCTTGTCGCGCATCTACGGCACGTGCGATTTCAATAAGGCGAAGGACTGCGAAATCGTGATCGAGGCCGTCGACGAAAATTTCGAATTGAAGAAGCAGATCTTCACCGATCTCGATCTTCTCTGCTCGCCCCAGACGATCTTTATCTCGAACACGTCCACACTCAGCCTCACAAAGCTCGCGGCGGCCACCACACGGCCCGACAAGGTCGTCGGCATGCATTTTTTGAATCCCGTCCCGAAGGTCCCGCTTGTCGAGATCGTCCGCGGCATGCAGACATCCGATGCGTCATTTATCCACGTCAAGCGTCTCGCCGAACGCCTTGGCAAGACAGCCATCGAAGTATTCGAATATCCCGGATTCGTCACGACACGCGTAATTCTTCCGCTCATCAACGAGGCGATCCACGTCCTGATGGAGGGCGTCGCCAATGCCGAAGGCATCGACACGGCAATGAAGCTCGGGTATCATTTTCAGTACGGTCCCCTGGAGCTTGCCGACAGCATGGGCCTCAATGAAGTGCTCGCGTGGATGGAATCGCTCTTCCACGAATTGGGCGACGCCAAGTACCGGCCCTGCCCCCTTCTTCGACGCATGGTGCGCGAAGGAAAACTCGGACGCAAGAGCGGCGAAGGATTTTTTAAATATGACGAATCGGGAAAGAAATCATGAAAATTTTAGTGCTGAACTGCGGCAGTTCCTCTGTAAAGTATCAATTGATCGATGTCGATTCAAAAGTAGCCCTCACGAAAGGCAGCATCGAACGCATTGGCATGGCTGATGCCGTGCTGACAAACGTGCGTTCGGACGGCGATGAGATCAAAATCACCGGCGATATTCTCGAACACACGACTGCAATCGAATATATTCTTGCGGTGCTGCTGAGCAAAAATCACGGCGTCATTTCGGACAAGAATGAGATCAGCGCGGTCGGACACCGGGTCGTGCACGGCGCCGAGCGCTTCACCGGCTCCGTCCTCATCGAGGACGATGTGCTCAAGGGCATACGCGACAGCTTCGACATCGCGCCACTGCACAATCCGCATAACCTGCGAGGCATTCTCGCCTGTCAGGTGAATCTGCCAAACATCCCGCAGGTCGGCGTGTTCGACACGGCGTTCCATCATCACATGCCGCCCCAGGCATATCTCTACGGCATTCCCTATTCGCTCTACACGCAGTATAAGATCCGCCGCTACGGATTTCATGGCACAAGCCACAAATTCGTCTCGCAGCGGATGGCGACGCTCTTACGGAAGAATATCGAGGACCTGAAGATCATCACCTGTCATCTCGGGAACGGCTGCTCGATGGCGGCCGTCGACAAGGGCATCTCGGTCGACACGACGATGGGATTCACGCCCCTGGAGGGACTGTTGATGGGCACGCGCTCGGGCGATATGGATCCGTCCGTGATCCTGTATATCAGCGGAAAGGAAGAACTCTCGTATGCCGAAGCCAACACGCTGCTGAACAAGCACAGCGGTCTGCAGGGCATCTCGGGTGTAAGCAGCGATATGCGCGAGATCGAGAGTGAAATGAAGGCGGGCAACAAGCGCGCGAAGTACGCATTCGATGTCTTCACGTACCGCGTGAAAAAATACATTGGCGCGTATGCGGCCGCGATGGGCGGGCTGGATGCGGTCGTCTTTACTGGCGGCATCGGCGAGAACAGTCTTGAAGTGCGAAAGGCCGTCTGCACGGACATGGGATTCTTCGGCATCGAATTGGACGACGACAAGAATACCTCGGGCGACAAGGAAAAAGCAATACACAAGGATTCGGCGCGGACACAGGTCTATGTCATTCCGACGAACGAAGAGCTCATGATTGCAATCGAAACGGAAATGATCTGCCGCGCGATGAAGGATTGACATTCGCGTGATGCATTGCATCTCAGCTGCTTCCACAAACGCCAACTGCCCTGCCAGTCATACTCAGACTGGCAGGGCAGTTCTGTTTTCTCTTCAGATGTTTGCGATTCCATTCAAGTCAGGACGGCAGGCGTGATGAAGTGCCTGATTTCCTTGACAGCCCGCCGCGCGAACCGTTTCCAGGAATAGCCATGCGGAATGATCCGCTGCGCCGAAACGATGTTCCTGAATCCGTTCACGTACTGCTTTCGGCCGATGCTGAGATTCGCTTCATACCAGTAGGCCGAGGCCAGGAGATGATGGTAAAAAAACGTCTCATCGCCGGATAACTTCCTGTTCTGATAAATGCTCTTCAGGATCGAGCGGAAGCGCGGCATGAGCTCAAGGTCAGTTGTCGTGTCCTCAGGATTTCGCAGCGTCGATTCTTGAAGCGAAAACGGAGACAATAGATGCGTGGCATCGAGCAGCGAATATCCGCGTGACATTCCCGTGGATTCAAGCGTCTCATGATTTTGTTTCGCCTCCACTCCATCGACAGAATAAGCGGGGGGATGATTCTGATGCACAGCCATGATGACGAGCGACGAGTTGATGAGCTCGAGATTCATCGCCCTGGCCTGATACAGCATCCAATTATCCCATCCCGGCCGGCCGATGGCGAACTGTGGCAGCTTCTCCCACATA
>DATGXR010000070.1:0-4849 GCA_035298825.1 Bacteroidota bacterium
ATACCTCGAGAAGAAAAAAAAATTATCGCCCGCATCAGTGGCGACATACCTGACGGCACTGCGACGACTCTGCGAGCATCTCGTGACGAGCGGGATGATGAGATCGAATCCGGTCAACGGAGTGCGCTGCACGCAGGCGACACGGGCGCACACGCGCGACATGCTGACGCTCGAGGAATCGCAGGCTCTGCTATCGGCGATTGACGGGACGGACGAACGGGGCAAGCGCGATGTCGCGCTCTTCCGCCTGATGCTCGTCTGCGGTCTCACACCGGTCGAGCTGGTTCGCGCCGATATCGGCGACGTTACGCTCGAGGGCCGACGCTCGATGCTCGCAGTTCAGCGCAAAGGGAAGAAGAAAAAGGATACGATCATCGAATTGCCTGCCGATGTGAAAAACGCGCTGCGCAGCTATCTGGCGTTTCGTTCGAGCGCGCGGCGGAACGAACCCTTGTTTGAAAGCAGCGGCAACCGTACGCGCGGAGAACGAATGACACCTCGCGGATTGCGTGCGCGCATCAGTTTTTATATGGCAAAGGCGGGATTCTCATCCACCGAGAAGCGCACGCTTTCGCCTGCCTCGCTGCGCCATACCGCTGTCGCCCTGTCGGTGCAGCGCGGCGCATCGATCGAGGAGGTCCGTTCCAAATTCCATATCGGCACGGATACGACCGCAAAGCTGTACATCAATCAGGGGTAAGCGCGCCTCACGACAAATTATTTCTTGCAGACGATGCCCGGCGCCATTCGACCGGCATCCCGGCATCTCATCAATCATTTATTCATCACACGAGTCCCCATGCAATATCCCTTTTCAGATATCGAACCCAAATGGCAGCAGTACTGGTTGGAACATGATTCATTCGCCCCTTCCGAAGATTCCTCGAAACCCAAGATGTTCGTGCTCGACATGTTCCCGTATCCATCGGGCGCCGGTCTCCATGTGGGCCATCCCGAGGGATACACGGCAACCGACATCCTCTGCCGGTTTCACCGCCTGAAGGGAGTGAACGTTCTGCATCCGATGGGGTGGGACGCATTCGGTCTGCCGGCGGAACGCTACGCCATGCAGACGAACATTCACCCGCGGATCACAACGGAACAGAATATTTCGAACTTCCGCCGCCAGATACAAATGCTCGGATTGAGCTACGATTGGTCGCGCGAGGTGAACACGACGGATCCGAACTATTACAAGTGGACGCAGTGGATCTTTTTAAAGATGTATGAGTCGTGGTACGATGACCGCGTGCAGAAGGCGCGTCCCATCGCCGAGCTCGAGGCGGAATTGTCACAGCAGGGCGCCGCGGCGCTCGCATGCGATGAACGATTCACGGCAGCCGAGTGGAATGCGAAGTCAGAGCTCGATAAGCAAAAATTTCTCGACCAGTTCCGCATCGCGTACATTTCTGAAATTCCGGTGAACTGGTGCGAAGGACTTGGCACCGTGCTTGCGAATGAGGAAGTGGCCGAGTGGACCGACAAGGGATACACTGTTGAACGGAAACCTATGCGGCAGTGGATGATGCGCATCACCGCGTATTCGGAACGCTTCCTGAAGGACGCCGATCAGCTCGACTGGCCCGTCTCGACGCTCGAACAACAGAAGAACTGGATCGGCCGGTCGGAAGGGGCCGAGGTCGATTTTCAGATACAGGGTACGCAAAATTCAATCCGTGTCTACACCACCCGGCCCGACACGCTCTTCGGCGCGACGTATATGGTGCTGTCACCCGAACATCCGCTTGTCGATTCGATCACGACGGATGACCGCCGCGCGGAGGTCGTCGAGTATCGCCGCCAGGCGTCGTTCAAGACAGAACTCGACCGCGGCTCGGACAAAGACAAATCGGGCGTCTTCACCGGCGGCTATGCGATCAATCCCGCGACGAATCGGCCCATTCCGATCTGGACCGCCGATTATGTGCTCATGGGATACGGCACAGGCGCGATCATGGCTGTACCGGCGCATGACGAACGCGATTTCGATTTCGCAAAAAAATTCAACCTGTCCATCGTGCAGGTTGTCGATGGCGCCACCACCGACACCGAGGCGTTTACGGGCGACGGTGTGGCAATCAATTCGTCGAACAATGAAGTGTCTCTCAACGGATTGTCGACGCTCGAGGCGATGAAGACGATCACCGCCTGGCTCGAGAAAACCGGCCGCGGCAAGAGTGCGGTCAAGTTCAAATTGCGCGACTGGCTGTTCTCGCGTCAGCGCTATTGGGGAGAACCGCTCCCGATCATCCACTGGGACGACGGCACGAAATCGGCAGTCAGTGAACGCGATCTGCCGCTGCTGCTGCCCGATCTCAAAAAATTTCA
Organism: Bacteroidota bacterium; assembly: GCA_035298825.1. Taxonomy (GTDB): domain Bacteria; phylum Bacteroidota; class Ignavibacteria; order UBA10030; family UBA8401; genus CAISDA01. The sequence goes on from DATGXR010000070.1 coordinate 2,329, forward strand.
GCCGAGCGGCACGACAGAATCTCCGCTTGCCAATGCGACGGAGTGGGTGAACGTCGTCGATCCCGCGACGGGGAAGAAGGGCCGCCGCGAAACGAACACGATGCCGCAGTGGGCGGGCTCGTGCTGGTATTATCTGCGCTTCATCGATCCGTCGAACAACAATGAATTCTGTTCGAAGCACAAAATGCAGTACTGGATGCCTGTCGATTTATATGTGGGCGGGGCCGAACATGCTGTGCTGCATCTGATGTATGCCCGGTTCTGGCACAAGGTGCTCTTCGATCTCGGGTATGTGACGACGAACGAACCGTTCATCAGACTGCGCCATCAGGGTATGATTCTCGGAGAGGATTCGAGGAAGATGTCGAAGTCGCGCGGCAATGTGATCAACCCCGATGATGTGGTGAAGGAATTCGGCGCCGATTCTCTGCGCCTGTTCGAAATGTTCATGGGGCCGCTCGAGGAAATGAAACCGTGGAGCACGAAGGGCGTTGAAGGCGTGCATCGGTTCCTGAATCGCATCTGGCGTTTGTATCTGAACGAGGACGGCACGCTCAATCCGGCGTTCAGCAACGCGCCTGTCGCCGTTGAATTCGAGCGGCTCTACAATCAGACGGTGAAAAAGGTCGAGGACGACATCCTGGCGCTTCGCTTCAATACGGCGATCTCGCAGATGATGATCTTCGTGAACGAAGCCATGAAGCAGCCCTCGCTGTCGACGGCGATGATGAAGAATTTCGTCATTCTGCTTTCGCCCTTCGCGCCGCATCTCGCCGAAGAGCTGTGGGAAAAACTGGGCGGCGCGTCGTCGCTCACCGTTGGCGTCCAATGGCCGGTGTACGATTCCGCCATGCTTGTGAGCGACGAAGCGATGATTGTCGTCCAGGTGAACGGAAAAATTCGCGCGAAGCTCACGATGCCGAACAATTCGGACGAGGCTGAAATGAAGCGGCTCGCGTATGCGGAACCCAACGTGAAGGCGCACACCGACGGAAAGCAGATTGTGAAGGAGATCATCGTGAAGAATAAACTCGTGAATATCGTTGTGAAGTAATGAACGAGCCGATCAATCTATCCGTCGTGATCATCACGAAGAACGAAGAGCGGAACATCGGGCGATGCATTGCGAGCGTCGGCTGGGCCGGCGAGGTCGTTGTGGTCGATTCGCTCAGCACGGACAGGACGACGGAGATCGCGCGAACGATGGGCGCACGCGTGATCGACCATGCCTGGGAGGGATTTTCGAAGCAGAAGGAATTCGCCGTGGCGCAGGCCCGCAACGAATGGGTGCTGTCGCTCGATGCCGACGAAGAGGTGACCGGGGAACTGCGCGATGAGATCGCCAGTCTTTTTCGCGCCATGCAAGAAGCAAGTGGACGCACAGTCGCGCCGGCGGTCGGATACAGGATCGCCCGGAAAAGCTTTTTTCTCGGCACGTGGATCAGACACAGCGGATGGTATCCCGGTTACATGTTGCGCCTGTTCAGGCGTTCCACCGCGCAGATGAGACACCGTCCCGTGCACGAGGGATTTGAGATCGACGGAGAGGTCGGCACGCTGAACGCCCCGCTCAATCATTACACGTACGATTCGCTTCGTCAGTACCTTGAAAAAATGAACGACTATACGTCGCTCGACGTGATGAACAAACTTTCCGAGCGACCCGACATCGTCATTCGATGGTATCACGTCGTGCTCAATCCGATCGCGCTTTTTCTGCGCATGATGATTTCATTGAAAGGCTATCGCGACGGCCGTCACGGATTCCTGCTCGCAGTCTTTTCCTCTCTCTATAAGTTGCTTGTCTACGCCAAAACCTGGGAGTATCAGCACGCGCGTGCGCGCGGCATGGAGCTTCCGCCGGTGGACAATGCGGATCTTCTCGCCATTAAACGATTTCGGGCATCATGAAAATATTTCTACGCATCCTCCGTTACGTGCGACCCTATTGGAAGTGGCTTGCGCTTTCAGTCCTCTGCACGATCATCTTCACGATCCTGAGCGCCGCTTCGATCGCGCTCACGATCCCGCTGCTCGAAACACTGTTCTCGCAGCCCGCGGCACAGGGACAGAGCGTCCAGTCCGTGCAGGCGCCGGCCTCGGTGACTGCGCCGGTCGATTCGCTCTCTGTCACATCGAGACTTTCGGCGGCGAAGGACAGTGTGATGCGCAGGCTGAACGCGTATTTGTACACGGGCGACAAGACCGATACGCTGTTCAAGATCTGCGTGATCATCCTCCTGATGTTCTTTTTTAAAAATTTGTTCGACTATCTCCAGTCCTATCTCATGGCGTACGTTGAACAGGGGTCGATGATGGATATCCGTAACGATCTCTACGAGCACATGCATAATCTCTCGCTCGGATATTTCTCGAACGAGCGGACGGGCAGCCTCATCTCGCGCGTGACAAACGACGTCAATGTGGTCAACGGCGGTGTCTCGGCGACATTTGTCACGATGCTCAAGCAGCCGCTGCTCATTATCGTTTTCCTGGGCATGGCGATTGCGCTGAGCTGGAA
>DATGXR010000071.1:0-53069 GCA_035298825.1 Bacteroidota bacterium
AATATTTGATCCGTTCGATCGCTTCGTCTTTCGGCAGCACGCCGGAGATCGCGAAGAAGCAGGTCTGCATGATCGTGTTGACGCGGCTTCCCATGCCGGTTTTCTGCGCCACGGCGTAGCCGTCGATCACATAGAATTTCAATTTCTTGGTGATGATCTCCTGCTGCACCGGACGCGGAATGTGATTCCAGACTTTGTCGGGACCGTAGGGACTGTTGAGCAGGAATGTGCCGCCTTCGATGATGTTCTCGAGGATGTTGAATTTTTCGAGGAACATCCACTGGTGGCAGGCCACGAAATTCGACTGCGTGATCAGATATGTGGAGCGGATGGGACGCGGCCCGAAGCGCAAGTGTGATGTCGTTGTGGATCCCGATTTTTTCGAATCGTAGACGAAGTAACCCTGCGCATAGTTCGGTGTGTCTTCGCCGATGATCTTGATCGAGTTCTTGTTGGCGCCCACGGTGCCGTCTGCGCCGAGACCGTAGAACATGGCACGGACCACATCCGGTTTCTCTGTCGTGAACGACATATCGGGCGTGAGGCTCGTGTTCGTCACATCGTCGATGATGCCGACTGTGAAGTGATTTTTCGGACGGTCTTTTTTCAATTCATCGTAGATCGCCTTCACGTGTGCGGGAACGAATTCCTTGCCCGCGAGGCCGTAGCGTCCGCCGATCACTTTCGGTGCGGCCGCGAACGGCGCAAGACCGTCGTTCATTCCTTCGGTCACCGCCATGACCACATCCTGATAGAGCGGTTCGCCCATCGAGCCGGGTTCCTTTGTGCGGTCGAGCACGGCGATCGATTTCACTGTTGAGGGCAGGGCCGCCATGAAATGTTTCACCGAGAACGGCAGATAGAGGCGCACTTTCACGACGCCGACTTTTTCGCCCTTTTCAACGAGCGCATCGATTGTTTCATGAATCGCTTCGGAGGCCGAGCCCATCACGACGATCACGCGGTCCGCATCGGGCGCGCCGTAGTAATCGAACAGATGATACTGGCGTCCGACGACGCTCGCGAATTTATCCATCGCCTTCTGAACGATGTCGGGCATGGCTTCGTAGTACGGGTTGCAGGTTTCACGCGACTGGAAGAACGTATCGGGATTCGAGGCCGTGCCGCGAAGGAGCGGATGTTCGGGATTGATGGCGCGGCGGCGATGCGCGAAGACGAGTTCGTCGTCGATCATTGCGCGGATGTCGGCATCGGAGAGCTGTTCGATCTTCATCACTTCGTGCGACGTGCGGAAGCCGTCGAAGAAGTGGAGAATCGGCAGGCGTCCCTCGAGCGTGGCCGCCTGCGCAATCAGGGCGAAGTCCATGACTTCCTGCACCGAATGCGAAACGAGCATGACAAAGCCAGTCTGTCGCACGCCCATCACATCGGAATGGTCGCCGAAGATGGAGAGCGACTGTGTCGTCAGGGCGCGGGCCGAGACGTGGAACACTGTGGGAGTAAGTTCGCCGGCGATCTTATACATATTGGGAATCATCAGGAGCAAACCCTGCGACGCCGTGAATGTCGTCGTGAGCGATCCGGCCTGGAGAGCGCCGTGCACCGCACCGGCGGCTCCGCCTTCGCTCTGGAGTTCGGCCACAACCGGCACCGTGCCCCAGATATTTTTGCGGCCTTCCGACGACCATTGATCGCACCATTCGCCCATGTTCGATGACGGGGTAATGGGATAAATGGCGATGACTTCATTTGTCTTATGGGCAACGTATGCGGCGGCTTCATTACCGTCGATCGTCACCATTTTTCGTTCGTTTGATTTTTCTGCCATGGTTTTTCCTCTCTTGTACTCGGGTTATAAAGGTTACATCTATCGCATAATCTGTTGTGAATCCGGACTGAGGCCCTTCAACGACGGCTGTGTACGATCAAGTGCGCTGCGGACGACAGCCAGCATCCGGGCGATGTTAAACGGTTTTTGTATCACATCGAACACACCCATTTCAAGCATATCGCGCTTTGTGAGGTGCTCGAGATATCCGGTTGAGACGACAGCCTTCACGCCGGGATTGATCTGCTGCAATTTGACAAAGAGCTCTTCGCCGGTGATGCCGGGCATGCCGAGATCGGTGATCACAAGATCGATCTCGGCTTTGCGTGACGCATAGATCTGCAGCGCTTCCACCCCGTTCTTCGCCTCGATCACGCGATAGCCGCTGTCGCGCAGGATGTCGGCGGTGGTGTCGCGGATGAATTGCTCATCGTCGACAATGAGGATCACTTCGTTTCCGCCCTGCTGCGACAGGCTGGGTGCGGGAGCGCTGACCGTGTCCGCTTTTTCGGCGATCGGGAAATACATTGTAAATGTCGTGCCATGGCCGCGCGAACTTTTCACATCGATAAATCCGTTGTGGCTTTTCACGATGCCGTGGACGATCGCCAGGCCGAGTCCGGTTCCTTTGCCGCGTTCCTTTGTTGAAAAGAACGGTTCGAAGATCCTGCTCTGCGTTCCGGCATCCATCCCGAATCCGGTGTCGTGCACTGCAAGCGTCAGATAGCAGCATTCGTTTGCCAGCGGAAACTTCTGATGGACGGCAGCCGTGTCGGCTGTGCCGATCGAGACGCTCAATTCGCCGCCCGAGGGCATGGCATCTTTGGCGTTGATCGCCAGGTTCAGCAGCGCCTGATGGAGATGGCCGCTGTCGCCGAGAATGATGCCGTCGTCGATCAGGTCGAAGTGTTTCGAGATCCTGATCGTCTTGGGAAGCGTATGCTCCATGAGTTCGAGAATCTCGTCGACGATCTTCGGCAGCGACACGGGTTTCAGATCCATCTGTTCGGAGCGCGCAAACACGAGCAGCTGCTTTGCAATCGACGTGCCCCGCGCCGTGGCCTCTGCAATCATATCGCAGTAGCGTTTCTGCCACGGATCGTTCATCACGGATTTTTTCATGAGCTCGGCCGCGCTGAGGATCATCGAGAGCACATTATTGAAATCGTGGGCGATGCCTCCGGCCAGCGTGCCGACGCTTTCCATTTTCTGCGCATGCATCAGTTGCATTTCGATCTGACGCTGCGATGTGATATCGCGGACGAATCCGAGAAATCCGATGACCGCTCCGTTCGCATCGCAGAGGGCCGAAGCGGTGACGAGCGCGATAATCGGTTTGCCGTCCTTCCGTTTCAGGACGACTTCATATTCCTTGATGAACCGGGTGGAGGCAAGCACCTCTCCCATTGTCTTGAGCACGGCCCGATCGGTCAGCACGTCGGCTGCGAGATCAAGCGCGAGCACTTCCTCTTTCGAATCGTAGCCGAGCATCTCGACGCCTGCCCGATTCACATCGATGAATAGTCCGCTGCGCGCGGCGATGAAGATCGAGTCCTTCGAATCTTCGAAGAGCCTCCGATATCGTTCCTCGGAGGCGCGGAGCGTTTCTTCCGTCCGTTTTTGCTCGGAGATGTCGATGTTCACGCCGACGATTCCGGCGATCACGCCCGAGGCATCGTAGAACGGGACTTTCGTCACCTGGATGCACGAGAGGATCTCGTGCGTCATGGGATCGCGCTTGAAGTAATCAGTCGAAAGGACCGGTCTGCCTGTGTGCAGAATTTCATCCTCGGCCCGATGCGTGGCGAGTGCCGACTTCACCGAAAAAAATTTTTCGTCCGTTGCGCCGAGCACCTCGGCGGGCGCATTGGCCTTGAGCGCATGGACCGCCCGGCTATTGGCGAGGATGAACCGATGCGCGGTGTCCTTTGCATAGATCGAATACGGGATCGTTTCGATGATGGCGGCCATCAGATTGCGTTCGTCGGCCAGCACTTTTTCAACGCGCTTTGTTTCGGTCACATCCTGCATGACGGCAGCGGAATTCCCCGCAACGCCCGACGTATCGTCCTTTGCCGAGAGCAGCACGTCGATCCTGCCGCCGTATTTTGTGACGAACTGATATTCGATATTCGACGAGATGATTTCGCGGTCCGGATGCAGCATGCGCGCCCGTGCCGCGATGCGCGATTCCTCGCTCATAAAGTCGACAATATTTTTCCCGATGACCTCTTCACGGGAATATTCCATCTTCTCAAGCCAGAACTCGTTCACGTTGATGATCGTGCCATCGGGGGACACCGAATGCAGCATTGCGGGAGTCGAGTGGTAGAGAGTCCTGTATCGGGCTTCGCTCTCGTGCAGCCGTTGTTCAAGCATGCTGCGGTGCAGTGCGGTCTCAACGGTGGTGAAGAGATCACGGTCGGTAAACGGTTTTACGATGTATCCGTAGGGGGCCGTTGCCATGGCGCGTTCGAATGTCGCATCGTCCGTCGTAGAGGTCAGATACACGACCGGGATTGTCGAATGCGCAGCGAGCATTTCGGCGGCGACGATTCCGTCGATGCCGCCATTCAGATGTATATCCATCAACACAAGGTCGGGATGATACGCAGACACCGCTTCGATCGCCTTTGTGCCGTCATCAACAACAGGCAGCACGGTATATCCGTGCTGTTCAAGAATGCGGCGAATTTCGATGCCGGTGATAGCTTCATCTTCGACAACAAGTATCGTATGATTCGGTAATTCCATTCTCTCCTAAAAAACCGCCATGCCGGGTTCATCCGCTCATCGGGGCACAGCCTTCATTCAATCTCTGACTACTTCACAGCTCGGCGTCTCTTCGGCATGCGAGACACACGGTCAAGGCTTCTGGTCCGGCTGGCCGTTTTTTACCGTGCGCAGCATCGATGCAACTTCCGAGTTGCGCGCGTGCACCTCCATCACCGTCAGTTTCAGCTTTGTGAAATCGAGCGGGTACTGGGGATGCTCTTCGTAATATTCAAGCACTTTTTCGAGCTGATGACTCAGCATGTCGATCGCCGCATATTCCTTCAACATTTTTTGGATATTCGTGTGCGACAACGTAATGGCACGCTTGGCAGCATCCTCGTGGCAGAATGATGAGGGCATTAGTACACCCTTTCGTGTGAACTGTCGTTGCCTTCATGCAGGGCATTTGCCGGACACAATTCTACGGCCTTTCGGATGCAGGCAATTTCGGCCTGCGTTGCCGGCTGCCGATACACATAGCAGAACACTTCGGACTGATCGAACGCCACATGATTGGGGGCAAACCGAATGCATTGGCCGCACCCTTCGCACCGATCGAGCGTATAGAAACTGCCCGGGATGTTGAATGACAAACGCGCACTTGACATAATGATGCTTCTTTCCTGCCGTAGTACTTTAAGGTTAAACTTTTTTGCCGGAATCCGGCCCTGAAAACAACCGCGATTCTACGCAGGTATATGCAAGTATTATGCCAATAATATCTCCATATTTCTGTGAAATTACGCCATTCCTATTCCAAAAATCGGGAAAATCCACACTCCTTTCCCCAAAAATAAGAAAGCCATCCGAAGAATGCCGGACGGCTTTCGCTCTACAAACAGTACCAAAAAAAAACGAAAGAGGCAAATTACTTCGCCGGCTTCTGGGATGCAAGCCATTTCGCCACGACAGCGAGGTCTTCTTTCGATCCGTTGAACTTCACTGCATGCTTCTTTCCGTTCAGATCAGATTCCTTCATCAAGTAGGTTTCGATCTTTTCGGTCTTCATCTCGACTGCCGAAAGATCGGTCTTCTTGGGGGCTTTTTTAATACCAGCCGATTCGACCGAATGGCACATGACGCATTTGCTAGCCGTGAAGATCGCCTTGCCGTCTTTTTTGGCTTCTTTGGCTTCTTCGGCTTTCATGCTTGTAAATGCGCATAACGCTGCAATCGCCACGATCACTGCTGTAATTTTTTTCATCTGACCGCTCCTTGAAAATAGTATAATGTGTTTAAATGTGTGTAGTGAATAAGGTGTAGCTGACAGCATTGAACTTATATCTCGTATGAAATTTCCCAGTGTTCCGGTGAGCGCCACAGCGCCGAGAGAATCAGCTGCCGCATGTAGAGAAATTCTTTCGGAAGCCTGTCGTAGAGTTTCACGAAGAGCTCCTCATGCGAAACGATTTCTTTTTTCCAGACCTCTCGGTTGATCGCTTCGAGGTCGTTGAAGAGTTCGGGCGTGATCTCTTCGAGGCCCGTCCAGTCCATGTCCTCGTAGCGGGGCATCCAGCCAAGCGGACTCTCGATGGCGAAGGCTTTTCCCTTCACACGCTCGACAATCCATTTGAGCACGCGCATGTTCTCTCCGAATCCGGGCCACATGAATTTCCCCGACTCATCCGTCAGGAACCAGTTGACGCAGAAGATGCGCGGCGGATTGACGACCTCGCGTCCCATCTGCAGCCAATGGTTGAAATATTCGGCCATGTGATAGCCGCAGAACGGAAGCATTGCCATCGGATCGCGACGCACTTCGCCGATCGCGCCCGCGGCGGCGGCAGTGGTCTCGGAGCCCATGGTAGCTGCAAGGTAGACGCCGTAATTCCAGTTGAACGACTGGAGGATCAGAGGCACCGTATTGCTGCGCCGTCCTCCGAAGATGAATGCGCTGATCGGCACGCCGGTCGGATTTTCCCAATTCGGATCGATCGACGGGCATTGTGAAGCCGGCGCCGTGAAGCGCGAATTCGGATGCGCCGCCTTGCGTCCGCAGTCAGGCGTCCACGGTTTGCCCTGCCAATCGGTGAGCGCGGGAGGCGGCGTTTTCGTCATTCCTTCCCACCACACATCGCCGTCGGGAGTGAGCGCAACGTTCGTGAAGATCGTGTTCTTCGCGCACGAGGCGATCGCATTCGGATTCGACTTCTCGGATGTGCCGGGAGCCACGCCGAAATATCCCGCCTCGGGATTGATGGCGTACATCTTTCCATCGGGACCGGGTTTGATCCAGGCGATATCGTCGCCGATCGTCGTGATCTTCCATCCGCACAGCGAGGACGGAGGAATCAGCATTGCAAAATTTGTCTTGCCGCATGCGCTCGGAAACGCGGCGGCGACGTACACTTTTTCTTTGGCAGGCGTCTCAACGCCGAGGATCAGCATATGCTCGGCCAGCCATCCCTCATCGCGCGCCATGCTCGAGGCGATGCGGAGCGCAAAGCATTTCTTTCCAAGCAGCGCATTGCCGCCGTATCCGCTGCCGTAGCTCCAGATCGTACGCTCTTCTGGAAAATGCACGATATATTTCTGCTCCTTGTTGCAGGGCCAGGGCACATCGGCCTGTCCCGGCGCAAGCGGCATTCCCACCGAATGCAGACACGGCACGAATTCGCCTTCCTTGCCCAGCACATCGAGCGCGGCGCGTCCCATGCGCGTCATGATGCGCATATTGACGACGACATACGGAGAGTCTGAAATCTCGACGCCCACATGCGAGATCGGCGAACCGATCGGTCCCATGCTGAAGGGAATGACATACATCGTCCGGCCGCGCATCGATCCGCGGAAAAGCTCGGTGAGCGTTTCTTTCATTTCTTTCGGAGCGACCCAGTTGTTCGTCGGGCCGGCATCATCTTTGCGGAGACTGCAGATAAATGTTCTGTCTTCAACGCGCGCAACATCCGACGGATCGGAAAGTGCCAGGAAGCTGTTCGGACGTTTTACCGGATTCAGACGCGTGAATGTGCCCGAGGCGACCATCTGCTTGCATAACCGGTCATATTCTTCCTGAGACCCATCGCACCACACAATCGAATCAGGCGTGCATAATTCGGCTGTTTCGCGTACCCAGGCTTTGAGCTTTTCATGATGAACGTAAACTGGAAATTCCATAGTATAGAGTTCCACCCTTTATGATTGTGTGAACGGTTCCGTAACGCACGATGCGAAGTACTATACTCCGCATTGCTGCAGTTCGTCGGCAATTGCCTTTAAAACATGATCGATCGAGACAGGCTTGTACAAGACCTCGCGCACAATTCTTCGAATCGATCGTTCCAGCGACGGCTCTTTCTGGCGGTACGCATACAGCCCGATGATCGGCGCTGTATTGCCTTCCCGATGCCAATGCTGAAACTCTTCGAGCATCTGAGGCACCATCTTTTCGAGGTCGGCCACAACAAGAGCGATCGACCGGTCCCCGCGATAACGTGCCAGATCCTGGACGCACTGCGTAGTTATTATAGAAAATTTTTCCTGCAAAAGAAACGACAGACTTTTGGTCAGGTCCCTGTCTGCAGAATGCAGCAAAATCGTCTGTAATGTATTTTTTTCCGTTGCGGACATATTCAGAGTGGGCTCATACGTATTGTAACTGATTACGCTTACAATTTGTATGCCATCTGTTGAATTGTCCAATATTCGCAAAATACCGATAATTTTCGGCCTTTTCAATAGCCATTTTCTTATTTTTTGGAAAACGGAAACGACTATTCTTGAATTTGGAAATAGACGCAAATGCCCATCGCCGGCCATTCAATCCCGGATGTGCGACGCGTTTCTCTTGTTCAACGATCACGGCTTCGGGACATGCAGCGAAATTTTATATTCTTCCATTTTCCTGTAGAGCGTCGAAAGACTCATACCGAATTCGCGCGCCACGGCATCCTTGTCGTGCGGATGCTGTGCGATCTTTTTTTCGATCAACTGACGTTCGAACTGATGGACAGCTTCCTTGAATGTCATTGTCGATGAGATCGAGAATGAATTGAGTGACGAGGCGCGCTGGTTGATGTCGGCAGGCAGATGCGACTCATCGATGTAATCGTCGGAACAAAAGATCATTGCGCGTTCGACGACATTCTGCAGCTCGCGCACCTGTCCGGGCCATGAATAGCGCAGGAGCACTTCCATGGCGCGATTGGTAAGGCCTTTGATATTCTTCCCCATCTGCTTCCTGAATGCGTCGATGAAATGCGCCACAAGCAGCGGAATATCGTCCTCACGCTCCGCAAGCGTGGGCAGATGAATGTCGACGACGTTCAGTCTGTAAAAAAGATCTTCCCTGAACCGGTTGTGCGCCACTTCGTCGCGCAGGTTCCTGTTCGTGGCCGCGATGATGCGCACATCGATCGCAATCGGATCGTTGGAGCCGACGGGTGTGATTTCTTTTTGTTCGAGCGCGCGCAGCAGCTTCACCTGCAGCTGCAAGGGCATTTCGCTGATCTCATCGAGCAGCAGCGTGCCGCCTTCGGCGACTTTGAGCATGCCGTCCTTATCGGCTACGGCCCCGGTGAACGCTCCCTTCTTATGTCCGAAGAGTTCCGATTCGAAGAGCGTCTCGACGATGGCGCCGCAGTTGATGGCGGCAAAGCGATTGCGACTCCGCCGGCTGTTGTAATGGATGGCGCGGGCCACGAGTTCCTTGCCTGTGCCGCTTGCGCCGGTGATCATCACGGTGCCGTCGGAAGGCGCCACCTTCTCGATCGTCTCGAACACTTTCTTCATCGCGGCCGAATGCCCGATGATCTGATGAAAATCGTACTGCCGGTTCAACTCCTTGCGGAGCATGGCGTTTTCCTGTGCAAGCGCGCGATGCTCGAACAGTTTCTTCACGCGAAGCAGCATGTCGTCGAACTCGATGGGCTTCAGGATATAATCGAACGCCCCCTTGCGCAGCGCGTCGATTGCCGTTTCGATCGATGCGTAGGCGGTGATGATGATGACGAACGTTTGCGGCGAACGCGCCGAAATTTTTTCAAGCAGCTCGATGCCCCGCATCTGCGGCATCTCGATGTCGGTGATCACGAGATCGTATTCCGTCTTCGAGAGCTGTTCGTATGCGAGCGCGCCGTTGGCCGCCTTCGCGACTTTGTATCCTTCCTTCTCGAGGATGTAACTGATCGAATCGCGTATGATCTCTTCGTCGTCGACGACCAGTATGCGTTCATTCATGGAGGCTTCCTTTCATCGGCAGCGAAATCGTAAATGTCGTATGCTGATTCGGCTCGCTCTGTACCTGGATGTCGCCGCCGAAATTTTTCACAATGCCGAGACTCACCCAGAGACCCAGGCCGGTTCCCTTTCCCACTTCCTTCGTGGTGAAGAACGGATCGAAAATCTTTTCGATATCCGCTTTGGCGATGCCCCGGCCGTCGTCGCGGATCGTGATCTCGACGCAGCGATCGTTGAGCGCGCTCGAGACGTCGATCGTGTGACGCCCGTTGTCGCAGGCATCGACCGCATTCATCAGGATATTTAAAAAGACCTGCACGAGCTGGTCGCTCACCACCGCAATATGCGGCAATTCCTCGAGCAGGTGGACGTTGAACGTGATATGCTGCACCTTCTTGCCGTACTGGACAATGTTCAGCGCGTCGCGCACCACGTTGTTGATATCGGTCTTCTTCACTTCGTAGGCCGACGGCCGCGAAAAATCGACGAGCTCGCGAATGATCTTCGTGATGCGATTGATCTGGTTCTTCACCAGTTCGAGTTTTTCGCGCGCAAAGTCGTCCTTCGTCGTGCGCTGGATGACCTGGACGATGGATGAGATGGAGGTCAGCGGATTGCCGACTTCGTGCGCGATGCCCGCGGCGAGCGTGCCGAATGTTTCCATCTTCTGCGAGCGCACGAGCTGTTTCTCGAGTTTCTTCTGTTCCGTAATGTCCTTGTGCGCCCCCACGAATCCGATCACGATCCGGTTCTCGTCGAGAATCGGCGAGATCACCACTTCGGAATGAAACAGATTCCCGTCCTTGCGCCGGTTCTGTATCTGCCCCACCCACTCCTTCCCGGAGAGGATGCGGTTCCAGATCTTTTCCCAGAACTCGCGGTCGTGCATGCCGCTTTTCAACAGATTCGGATTGCGGCCGATGAGCTCGTCTTTGCGATAGCCGCTGATGCGCTCGTAGGCCGGATTCACATAGATGATCTTGCCGTTGGCGTCTGTGATCTGTATCGGATTGACCGTGTGCAGCGTCACTTCGGAGAAGCGGAGCAGATCGAGCTCGATCTTGCGCTGCTCTGAAATGTCCTTCACTGCGACGCGGTACAACCGCGGCAGTTCTTCGGGATCGGTGATGCGGGCAATTGAAACTTCGGAGAACACGAGGTCGACCGGCGAGAATTGGAATGTGGTGCGGAACGATGTCTGCGCCTCGTCCTTTTTCAGCATTTCAGCGAACCGGGCGTCGCCCGTGGCGCCCCAGGCAGTGTGTATCGAGCGCGTCTGCGACTGCAGCCGCGTCATCTTGCGGCGTTTGCACGCAGCCGGATTGCAATCGACGATGAGTCCAGTATCGGAGATAATGATGATCGCATCGGTGTGGAGCTCGAAGATCTTCTTGTATATCAAATCGGAGAGCGTCATGCGGCTTCCTGCTCCTTGTACTGGAGTTGGTACAGCTTGTAGTAAATGCCCCCAAGCGCCAGCAGCTGCTGATGCGTACCGCGTTCGCGGATCTCGCCCTTGTGCATGACGATGATGGCATCGGCCCTCTGTATTGTCGAGAGACGGTGCGCGATCACGATCGCCGTGCGATTTGTGAGCAGCCTGTCGATCGCCGACTGGATCAGCTGTTCGGTTTCAGTGTCAACACTCGATGTGGCCTCGTCGAGCACGAGGATGGCCGGATCGTAGGCAAGGGCTCGCGCAAACGACAGCAGCTGCTTCTGTCCGACGGACAGCGTCGATCCGCGTTCCTTGACTTCCTCGTTGTATTTCCCGGGGAGCCGCTCGATGAAATCGGCCACGCCCACCATCTGCGCAGCCGACCGGATGCGCTCATCGGTGATCGATTCGTTGCCCAGGCTGATGTTGCTCTTCACGTCACCCGAAAACAGGAACACATCCTGCAGCACAACGGCGATGTGCCGGCGCAGATCGGACGTCGAGAGATCCCTGATATTGATATCGTCGATGAAGATGTCGCCCTTCTGGATCTCGTAGAAGCGCGAAAGCAGGCTGATGATTGTCGTCTTGCCGGCGCCCGTGTGTCCCACGAAGGCGACCGTTTCGCCGGGCAGAATCGTGAACGAGACGTTCTTCAGCACCCAGAGATCGTCGGTATAGGCGAACCAGACATTGCGGAATTCGATCTTCCCGTTCACCGCCTGCAAGGGAGCCGGATCGTTCGGCTCCGACAGCAGCGTGCGATCGTCCATCAGTTTGAAGATCCGCTCGCTCGATGCCATGGCCGTCTGCATGATGTTATATTTTTCGGAGAGGTCGCGGATGGGACGCCAGAACATTTCGTTGAACTGAAGGAATGCCATGACGATGCCGATAGTGACCTTGCCTTCGAGGGCGTTGCCGCCTGCATACCAGATGATGAGACCGATCGAGATCGCGCCGATCAGGTCCACACCGGGATAAAAGACCGCATAATAGAAGATCGATTTGATGTTGGCATCGCGGTGGCCGGCATTGTGTTCGCGAAACTGGTCGTACGCCTTTGCTTCGCGGTTGAAGATCTGGTCGACGAGCATGCCGGTGATGTGTTCCTGCATGAATGTGTTGATGCGGGCGATGTAGAGGCGGACCTCGCGATAGGCTTCGCGCGCCTTTTTCCGGAAGAGGAACGTGCCGTAAAACAGCACGGGCAGCATGCTCAGCGAGAGCAGCGCCAGCGGCCAGCTCATCGTAAACATGAACCAGACGATGCCGATGATCATGAAAATGTCGCTGAAGACCATCACGATGCCGGACGAGAACATTTCATTGAGCACTTCGATGTCGTTCGTGACGCGCGTGATGAGTCGCCCGATCGGATTCCTGTCGTAGAACGGGAGCGAGAGCTGCTGCAGGTGGCGGTACATTTCCATGCGCAGATCGAAGATCGTGCGCTGTCCGATCACCTGCGTAAGATAGGCGTTGAAATACTGCACGACGCCGCGGAAGATCAATGTCGCAAGAAACGCGAGCGCCGTCCACAGCAACCCGGTGTTGTCCTTCTGCGCGATGTTGACATCGACCGCCACTTTCGTGAAATACGGGCGCACCGCCTCGAGCGCCGACACAACGATGCTCAGCGCGATGGCGAGGATCACCATCCATTTGTACGGCTGGAGATACTTCAGCAGACGCTTCATGAGCTGCGCGTCGTACGCCTTGCCTAATATTTCTTCTTCATGCATTGACATGTGTCATTTCATTGATCACTGAGAATCTTCAAGCGACGCCGCGCATCGTCCCTCCACCCGGGCGACCGAAACGCGGTTTACGAGATTTCGTCGAGTTCCTTTTCGAGCAGCTGCCTGAAATGGAGATCGGCATAGAGTCCGCCCAGCGCCACCAGCTCGGTATGTGTGCCGCGCTCGACAATGCGGCCCTCCTTCATCACGATGATCATATCGGCATCCTTCACCGTCGAAATGCGATGCGAGATGATGATGCTCGTGCGTTCCTGCATCACGCGCCTCAGACGCGAGAGAATCGCTTCTTCCGTGTACGTGTCGACTGCCGAGAGCGCGTCGTCAAGAATGAGCACGCGCGGTTTGCGCAGCACGGCGCGGGCGATGCTCGTGCGCTGTTTCTGGCCGCCGGAGAGCGTGATGCCGCGCTCGCCCAGCATCGTATCGAACTGCTTCGGGAAATCGATGATGTCCTTCGAAATCTGAGAGATCTCGGCGGCCTCGTGGATCAGCTCACCGTCCACGCCGTCTTTGCCGTAACTGATATTGGCCGAGAGCGTCTCGGAAAACAGGAATGTTTCCTGAGGCACATATCCGATGTGCCGTCGAAGCGTTTCGATCGGGATCGTCTTGATGTCCCGCCCGTCGACAAGCAGCCGCCCTTCGGTCACTTCATAGAGCCGGGGCAGCAGATTCACGAGCGTGCTTTTTCCGGAGCCTGTGGGACCGACAATGGCCAGCGTTGTGCCGGCCGGAATCTCGAGCGTGATGTCGTGCAGCGTGGGCTCGGAGGCTCCTTTGTGCCGGAATGTCACGTGATCGAATTCGATCGTGCCCGTGAGGTCGACGATCGTCCGGTCGGTGTCAGCCGTGTCGCGGATTTCGGGAACGGCATCGAGGATTTTTCCGAGGCGGGCCATTGATGCAGCCCCCTGCTGAAGAATGTTCGTCACCCATCCGAAGGCGATCATCGGCCAGATGAGCATGCTCAGATATGTGAAAAATGCCGTGAGCGTGCCGATTGAAATTTCGCCTCCGATCACCTGGCGTCCGCCGATGTACATCGCGATGATGATCGACAATCCCACGAGGACGTACATGAGCGGCCACATGATGGACTGGGCGCGCGCAAGGACGAGATTCTTCTTCAGGTACGACCAGCTCAGCTTCCTGAATTCGTCGATCTCATATTCCTCGCGCACATAGGCCTTCACAACGCGAATGCCCGAGAGATTTTCCTGCGCGCGCGTCGTGAGGAGCGAATACTCTGCCTGGCGTTCATTGAACTTCTCGTGTATCACCTTGCCGAGCTTGTAGACGGCATAGGAAACAAGCGGAAGCGGGATGAGCGCGATCAACGCAAGCGACCAGTCGCTGATGAGCATCATGGTGAGCGCCATCGAGAACGTCATAAACGTATCGGACGGATACATGATGCCGGGGCCGAGCGCGTTGCGCACCGAATTGATGTCGTTTGTCGCATGCGCCATCAGATCGCCCGTGGGTGTGTTCTGGAAAAACGTGAGAGGCTGTTTCTGCAGATGTGCGAGAAAATCGTTGCGCAGATCAAACTCGATCAGCCGCGAGACGACGATGATCGTCTGCCGCGTCAAATAGGTCATGAATCCCGCGATGAGCGAAAAGCCGACGATCATGAACGCGTACCTGAGCAGATCGGAATAGTGCAGCGTGTGCGCGTCGAGTCCTGCCTTGAGCGTGTCGATCGCTTTGCCGATGAAAAACGGCGTGGCCACGGAGAACGAATTACTGACGATCACCGTGAGGAGTCCCCACAGCAGCGTCTTCTTGTACTTTCTCAGATATGGCAGCAGCCGAAGTAATGATTTCATTGTATTGAAAAAAGTTCTTGAATAGTCATAAAGTTACGAACATTGCGCCAGAGTTCCAAATGAGAGTTACGATGTTCGATGGCGGCGGCCGGACGAATCACCGCGGGGACGGCGCCCGAAATGTCCGACGTCCTTCTGCGTGACGGCCTGTTTCTGTCTGTCTTTTTTCACGTCGTTTTTTTCGACGAACAGCGGCTTGCCCGTGAACGGATCGGTCTCGGTGTAGTACATGAGTGTTGAGTACGTGGACGGCGTGGGCGTAAAGATCTGCACCTGCTCGGGATTGATCTCGAGGACCTGCGTCGCATAGCGTTTCAGTTCTTCCATCTCCTCGAGATCGCAGCCGGGATGCGCCGCGATCAGATAATACGTGAGAAATTGTTTCTTCCCCGAACGTTCATTCAGCGCGTCGAATCGCCTCTTGAATTCTTCCAGGTACTCGTTCGCCGGTTTGCCCATCGCCGCAAGCACGCCGTGTGAGATATGTTCGGGCGCGATTTTGAGCTGTCCCGACACGTGGTGCTCGACGAGGTCATCGAGATACCGCTCACCCCATGTGTCATCCTGCAGGATCATTTCGTACCGCAGACCCGAGGCCACGAACGCTTTCCTGACGCCGCGCATGCCGCGGATCTTCTTCAGAAGATCGACCTGCCGTTCATGCGAGATCGGCAGTTCATCGCACGCAGTGGGAAAGATGCAGCGCTTTGCGGGACAGCTTCCCTTCGTGATTTTTTTTTCGCATTCGAATCCGTACATATTCGCCGTGGGTCCGCCCACATCGCTGATGTATCCCTTGAAGTCTTTTTCCTGCGTCATCGATTCGATCTCATGCACGATCGATGCTTCGCTGCGCGAGACGATCGTGCGTCCCTGATGCACCGCGATGGCGCAGAAATTGCATTCGCCGTAGCATCCCCTGTGCGTCGTGACCGAATAGCGGATGGTGTTGAGCGCGCGGACCGTTCCCAGCTTCTTATAATACGGATGAACATCGCGTTCGTATGCGAGTCCGTAAATGCGATCGAGTTCCTGTTCGGTCGGATTGAACGCAGGCGGATTTTGAATCAGATACCGATTGTCGTATTGCTGAACAAGTCCGCGTGCCGTGAGCGGATCGTTGTTCCTATAGAACATCGTGAACATCTTCCGAAACTGTTCCTTGTCGGTCGACACCTGTGCAAAATTCGGAAGTTCAAGATAGTGTTCGCGCGGTTGCTTCGCGATGTAGCAGATGCCGCGGATGTCGTCGATCGTATGGCCTTCCCTGTATGCCCAGGCCAGATCGAGCGCCGCCCGTTCGCCCATGCCGTAGACGATCACGTCGGCCTTTGCGTCGAAGAGCACAGACTTGCGCACCTTGTCGTTCCAATAATCATAATGAGCGATGCGCCTGAGCGAGGCCTCGACGCCGCCGAGCACGATCGGACGTGTCTGTTTGAAATATTCGCGGATCAGATTTGCATAGCCGATCGAGGCGCGGTCCGGGCGGCGCGTATTCTCGCCTCCGGGAGTGAAATCGTCCGTGCGCCGCTTTTTTCTGAGCGCCGTATAATTCGCGACCATTGAATCGACGCACCCTGCGCTGACGCCCCAGTACAGAAGCGGTTCGCCGAGACGCGTGATATCTGCCGGCGAATGAAGATCGGGTTGAGCGATGACGCCCACACGGAAACCGGCATCGGCAAGCACGTGCCCGATCACACTGATGCCGGAATATGAAGAATCGATGTATGTATCGCCGCTGACGAGTATCACATCGAGTCCGTCCCACCCCATCTGTTTAACTTCTTCTTGCGTCGTCGGCAAAAACATACAAACCTATCATTCGATTGATTAAAAAAACACTACGTATATCAAACACCCGAACGGCTGTTAACGTTCTATCCAGGAGGCCCTTCCGGTCGAAAAATTCGGCCGCACGATGGTCCAGGCATAGGGTTTCGGCGCGGCATTCATCCATGCGGCATCGTTGAACGTGCGCTGCATCCATCCGTTTTCGGGCTGACGGCTTACTTTCCACGATGAATCGGTCATCAGTTTGCGCACCGAACCGTCTTTCAATTCGAATTCGCAATACACATTCACACCCGCAGACCCGTTCGGCGCGTAGTTCTGCACATCGACGCTGATGACGTTCACCGAATCGCTCAGCAGCGGCAGGATGTCGAACACTTTCACACGCTGGTGTTCTTCTGTGAGTGACAGCGATCGCCGCGCATAGACTTCGCCGACTGCCGTGCCGTTCACGGCGGCTTTTGCATGCGTATCGCCGATCAATTGAACTTTCGCCGATCGCAGTCCGGCGACGATCGTGAACGTCTTTCGGAATGCCGACGATTGCACCTGAGGCATTTTTTCGCGGGCTGACGGATTTGCAGACGGATGATAGATGAATGCGCTTTCGAGCACGCCATCATCGGCAAACTCGCCGCGCTTCACGCGATCGATGATCTCCTGCCAGTATCCGCTCTGACGATCGTAACGCTGCTCGAGCAGCTCGAGCCCTTCGGGCTTGTTCGTCTGAAGCCAGAATGTGCGGAATTCCTTCTTCAATCCGGCGAGCGTGTTGATTGCGTCAGCGGCCAGCGCAGTGATTTCGGAAACGACAGATTGCCTGTCGGCTCCTTCGGCCACCGATTTCTGCAGACATTTGATTTTTTCCTGCGATGCCACTTTTTGCGCCATCCACAGATTCAGACGTGCGATGAATGCGAGCCGCGGGATCTGATCGGCGTTTCGCGTGACGGACACTTTCGCTTCATCGAGAAGCGCAAGCACCTCGGGCATCGTGGCATTGATGCTCTGCGCGCGAAGGACGATCGGCATCATCGATTCCCAGGCTTGCGGCTGGCGAAGCGGCAGCATGGGACTCCTCCACAGCTCATGGAATTGATACAGATTTGCGGGTGTGGACAGCAACGTAAACACCGTCTGCATCTCGCGGGTCTGCGTGCCGAAATAATCGGCGAAGAACGCCTTGTTGAATTCATCGCAGCGCGCCTGCGGCGGATTCCATGCGCATTCAGCCGTCCAGGCATAGCCGTAATAATTGAACTCGCGCAGCTCCTCCGAGCCGTAATCGCCCCAGGTCGATGTGAAGAGTCCGAGCGATCCGTTCTCCATCCCATCGCGGTTGAGATTCTGAATATTCACGAATGTGTTCACGTACGCCGGAAACGGCGTGGTAAAATTCCAGATCGCCGGTGACACGATAAAGGGAAATCCCGCTTTCCGGAACACTTTCGGACTGGGAAAACTCAACTCTGCGCCGTAGTGCCAGTCGACGATCACGATATCCTTCGGGATCTTGTCGAGGATCGCGGGATTATTCAGGATCACATCGCCGTACATGAGCGGCTTCTTGTTATATTTTTTCAGGATCGCCACAACGCGCTTGTAATGTTCGGCATGGACCGTCGCAAGATCGCTCTTTGCGACGCGATCCTTGTTCGCTCCCAGTCCCACATCCCACGATTCGTCGGCTGCCATGTTGAAATACTCGGAGCTGAAGCACGAGGCGAGTTCGCCGATCATTTCGTCGAGCAGCGCATAGACGCGTTCGTCCGAAATATTCACCGTATGCGCGCCGGGAAATTCGGCAAATTTCATGTATGCCGGATCGATCAGGATATTTTCCCAGTGACCGAGCGTTTCGAAGATGGGAATGACTTCGACGAAATATTGTTTCCCGTACGCGTCGAGCTCCTTGCATTCATCGTGCGAGAGCGCGCCGCGGGTTCTGCCGATCTCGGGATGGCCGCTGAACCGGAACACGTCCTCGATATAGGGAGAATAGACATTGAGCTTATAGCGCGAGCAGAAGCGGATAATTTTTTTGAAATTTTCGAGCGTCGAGACCTGTCCCCGGCTGATGTCGTCCGTGATGCCGCGCACGGCCAGCGATGGAGCATCGTGTATCGAGACGCCTTCGGCATAGATCGTGCGCTTGTCGCGCTTCAGAATCTGCAGCAGCGACATCGCTCCGTAGAACACTCCTTTTTCCGATTCGGCGACGATGGCGATGCCGTCCGCCCGCACATCCAGGAAGTATCCCTCGGACTCCATTTCCTTCGTCAAAACCCCGTTGCGCTCACGCAGCAGTGTCTTGGCCATGGCGGAAGACGGGGCGCCGAGGAAGATGAAATCGGACGGGAGTTTGCGAAGCGATCGTTCTTCGCTCGTTTTGAGCGCGGGACCTTTCAGCTCCGCGAGTTCTTCGTTGATGCAGCGGGCGATGAACTCGAGCCGAGCCGACGATTCGCCGAGTACGATTTTCGTGCCCGAGGTGATCTTGAACGGGGTCCGTGTCGGTTCGATTTTTTGGGGAACGGGAATAATGTGCGGCACCGGTATCTCCATCGACCGGGCTGATGTGAAGATCGCAAGAAGTAAGCACAGGAACTTCATGTGGGCATCCGTAAGACGGGCAGAGAGCGTCGGGGAAGGTTATGCCCGTTCCAGATTATTGATAAACCCCCGGCAGTATTCAGCGCCGCAGAGACATTTTTCAAGTTCCGTATCGGGATCGTAATCGTAATCGATCGTGAGCTCCTCGCCCGGCTCGATCTCGCGCAGGGCGAAGATTTTGATTCTGCCATCGGAAATTTCGTACGTGCAATTGGGAGTGCAGGAATGATTCAGATATTTGAGCACGTTGCCGTGTTCGTATCCGTCGATCACATTGTCGTCGTCGAGCCAGAATGTATAGACGCCTTCACGCGTGTGATCCGATTCGCGCCGCACTGCCTCATCCGACGAAATGAGTTCTCCTTCATAATCGGCGATGTATGCGTCGCGTTTGATCGCGATCGTTGAAAAACATCCCCGGCGGTCAATTGTCGATCCTTTTGCTTCAAGCCATTCTATCATGGTCTTCCTGTTGCGTTATGAATCCGGAATGCCGCCCCTTCTGTAGTCAGAACATCGCCGCACTGGTGAAAGGTTCACACAATCTGAGTGAGACGGGTGCCACACGTCGTGACGACGGGAAGCGCGGCTGCGTGAAACGCGTTTAAACATACGAAAATTTTTATTTAAAATGAAAAACGATCCATGCAGCGCGCGAGTCGCGCAGCCGTATGGATCGTTCATGTTCTTTTATAGACGGACAAGTGACGATGTGTCCGATCTCAGGCGCGTGTTATGCCGCCTTGAATTGTTTCAGAGTTTTATATTCCGTATAGGAGCGGAGCACTTCAGTCGGCGTTTTGTTGCCGAGCTCGCTCGCCTTTCTCACATTGTTGTAGTGATCGATGAACGCCTGCATGTTCTTCACAAGCTCGGCAGGTTCCCACTGCGTATTGGACTTGTAAAAATCGTTCATGTCCACTCTGTGCGCGCGGTCGATCTTCCGGTTGCGCACCAATCCTCCGCGTGTGACCACGACGTGCGTCATGCCCATCGTCTCGATGTTTGCCGTGAAGGCATGGCTTTTCGAACCGGGATTGCTGAGGCTTGTGAACACGGTATCGATCTTTGTCTGAATGCAGATGATGGGAAACGGAAACGCCTCGCGCATATGCTGGACGAAATCGAGCGCGTTGAGCGTCGAGTGCGTCTTATAAAATTTCACGATGCGAAGCCGCGTCACGCTGTCGAGCGCCGTGTATTGGACGATGTGCGAAAACGGCAGCGGCACGCTGACCGGCAGCACGCCGAGTTGTATCACGTGTCCCGGCACGACCGGATTGGCGTACAACTCATGGAGCTTCTCCGGATCCGTTGCGGGCGCGACGGTCGTACGCTGAAAAATTTTCCAGATCGTGCGTTCCGACAGACTGATGCCGTGTTTCTCGATGAGGATATCGCGGATCTTTCGCGGTCCGTATCCGGTTTCATTTCTCAATGCAAGCACAAGCATGCTGACATCGCCCGAGGTCTGCCTCGGAGAGCGATGCGGCGTGCGCGGCTGATCGATCAGGCTTTCCGGATCCTGTCCGGATCGTCTGTAGCGCTTCAGCCATTTGTACAGCGTCTTCCGGCTGATCCCAAACTTTCTGCAGACGGTATTAATGTTCAGGCACGATTCGTATTCGCGCACCCAGAGCAACCGTTCAGCCGTCGGATCTGCGAAGCTTTCCATATTCTTCACCACGTTCGATAATTCGTAAAAAAAATTGCAGGGTGCTGCGGTCGCAGTCTTTCATCCACTATTCAGTACTATCGGCCGAAGACTCGAATCCATAATTCAGATGCAGAGGTGTTGCGAGAGGGTCCGGGCCGTACCGCGGTATCCTACATACAATCATCGGATAATTTTCAAAAAAGATGAGCGGTTTTCCAGCGGAATCTGCAGTCGCTTGCACTTTAACTACGTATTTACAGCATACAGACACAACTCACACAATGGGATGCCGGAACTATTTCTTGCAGCGCGCGGGTTACACAGTAAAAGAGGCATATCGCTCACTCCGTTCAATTCGTCCACATCGATGCCATGACCGCTCCTTCACTATTTACGACGACAGAAGTCGCCGCATTGCTCCACGTCAACGAGTCAACCGTCAAACGGTGGACTCAAAAAGGCATTCTGCACTGTTTCAGGACACCCGGCGGCCATCGTAAGTACAAGAAGGATGACGTGGAGGAATTCGCGGGCCGGTACGGATATGACGCGAGCGACCATCGCCCGAAGGCTGAGGAATCGGCATTCTCGGCTGCGACCGCTATTCCCTCGGATTATGCCATCCTCACAAAACATTACTCTTCCCTTGCAGCGAAATTCACTGAAATTCTCCTGCGCGGAAACGAGGACGAATCGTTCGAGTTCCTGCATCTGTTGCACATCAACCGGTTCTCGCTGGCCGAACTCTGCGATAACATCGCGGCCCAATCGCTCAGGCAGGTGGGAGCGCTGTGGGTCGAACGCATCGTGACAATTGATGAGGAACACACTGCGACAAATTGCGCGCGCGGGGCGATCAGCCGTCTGCAGATGCAGGCGCCGCCGGATGGAGGAAATGGAATGATCGCCTACTGCGGATGTCTTGGCGGTGAGTTTCACGACATCGGCATCCTGTGCGTACGCAACGCGCTTCGGGCTGAAGGATGGATGACTGTCTTTCCGGGCGCGAACCTTCCGCTCGAGTCGTTCGTCCAGGGCGTGATCCGATGCAAACCGCAGCTTGTGTGCGTCTCGTCGACCACGCCGAAATCGAAATATCAATTTCGCAGGGATTGTGCGGCGCTCCATGATGCGGCGCGCCATGCCGGAGCGAAGCTGATTGTCGGCGGAAGCGCGGCGATGCAGGCCGGGCGGCTCAGACTCGATGCCGACGGCGCTGCCGGATCGATCGGCGAGATGCTCGAGTGGATCAACGCGAATCTGCCCGGTACATAAAAAAAAGGGACCGCCGCTCCGAACTAGCGGTCCCTTTCCGACAATGAACTCCTGTTCCTCATTTCATTCGCACAACCCGTCGCGGGATTCCACCCGTCCTCCCGCGACACCTCACCTGCCTCATCACCTATTCATTGTCAACGCATGATGAAAATCATTTCAGCAGCATCATCTTCTTCACGATGCTTGTTGCTCCGGCTTTCACGCGGTAGAAGTAGATGCCTGTCGTCATTGCCGAGGCATTCCATTCAACCGTATACGATCCGGCGTTCATCTGGCTGTTCACAAGCGACGCCACCTGGCGGCCGAGCAGATCGTACACACCCACAGTCACGTATTGTGAAGTCGGAAGCGTGAAGCTGAACTTCGTCGACGGATTGAACGGATTGGGATAATTCTGCCCGACTGTGAAGTCTGCCGGTACGACAGCCGATGACTGTGTTTCAACGCCCGTCACCGATTCGATCGAGAATGAAACGGAAGCCTGGATCGCATTCGTGGCTCCTAAGGAAGTCGACATATTGTACGTCGGACTGGCGGTTTGCGCCATTGGCGATGAATATCCGGCTTTGTCGACCGTGACCGTATACTTGTCCGGGGCCAGATCGAGTATCGTGTATCCGCCGTTCTGGTCGGTAATGCCGTATCCGGCCATCTGGTTGTTCGCATCGACTGCGGTGACGATCGCACCGGGGACGCCGACTGTCTTCGCGCCCGAGTTGCTCTTGACCGTGCCCGAAATCCAGGTGAATCCGTTTTTCGCGGCAGCCATTTGCTTCACAAAGATATCGATGCCCGATACGCTGTTGCCGTTGATGACGATTTTCGTTGCGCGCTTCCACACGAGCGACGTGTCGCCTGAATTGTAGTATGCCGGCACATACCCGCCCATGGGGACGGCCATCACGATGTAGCTGCCCGGAATGAGTTCTGTAAATTTGAATTTGCCGAGCGAGTCCGTATCGGTGAAGTAGTTCTTTGCGATCTTATATCCGTCGGCTGTTGTCCATCCGTCGCGGAATGCGATCACGCGGGCGCGCACGCCAACATTCTTCGCCGTATCGATGACGCTGCCGCTCATCTCGCCGAGCACGATCGGCGGCAACGGAGCAAGCGTGAAATTGATATTCGAGCTGTCCGCATTCAGCGTCAGGACGTCCGCCGAGAGCAGATCGGTTTGATCTTTATAGAATTCAGACACGTAGCCCGGAGCACGGGCCAGCGCGACGTACGAACCTTTGGGCAGCCTGATCGAGTAATTGCCAAGCGAATCGACCGCGGCCTTGAATGAAAATTGCGACATGCCTTCGAAACGGAAATCGGTTTCGCGATCGTTATCGAAGAATTTTTTGAAATTGTCGATCGTCACGTCGGCGTCGGATGTGCTCGAGTTCAAAGCGAAATCGGAACGCGTAAACACGACGCGCGTTCCCTTCACGTTCACGGGAAGAATTCCCGATGTGTCTTTGACGGATCCTTTGACCGTAACGAACGCAGATTCGCTGATGCGTCCGCGGAGTTTGAAGTTCGCAAGCGCAAACGGAGTCGATGCTGTCGAATTTCCGACTGTGAGCCTGTCAGCTTCATCCGCGTTGCGTTTTCCATTCCACCACTGCCCCAGATACTGTGCCGAGGTTGGGATCGCCTGCAGGATGTATGTGCCGGGATCGAGTTTGGTGAAGTAATAATCACCGTTTGCATCCGTCATCGTTTCATACGTGAAGCAGGTCGAACGGCTGCTGTCGCGTTTCATGATTTGTATGATCACTCTCGCAATCGGTTTTGTGCCGCTGGTATCGGTGACTCTGCCTTGCACGACGCCGTTGCCGCCGGCGACGTTGATCACATATTCCTGAACAGCCTGTCCGCCCTTATCCGATTTGGCAATCACGCGCACACCGAAAAATCCTCTGAACTTCGGCGTCCACTTAAGCACCGGAACGGCGCTTGAAAGATCGAGCGTCATGCCGTCGGGTTTCTTATCGAGCACGTACGAGATCTTCGCTGTCGAATCGGATGATTTAGCGAGCACCTTCGCATTGTATTCGACATTGACCTGCCCTGTTGTAACGGGCGTGCTGAGGAACGTGACCTCGTCGCGTTTGATCGTGACAGAGAAGAAGACGACGGCGCTTGTGCTCTGCAGCATGCGACCGGGAATCTTCGCCTGCACGTAATAGGTGTACATGAACTTCATCTGCTCGCTGTGATCGCCGTAGCCGATCAATCCGCTGTTGACGCCCGAAGCGGGCTTGTCGGTGAGCGTCTGTGCGTTTGTCGAATCGATCAATTGGATCGACGACATCACGCCGCCATAGCGATAGACGTAATATTTCAGTACTGTATCCACAGGAGGCTTCGTCCACGACAGCTGCACGAGCGAATCGTCCTCATCGACCTTTGCATCGAGCTTGAACGACCCGACGACAGGAATGCCGTTCATCCAGACCACCACCACATTGCTTTTCACGACGACGGTCGTCAGTGTCTTGCCGACGATATAATATGAATAGGCGCTCACGGGCGCGAATGTCATCGGAAGCTTATCGACAATCGACGTGTCCTTCGTCTCTCCCACTTTTTGGGCATGCGAGATATCGGCGCCCTCCGAGCGATAGATCTCATACGTATCGATCGCCACTCCGGCCGGACGCGTCCAGGCAAGCCTGACGGTTCCGTTCGATTGGATCTGCGCCAAAAACAATTTGAACGTCGGTTCCTGCGCCTGAAGCGTCGCCGAGAGCGCCAGCAGCAAACCGACAATCATTGCACTCCACGTTCGTTGTAGCCGTCTCACGTTCATATCTCCTCCGCTATTCTAAAAAAATTTTTGACAATAGTTCAGACATGTGCTCATCTGTCGATATTAATACAATTGCCGTGCCATTAAAAATTGGCCAATACACACTGTATTCAAAGAAAAAAGGGTGCCCCTATGCAAAATTTGCAGGGCTGGAATGCAAACTCTGCACTCATCACTCCCGGCTTAAAACCGCACGGAAAGATTGGCGCTATTGGACCTCTTCCCGCCCATGAACCGGCGGGTGATGCCGCATACCTTAAAACCGCACTGAAAGACTGAAGCCATTGGACTGCGGAGTGAGCGAGATTGCATCGGACGATGGAAGATTGACGATGGCGTCGATTTCCGAATAGACGTAGATGGCAGCCAGCGCGATGAGTGAATATGCTTCCGCTTTCCAGGCGCGGTTGTACCTGTCGTACCGGGCTGTTGCCTGGTCGGCCGATGAGGCATCGAGATATTCCTGGCGCGCCCGCGAGCGTTCGAATTCGAAGCCGATCGAAAGTGCGGCTGCGGCAGCGCCGGCGCCGAGAAGCAGATATCCCTTCGTGGAACGTCCCTGATGAAGCTGTTCCCAGCCCGGGAACACTGCCACGCGCCACGAAACGCCGCCGGAGGATGCGCGGAAATTCGCTTCACGCTGCTGATCCTCGCGTTTCAGTATTGCCGCACGGTGTATCGCTTTCGCTTCATTCAATGCGGTGATGATCTTCGGTGAAATATAGAGCGGATCGAGACTGAATGTCGAATCGATATTAAGGATCGCCTGGAAATGCAACACGGCCAGCTTCGGCCGGCCCTGTGCAACGAGTGCGAACGAGACGTATTGCTCAGCCGCGATACGGAGCGAATCGGAAAGTCCCGGTTGTTCGAGCAGCCGCCGCGCCTCGATCTCGGCCGCACTGTACGAACCTTTTTCATAGAGCATGCGAATCGCATTCACGCCCGACTCTGCGGAAGTTCCGTTTGTCTGCGCCTGAAGAACGAATGCAGCGCATAGTGCGATGATTATCGGCAGAAGAGTTCGGCGCATCATAGCGATTATTTATTCCTTGTGAGAGAGTACGAAAGTCTGAGCGTGTCTTTTTTTGTCACCGCGACGTCGTATACAGCGTCGGTGAAGCCCGGATTGTGGAGTCGAATCCTTCGTTTGCCCGCCGTGACCGCCAGCGGCTTGTCGATGGGAGTCGTATCGCGGTACTGATCGTCGATATAGATCTCGGCCCACGGACTGACGATGATGGACACATAGCCGGCCGATTCAATAAAATTCCCTGTCACCGTGATGCGTTCGCCGGGCTGTGCATTCACTGTCTTCACGATCGATGTGAATTGCGGATTGGTGAACGTCACCGTATGCTTGCCCGATTTGATGGAGATCGCTCCACTGATGGGTGTTTCACCCACATATTGCGTGTCGAGATATACTTTCGCCCATGGCTGGCAGGTCACAATCAGCAGCGATGAATCTGCAGCCGATGTCCGTTTCGTCGCTTTTGTATCGGTTCGTGCCGGCACTGCTGAGGTTCCTCCTGTTGTCGTACCCGGCGCAGTGGTCCCGGACGGGGACGGTTGTTGTGAAGAGGTTTGCTGTTGCTTCCCGCCGGCAGGAGATTCGACTTTCGAGGAATCGATAAGCGGCGACTGCGACGGTTCATTGCCGTTCTCTGCGCTGCGCAATAATGAGATGACGAAATACGCGGCGATACACATCACAACAAGCGAGACGGCGGCGATCAATTGGCGCACGCGCCGCGGAACATGGGGGGATTCGACTCTGCGCGGCGTCGCGATTGGTTCATCAGCGCCGAATGCGCGGAGCGCATCGGACGCCGAAGCACAGCGCATCGACCTGTCGGGCTGCATGAGCGAGCGGATGAGCGCAGCCAGATGCGTATCGGCCACAAGCGTATCGACGACAGCGGGATCGAAATGCAGAATGTTATTGATGCAGGCAGAGTATGTAGAGCCTTCAAAGATTCGTTTGCCTGTCGCAGTTTCAAGCAGCGTCGCACCGAGCGAGAAGAGATCGGACCGCTCATCGGCCGATTCTCCCCTGATGTGTTCGGGAGGAAGATATGCGGGCGTGCCAAGCACCGCCCCTTCCATTGTCACAGTCTGCGATTGGGCAATGGCCGCAAGGCCGAAATCGGTGAGCTTCACACGGCCGCTTGACGTCACAAGCATATTTCCGGGCTTGATGTCGCGATGGATCACACCCCGTGCATGCGCCGCTTCGAGGGCACGGAGCGCATCCTCTGCGATGCCGAGCGTACGCTCCGCACTCAGCGCGCCTTCGCCGGCAAGCACGTCCTTCAGCGACCGTCCATCGATGAATTCCATGACGATCGCGGGAGCGCCCTCGATCTCTGTGAGATCGAACACCTGCACGATGAACTCCGAATGGATGAGCGCGCAGGCGCGCGCCTCGCGCGTGAAGCGCTCGACAAGCATCGCATCGCCCGTGAGATGCTTGTGAAGGATCTTCAGGAGCACCGTGCGTCCCAGCGCCTCCTGCCGCGCCTTATAGACGGACGTCGTGGCGCTCTCGTTCAATTTCTCAAGAAGGATAAACTTGCCGACGCTCACGCTTCGCTCCATTCTTTGAGCCGGTACTGAAGCCACCGCAGTGAAACGCCGAGGCGCTCCGCCGTGCGTGTGCGGTTGCCGCCCATTTCGCGCAGCGTCGATTCGATGATATCGCGTTCGAAATCGGCGAGTGTCATATTTGCCTTCTCCAGATTTCCCGATCCGCCGTGATGGAGCGTGAGATCCTCGACTGTCAATACCGGTCCCGAACAGAGCACGACGGCCCGTTCGATCGTGTTCTGGAGTTCGCGCACGTTGCCCTGCCACTGGTTCGAGATCAGCAATTCCATCGCTCCCGACGAAATCGAACTCACATTCCTGCCGTGAGCAGCGGCCGATTTATTGAAATAAAATTCGGCAAGCAGCGGGATGTCTTCCTTCCTGTCGCGCAGCGGCGGCAGATGGATCGACACGACATTGAGTCTGAAAAACAGATCCTCGCGGAATCTTCCGGCGCGCGTCTCATCGCGCAGGTCCTTGTTCGTTGCCGCAATGATCCGGACATTGATTTTTTTCATATCGGACGATCCCACTTTTCGTATCTCGCGTTCCTGAATCGCACGGAGCACTTTCGCCTGCAGATGCATCGGCAGCTCGCCCACTTCATCGAGGAACAGGACGCCTCCCTCGGCGACTTCGAAGAGTCCTTTCCGTTCGATGTGCGCGCCTGTGAAAGCGCCGCGCATGTGGCCGAAGAGTTCCGATTCGATGAGCGATTCGGGAATTGCCGAACAGTTGATTGCGACGAAGGGATTCTGGCGTCGGGCGCTGTTTTCATGAATCGCCCGCGCAATGAGTTCCTTGCCCGTTCCGCTTTCGCCCGTGATCATGACGGACGCATCGACATCGAGTACTCGATTGACGATATCGAGCACGTCGAGCCATGGCTTGCTTTTTCCGATGAGTCCGGGAAACAGATGCGTCGGCGCGACTGTCGTGCGCAAAAGCCGGTTCTCGTTCCTGAGCTGCGCGAATTCCTTCGCGTTCGCAATCGCAATTGACGCGATCTGGCAGAACACGGTGAGGAATTTCAGCGATTCGTCGGTAAACGCCTTGCGCGATCTGGTGCTGTCGAGGTAGACGGCTCCGACGATCCGGTCGTCGGATGTGCGAAGCGGAAGACAGATGATCGAAAGGATCTTCTGCGCGATGATGCTTGTCGATGATTCGAACCGCTCGTCGGTGAGCGCGTCGAACGTGAGCACGGGCTGTCCCGTCGTCAGCACGCTTTTCACGACCGAAGACGATGCGGCGATGGCGTCGGGCGCCTCGGGCGCCGCAAAATTTTTCGATGCCGCCACGCTCACATTATGCGATTCGGAACCGTCGTCGAAAAGGATGAAACCGCGTTCGGCATCGAGATGGGTCATTGCGATCACAAGCACCTGATCGAGCAGCTCTGCCGGATCGAGAATGGATGTGACGGTCTGCGTGACTTCGTATAACGCGTTGAAATTATCTTTCATAGTATAACATCATGTCCGTTTTAAATGATCGCATTCGCACGCTGCGCTATTTGACGACGAATGTGGATTCCTTCGATTGCGCCATGTTCCCGAATTCGTCGACGATCGCGATCGTCCAGAAATATAATCCCGGCTGCAGCGAGGCGGGATATTGAAACGCGCGGAGGTATGAGCCAAGACCGGCGCGCGTCCATACCACGGTCTGTGTTCCTGCATCGAGTCTGACAACAGTCAGCGAATAGGTAAATGGAAATTCCGATCCGGGCGGCGACCAGCTGAATTCGGGCGACGCCACGACTGTATCTTGCAGCGCAGGATAGACCGGCTGAGCCTCGTTTTCAATGATCCGCGCCGCATACGTAGCGGGGCTCATCCCGATGGCTCCGCCCTTGTCGCGCGCATGGACCATAATGGGTTTGCCGATGAGCCATTCGAGCGAATTCGACGGCAGCGATGCGGGAGTGATCACCGCCTGAAAGTTCCGGTCGGTCACCGAATACGTCATTTCGAATCTCAGCGTATCGACGGTGACCCAGAGCGAATCAAGATCGTTGACACCGTTGGCATCGTCGGCCGATGCGCTCACGGAAGCCGAATAGATCGGATTGGGCCACCACTGATCGATCTTGCGCATCACCACACGCGTGTTCGTCACCGACGGAAGACTGTTGAGCTCGATGGTGAGCGTCCGCGTTTCATCGCGCGCTAGCGACACACGCACCGTCTCCGGCGCGCAGAGTGTCTTTTGAACGGCAAGCGCGGTCACTCCATCCGGAACATGTCCGAACGAGAACGTTCCGTTTGTATCCGTTATTGCAGACATCATGGCCGGCAGCAGCGTCACCACCGCCCCGGCAACGTGTTGGGCCGGGTAATTCTTCAGCACAATCGTACCGGAGAGTCCCGTGCCGACGATCGGATTCGCCGAAAGCGGGTCGTACGCATTCTCATGCGGCACATCCGACACGCAGCCCGAAGCGCCGAGCAGACAGGCGCCGAGCATGGTGGAGGCCATGAGAGTCTTAATGAAAAATATTCCGCAGTGCTTCATCCACATTCCCATATTGAAATTGAAATCCGGCCTCTGTCAGTCTGCGCGGCATGGCGCGCTGGCCGGTGAGCAGCATCTTTGCCGCTTCGCCAAGGACGGCCTTTGCCGCCCACTCGGGCATCCGCGTCCAGCAGGAGCGCCCCATGGCCCGTCCGATCGCCCTGCAGAATTCCTCCATCGTCACCGGATTGGGCGCGGTGCAGTTATAGGCGCCCGAGAGGCTCGTGTCGCTCACCGGCAACACGAGCGCATCGATGAGGTCGCGCATGTGTATCCAGGAAAGATACTGTGTACCGGATCCGATCCAGCCTCCTACAAAAAATTTAAATGGCATCGCCATTTTCTCAAGCGCTCCGTCGTTCTTCTCAAGGACGATTCCCATACGGGGCGTCACGGTTCGCACACCAAGCACGGCGGCTTCCTGCGCGGCAGCCTCCCATTTCAGTGTGAGCGTAGCCAGAAAATCGGAACCCGGGGGCGCCGATTCATCAACGATCGCTGCGCCTGTATCGCCGTAATATCCCACGGCGGAAACGGAAACAAACAAAGACGGCGCGCGCCTCGCATCGCGCATCGCCCGCACGAGCGCTTCGACCGGCTGCAGGCGGCTTTCTTCAAGCTCACGTTTGACCGCGGGCGTCCATCTGCCCGAGATCAGGCTCTTGCCGGTCAGATTAATCACGCAATCGACATCGTCCATCTCGTGCGCCCATGCTCCCTGCGTACGTCCATCCCACCGGGCGTATCGGATGGAGGCATCTCCCTGTATTCCATCGCGCCGGTCGGAGCGCGTGAGCACGACAATTGTGTGCGCCCCGCGCGAGAGCGAGGCGATCAAGGCCTTGCCGATAAATCCCGTACCGCCGCCGATGAGGAACTTCATTCTCTTCACTCACACGTTTTCAACAACGCCCGCAATGATGATTGAATATGTTCGAGCCTGAATGGCTTCGTGAGCACACCGCTGATGCCCTGCGCTTCAAGAGAATCTCTTGTTGACTTGTCGAGATATCCCGATGAGACCATCACCTTCACATCCGGATTGATCGCACGAAGCCGGCGATATAATTCCTCGCCGCCCATCTCCGGCATGCCGAGATCGGTGATCACCATATCGATCGATGACTGATTGTCCTCGTAGAGACGCAACGCCTCCTGTCCGTCGGAAGCCGTGAGCACCGAGTAACCTTCTTCGGTGAGATGTTCGCTGAGCATCTCGCGTATGAGCTCCTCGTCGTCGACGAGCAGGATCGTGCCGTTCGCCACCTCGGCTGCAACCGCAGGAGCATCAACCGGAACGTAACAATCCCGATCGATGAGCGGAAAATAGAGCGTGAAGACGGTGCCCTTCCTGGGAACGCTTTCGACGTCGATGAATCCCTTGTGGCTCTTGACGATTCCGTGAACGATCGCAAGACCGAGGCCCGTTCCTTTGCCGCGTTCCTTTGTTGAAAAGAACGGATCGAACATCTTCGCCTTCACCGATTCATCCATTCCCATTCCCGTATCCGCGATCGATATCGCGACGTACGAACTGTGTTCGGCTGAAGGAAATTTTTTCTGCACGGCGTCGACGTCGGCAATCCGTTCGCTGATGACGATCGATCCGCCATCGGGCATGGCATCGTTGGCATTCAACGCCAGATTGAGCATGGCCTGATGCATGTGTCCGGGATCGCCCATGATGACACTTTGTTCCGATTCGATCTTCGATTCAACGATGACCGATTTGGGAAGGAAATGCTTCAGCATTTCCTCGAGCTCGCGGATAATCTCGGCGGGTGCGACGGGCTTCAGTTCCGCCTGATCGGGCCGCGAAAAAATCAACAACTGTCGCGAGATCGATGCGCCGCGTTCGGTTGCCTCGATGATGCGGTCCACGTATTTTTTTAATTGCGGATATTCGCGTGAATGCAGGCGCATCAATTCGGCCGAGCCGAGAATCATCGCAAGCAGATTGTTGAAATCATGGGCGATGCCGCCTGCCAACGTGCCGATGCCTTCGAGTTTCTGGGCCTGGAGGAGCTGCTGCTCGAGCCGTTTACGTTCGGTGATATCTTCGATGAATCCTTCGTAGCGGTCAGCCGTGCCGTCGGCTCCGCTTACCGCCTTGCAATGCACAAGCGCATTCATCACTGATCCGTCGGCCTTTCTGATCGTCACCGGTGTGTTGCTGCCCGCTCCTTTTAGAATTTCATCCCACGGCACCGATACCGAGTCGCTTGCAGCGGGTGTGTGGAAGATCTCAGATATCAGGAGTGCCGCAGTCGAGTCGTACCCGAGCATCGCAGCCATCGACGGATTGACGCTGATGAGATGCCCGTCGATCGTGGTCTGAAAAATTCCGACGACGGCCTCATTAAACAATTTGGCGTACTTCCCTTCAGCTTCGCGCACCACGAGGAGTTCACGTTTCACCTCTTCTTCAAGAAAACGCGACCACCTGTAGAAAATGACGACAACCGTGCCCATCAACAGCACGAGCAGCACCGCGAAGAGTCCCCACATGACGAGTTGTTTGCCGACCGTTTCGGTATAGACCGAATAGATCTGAGCGTTCGACACTGGAAGAATGATGACACCCCAGATCTTCTGTGAGAAATGGACCGGATGGGCAACGAGCCATTGCGGCGATCGATCATCCGGACTGTTGAGGATCTTCACGAATTGCGGCGCCTTGAGAGCCGCGATGCGATTTGTCACCCCCGTGAGCGAATCACGGTTCGTAAGCGTCGGGAAAATCGTTTTCAGATATTCCTCGGCCCTGGCGCCGGGCAGCGATCCTTTGCTTGAAATGATGAGTTTCCCATATGAATTCACGGCAGCAAGAGGATTGGGCGTGAAGATCGACGAATTGCGGAACGCCCGAACCGCATAGGCGTCGATGTGTATGAGAAATGCAACGCCGCCCGCAAAACGCGTTGTGCGTCCGTCACGCGATCGCTCGTAGACCGGAACGTACATGCCGAATGTGAATTTTCCCTGCACCGACTTGAAGATGCCCGTGAAGATCGTATCCCTGTCACGCAACAACCGCCGAACATGCGCTTGTGAAGAAATATCCCTCCCCGCCGTTCCCGGCACTTCCGGATAAGCGAAGCGCAGAACGCCATGCTCATCCGTCCGGGAGACTGAATAGACGACATTCTTCCAGATGGCGAATGTGCTTGTAAATGCGAGTCGCATCGAATCCGTTCGAACGTTTTGCACTGCGGGAAGTACGGCCAGTTCTTTCAGCGACTTGAGCAGGGCATCGTTGAGTCCCTCCATATTCGCTGCGACACTTTCAGCCACTTTGCGCTGTTCGTTCAGATATGTGTCTTCGATGCTGTCTCTGCCCGATTGGATCACTTCGAGGATCACATAGCCGGTACCTCCGATGACGATGACGGCGATCGTCAACACGATGATGAAGCGTTTTTGGACGTTCAGCTTATAATGCATGATCGTCTCTTTGCCGATACTCGGAGTGAACAATCCCTCCATCCGCACAGATCCTGCATGCCCGAGCACTAAGGCGGCGACGCCGGTTGCGGCAATGATCGATCCGAGCGCCAGCCGGAGGTACACGTATGAATTCAGGTCGAATTGAAACTCAAGGAAATACGTCCGCACGATGCCCATGAGGATCAGCATGCCGCCTGCCGCGAAAAAAAGCGATCGCGACATTGCCGGCCTGACGTGCGCGAAAATCGGAAGACGCAGCATGCCGAACGACATATAGAGCGATGCTGCAATGCTGATGTTCAAATTGTAGAGCGTATAATCGGTGAGCTGGTTGAGCGGAGTCATGCGCAAGATTGCAAGTGCGATGCTCAGTGTGCCAAATGCGGAACACAACACGGCGACCATGAGCAGCAAGTTTTTCCGCTCCCGGCCCTGCACCAACACGGCTTCGTTCTTGATCAGATTATCGAAGACGTGAGATGAACCATATAATACAAATCCGCTGCCGACAAGAAGGATCACAAGTGAAATGATTTCAAACAGTCCGTAATCGGAACCGAAATGATATTGCCAGAATGCGTTGAAGAGCAGCGCGAGCAGCATGACGGTTCCGCCTGAAAGCACGCGCGCGCCGCCGATGCCGACACCGAAACGGATATTGATTCGAAGCAAGAGCATCGCCATCACGACAACGGGCGCTATCCAACCTACAAGCTGCAGCAGCGAACCAACTAATTGCATCTGTTGAATATTCATAAATTCTGACAATGGGAGTGAAAATGATCGTATGAGACGGACGGAACTTTTAGTCTAATCCAGATTAAACTTAGGCAAGTCTCCGTGAAAAAGCAAATCGGCCGGACTGTTTTTTCAACTTGCTTATCGGTTAAAATTTTTCTACAATTTCGTTTGCCGTTTATTGTTAAAAACGGACTCCCCCCTCAAGATTCGAAGAATGTTACCCTCTTAACACGGAAGGATGGTTAATGAGACAGTACAGAATTCTTATCATACTGAGTGCCGTGCTTTATCTCGCCTGCTGCCTGCCTTGCGGCGCACAGACGCGCATCCTTGCCCTTGAAGATGCCGTCCGCTTGTCGCTTGAAAAAAACCAGGAGCTTGCGATGGCCCGGCTCGAAACCGACAAATCGCATGCGCGCGTCACGGAAGCCTGGAGCAATACGATGCCGGCGGTAAACTTTGAAGGAACATACAGCCGGGCGATTAAAAAGCCTGTCTTCTTCCTGCCCGATTTTGCAAATCCGAACAGCGGCAATATCATTCCGATCGAAATCGGAACGGATCATGCGATCAATTTGAATTTTACCGCCCGCCAGATCCTGTTCAACTCTGCAGTCATCATCGGCGTCGGCGCATCGCAGGTGTATTCGGATGCGGCGCATGAAACCTATCGCGCAAAACGCGTGGAGACAATTGCCAAAGTCCGCAAGGCGTTCTACGCGGCGCTTCTTGCAGAGGAGGTGCGCCTGATGATGCTTGAAAACCAGAAGAATGCCGAGGACAATCTCCGCAATGTCGAGCTGTTATCGAAACAGGGACTCGTTTCGGAATACGACCAGCTCCGTGCGCAAGTGGGCGTGGCAAACCTTCGACCTGCGGTACTGCAGGCTGAAAATGGCGCGATCCTGTCGATCGAGGCGCTGCGTGCGGTGGTCGGTCTCGAAGTCACCGAAAAGATCTCCATCAAAGGCGAGCTCGTCTACAAGCAAATCAACGAAGAGCTGGTCGAACGTTCGGAGGAAGAAGCGGTGCGGACGAATCCGACATTGAGCGCGCTGAAACTCGCCGTTGATGTGAACCAGGCATTCGTGAATGTGGCGCGATCGGACTACTTCCCCACGCTTGCAGCCTTCGGCAATTACCAATACCAGGCGGCCACAAATCAATTCAGGATCTCGTCGAACGATTTCATCAGGAGTTCCACGGTCGGACTGAGCCTGACGATGAATCTGTTCCAGGGTTTCCAGACCAGGGCGCGTGTGGAGCAGGCGCAGCTCGAAAAGCAGAAGTCGGAAGAACAACTCTCGGCATTCGAGACAGGACTGAAGACCGGTGTGCATTCGCTTGTGCTGCAATTGCATCAGGCGCAGAAGCGCGTTGAAGCGCAGGGAAAAACCGAGGAGCAGGCGCAGCGTGGCTATAAGATCGCCTCATCGCGGTTTGCAAACGGTTCGGGCACGCAGCTTGAAGTCAACGACGCTCAACTTGCGCTCACACAGTCGAAAGTCAATCGCATCCAAGCGGTGTACGACTATCTTGTCGCCACGGCCGATCTCGAACAGGCACTGGGCATCATCCCGTCGTATGTGCCGGCAGAACAACCATGACAACCGATTCGATATCTCATCTAAAGATCCCGAGGACACTCATGAAGAAGCGCTTGAATATTGTATTGATCCCTTCGGCATTGATCATTGCACTTGTGTGTGCATCGTGCGGAGGCGGAAACGCGAAAGAAAATTCGGCCTCACCCTCGAACACGCAGGCGGCAAACATCAAAGTCAGCGAAGTCCGTCCCTCGGTCTTTGAAGACGCGATTTCCGCAACAGGCATCGTCAAGGCGTACGATGATGTCAAAATCAGTCCCGAAGAAGGCGGTGTCGTCAAGGAATGGAAAGTGAAGAAAGGCTCGTACGTGAAAGCCGGCACCGTACTCGGCACGCTGAAAGATGATCTGTTGCAGGCGGGCTACGACGCCGCCAACGCCCAGTACAGACTGGCCGAACTGAACTTCGAAAAGCAGAAGAGCGTGTATGGCGAACAGGGCATCAGCGAACTGCAGATGAAATCGTCGGAGTACAATCGCGATGCGGCCAAGGCGGCAGCCGATGCGGCCAGGGCCCGGTTGGAACATGCGCGCATCACGAGTCCGATTTCAGGCGTGTTCGATAATTATTTTGCCGAAGCGGGCGAGATGGCGCCTCCCGGCGTGCCGATTGCGCATGTCGTCAACGCCTCTGCCGTCAAGATCAACGTGGATATTCCCGAACGCCATGCAGCCGACATTCGACAGGGCACGCGTGTGTTCATCACGCCCGATATCTATCCGAATGATACGCTCCAGGGATCGGTCTCATTCATCGGCGCAACGATCTCCCAGTCGAACCGGACACTCCCGGTCGAAATCACGCTGTCGAATCCCGGCATGAAGTTGAAGCCCGAAATGGTCACGCGCGTGCGGCTGATCCGATCGATCAAGCCGCATGCAATTCTTGTGGATGAATCTCTCGTTCAGCAGGCCGACAGGAACAAGAAAGTCGTCTTCGTTGAACGCAACGGCAAGGCCGAAGAACGTGTCGTACGCACCGGCGGCCGCCGTGGCGCGGAGATCGAGATCGTCGACGGGTTGTCCGCCGGCGACCGTCTTGTCACGGTGGGATACAACAAGCTTGTCAACGGACAGCAGGTGCAGGTCACGCGATAATACCACACACTTTTCGGAAAGCGAGCGTTCTATTCATATGCGCATCTGGGATAAAGCAGTCGATAATAAAGTCGCCGTCTACATCCTCATGCTGTTGATCGTCGTCGTGGGATGGAGCGCCTACCTGGGCCTGCCGCGCGAAGCGAGTCCGGATATCAGTATTCCCCTTGTCTTCATTTCAGTTCCGTACATCGGCGCCTCCCCGTCCGATATCGAAGGACTCGTCACGCAGCCGCTCGAGAAGGAACTGAAGTCGCTCAAGGACATCAAGCACATCACATCGGTTTCGAAAGAGGGACTCTCAAGCGTGCAGGTCGAGTTCACAACAAACGTGCCGGTGGATGAGGCGCTGCGCCGCGTGCGTGACAAAGTGAATTCGACGCGCTCGCAGCTTCCGGCCGATATTCTGGAGCCGATCGTGAACGAGCTGAACCTGAGCGAATTCCCGATCATGTATGTCAACATCGGCGGATCTGTGGGACTGGCCCGATTGAAGTCGATCGCGGAGGACATGCAGGATAAGATTGAAGCGATACCGGGAGTGCTTCGCGCCGATCTGAACGGCGGCATCGAGCCTGAAGTGCAGGTCAACGCCGATGTCTACAGACTCAAGGCGTATCAGCTGAGTTTCGACGATTTGGTCAATGCAATTCGCTCCGAGAATCTTTCGATCCCCGGCGGCGCAATCGACGACAAGCAGACGTCATTCTCCGTGCGCATCCCGGGAGAATTCAAAGAAGTGAAACCGCTCGAGGATATCGTGGTCAAGATTCGCAGCGGGAAGCCGATCTATCTCCGCGATGTGGCGAAGGTCGATTATTCGTTCGAAGACAGGCAGACGTATGCGCGGCTCAACGGCAACGAAGTAGTCTCGCTTGCCGTGCGCAAGCGCGCGGGCGAGAATCTTATCCGGATTGCCGACGAGACGAAACTGATCGTGGACCAGTCGCGCGCTGTGCTGCCTGCGGGCATTTCGATCGACGTGTCGAACGATGTCTCGACATTTATCAGACGTTCGGTCAAAGAACTCGAGAATTCGATCATGACCGGCATGTTCCTTGTTGTCTGCGCCCTGTTCATGTTCTTCGGATTGAAGAATGCGCTGCTGATCTCGACCGCCATTCCCCTTTCGATGTTCATCGGCTTCATGGTGCTTGCGGCGTTCGACATCACGCTGAATTTTGTGGTGCTTTTTGCGCTTGTGCTTGCGCTCGGCATCTTGGTTGACGACGCCATCGTCGTCATCGAAAACATTTATCGTCATCAGCAGGAGTACGATAAATCTCCCGCCCAGGCCGCGAAGGACGCGGCGACCGAAGTCGCGCTTCCGGTTGCCACATCCACGTTCACGACACTCGCGGGATTCATTCCGTTGTTATTCTGGCCGGGAGTCGTGGGTGATTTCATGCGATTCCTGCCGCTGACGCTGATCATCACGCTTTCCGCATCGCTCTTCGTGGCCTTCATCATCAGTCCCGTGCAGGGCGCACAGTGGATCAATTACAAAAAAGAGATCGCGAAGGCGAAACAGAATCGCGAGCATCCGACGTGGTACAAAAAATACAATCCGTTTACGATCATCTACCATGAAGTGGACGAGAAATTTTTCCCCTGGATGCAGTCAAAGTACGTGCGTACGCTGCATTGGACACTGATGCACAAGGGCGTCACTGTTTCAAGCTCGATCGCATTTCTTGTGCTCGTCATCGTACTCTTCGGCGTCTTCAACAAGGGCGTGGAATTCTTCCCCGACACGGAGCCGAATCAGGTCACGGTGAGTCTGGAAACACCAGTGGGCACATCGCTCGATGTGACGAATGCGCTCACCGAAACGATGGAGCGCCGGCTGCGAGAAGTCGGGGGCAACAAGGATATCGAATTTGTGGTGGGGAACGTGGGCACATCGACCGACTTTTTCGATTTCGGCGGATCGGGCGTGCCGAACAAGTCGATCGTCGCCGTGAATTTCTTCGAGAAGAATCTGCGGCATCAGAACACATTCCGCACGATGGAAGAGATCCGCGCGAAGACCGCCGACATCGCCGGGGCGGAAGTCCGGGTTGAAAAAGAAGAGAACGGTCCGCCGGTGGGCGCACCCGTGAGCATCGAAGTGAGCGGAGACGATTACGCGGAGCTGGTGCAGCTCTCGAAGCAGATCAAGGAGAAGATCCGTTCGATCCCGAATCTTGTGGATCTGAAAGACAATTACAACAGCGGCAAGCCGGAGATCGACGTGGTCGTCGACAGGGAGAAAGCCGGCATGTTCTGGACGAGCACCGGCCAGATCGCCGGCACTGTGCGCGGAGCCATCAGCGGCATTGAAGCATCGAAATACCGCGTGGGCAAGGATGAGTATAAGATACGCGTCAGGCTGCAGGAGGATCAGCGCCAGTCGGCAGAGGATCTTCAGAATGTGACGATCTCGTTCATGAACATGCAGGGGCAGCTGTTGTCGATCCCGCTGTCGTCCGTGGCCGATATCACGCGAACGACGGGCGTGAGCGAAATCCGGCGCAAGGATCAGAATCGCGTCATCACGATCACGGCCGATGTGCAGGGCCGCCTATCAAGCGCGGTGCTCGAAGATGTGAAAAAAGCGTTGGCGGGATTCGAGGTTCCGGCGGGCTACGCGATCACATTCTCGGGAGAGGATGAGGAGCAGAACAAGGCCGCGGCCTTTTTGACGAATGCGTTTATCGGCACGCTGCTGCTCGTGTTCCTGATCCTCGTGACAGAATTCAATTCGGTCAAGGTGCCCTTTGTCATTATGCTCTCGGTGCTCCTGTCGCTGATCGGCGTGTTCATCGGACTGCTCGTGACGGGCCGGCCTTTCTCCATCATCATGACGGGCGTCGGGGTGATCGCACTTGCGGGCATTGTGGTGCGCAATGCAATCGTCCTGCTCGATTTCGCCAAGCGTCGGCGCGACGAAGGCATGCCAATGGACGAAGCGCTGCTCGAAGCCGGGCGCGTGCGTCTGCGTCCTGTGATGCTGACGGCCGCCGCTACAGTGCTCGGCATCATTCCCCTTGCCACAGGCGTCGATTTCGACTGGGTCAATCTGCATTTCATTATCGGCGCGGAGAGCGCCGGCATGTGGGCGCCGCTTGGAATCGCGGTGATCTTCGGCCTTTCGATCTCGACATTTCTGACGCTGGTGGTTGTGCCGACATTCTATTCGCTGCTTGAAGAATGGACCGAGCGGACCGGATCGTTCGTACGCCGGCTGTTTGCCAAATAGCGATTCAGGTGTATCATGCAGGGCGAAATGTTATTTCGCCTGCAGCCCGAAGGGCTGCGTTGTGTTAAACTCTTGGGCGAGATGGCATCTCGCCCTACGCGCAGCAATTTAAGTTCATCATGTAGGGCGAGATGCCATCTCGCCCTTTTTTTGTTCCGCACCGAAAGATTCCGTATTTTATATGTTCATTGTGCATCATTCAACGAAAGCGAAGCATCCCTTCGCCCTATAATCAGACGAGGACACACGCGTGGCAGACAACAAAATTATTTTTTCGATGGTGGGAGTGGGTAAGATCTACAAGCCGAACAAACAGGTGCTGAAGGACATCTATCTGTCGTTCTTCTACGGCGCCAAGATCGGCGTGCTGGGCCTTAATGGTTCGGGGAAAAGCACGCTGCTGCGGATCATTGCGGGTCTCGACAAGGACTACGTCGGAACGATCAACAGCAATAAGAACATCACATTCGGTTATCTTCCCCAGGAGCCCGAGCTCGATGCATCGAAGACGGTGAAGGAAATCGTTGAGGAAGGCGTGCAGGAGCTCGTGAATCTTGTGAAGGAATACGAAGCGATCACCGAAAAATTCGGCGATCCCGATGCCGACTTCGACAAGTTGCTTGAGAAGCAGGGCAACCTGCAGGAAAAGATCGAGCATGCAAACGCATGGGATCTTGACAGCAAGCTCGAGCAGGCGATGGACGCCCTCCGCTGTCCCGCGGGCGACACATCGGTCTCAGTGCTTTCGGGCGGCGAGCGCAGGCGCGTCGCGTTGTGCAGGCTGCTGCTTCAGGAGCCGGATGTGCTGCTGTTGGATGAACCCACGAACCATCTCGACGCCGAATCGGTCGCGTGGCTCGAACAGCATCTCGCGCAGTATAAAGGAACGGTGCTTGCCGTGACGCACGACAGGTACTTCCTTGACAATGTGGCCAAATGGATTCTCGAGCTCGACAGAGGCGAAGGCATTCCATTCGAGGGAAATTATTCGTCGTGGATGGAACAGAAGATGGCGCGCCTGAAGCTTGAAGAGAAACAGGAATCGAAGCGGCAGCGCATGCTCGCGCGCGAACTCGAATGGGTGCGATTGAATCCGAAGGGCCGGCACGCGAAGAACAAGGCGCGCATTTCGGCGTACGAGAAAATGTACGCCGAGCAGGGCGAGAAGCGCGATGAGGAGATCGAGATCTTCATCCCCTCGGGCCCGCGACTGGGCGACGTCGTCATCGACGCCGAAAAAGTCGCGAAGGCATACGGCGACAATCTGCTCTACGACGATATGAACTTCATGCTGCCTCCCGGCGGCATCATCGGCGTGATCGGAGCGAACGGCGCAGGCAAGACAACGCTCTTCCGCATGATCACCGGGCAGGAGCATCCGGACAGCGGAACGATCCGCGTCGGCGAGACGGTGAAACTGTCGTACGTCGATCAGAGCCGTCCCCTCGATCCCGACAAAACGATCTGGCAGGAAATTTCGGGCGGCAATGAGATCCTGAAATTGGGTAACCGCGACATGAATTCGCGCGCGTATGTGGCGCGGTTTAATTTTTCAGGCACGGATCAACAGAAGCTCACGAGCCAGCTTTCGGGCGGAGAACGCAACCGCGTGCATCTTGCGAAGATCCTGAAGGAAAATGCGAACGTGCTGTTGCTCGATGAGCCCACGAACGATCTTGACGTGAACACGCTTGGCGCGCTCGAGGAAGCGCTCACGAATTTCGCCGGATGCGCCGTGGTGATCTCGCACGATCGCTGGTTCCTGGACCGCATCGCAACGCATATCCTCGCATTCGAGGGCGACAGCAAGGTGTTCTGGTACGACGGCAACTATTCCGAATACGAGGAGAATAAGAAGAAGCGTCTCGGCATCGCGGCCGATCAGCCGCACCGCATCCGCTACAAGAAACTCATGCGCGAATAATGAAAATCAATCAAAACGCCCCGTTGATCACAGTTCAACGGGGCGTTTTTGTTTCATCTCAGAATGGTTTGCTCAACCGGAAGAAGACCATCGGGGGCGCCGATTTGTCGGTGCGCCAGGCGAATCCGAGCCGCGCCGTACCGTCGTGCCAACCAAACGCGAAGCCGAAATCCGATTTCATATTGTTGAGAGCAAATCCTTTGAAGCCGTCGGTTACATCGGCCTTTGTGTCGACAAAGCGCGCATCTCCCCCGTCGGCAAAAATGATCGCCGTCAAAAAGCCGGGCCAGAAATCGATGTCGTTAAAGACGCTGCCATTCAATGCATATTCCACATTGGCGAGGACCATGCGGTTGCCCGCAAATTCCTTGAACCCGAAGGCGGGAAGCGTAT
This sequence comes from Bacteroidota bacterium, assembly GCA_035298825.1. Classification (GTDB taxonomy): domain Bacteria; phylum Bacteroidota; class Ignavibacteria; order UBA10030; family UBA8401; genus CAISDA01. The sequence continues at coordinate 42,474 of DATGXR010000071.1, forward strand.
TGACTCCGCCCACATCGAATCCTTTTTGTTCGAGATAGCCGCCTTTGAGCGACCCGAGTCTGATGCGAACATTCAGGTTGTCGTACCTGGATAACGGCTGGTACCGGCGCACATCGACGATGGCGCGCGTAAAATCTTTTTCAAACAGATCAGGTGTAGCCGGGAACTCCGTCGTGGCAACCCTTCCTGTCCGATCGAATGTGCCGAACTCGACCTGGGCGAACGTATTCCAGCCGGTGGTGGTGCGTTTTTCTTTCCCGACAGTGCTGAGGCCTGCAGTGAAAGCGATGCTGCGCATCGTGCCCTCGGTCACCGTCGGGTTCTCGCGGAATGCGTCCTTATTTTTAAAGACCGACCAATTTGTATTCTTAGAAAGCGATTCGTATTCATCGTACCTGTATTCGGCATTGATCATCGTCGACAGGTTCGGCGATTTCGTGTACCACGCCGTGTGCGCCGAGAATCCCGCACGCTGAAAATAATCGCGATAGTCTTCCTTGAAGAGGATGGCCGCAAGCGTATTCTCGGTCTGGCCAAGGATCCAATCGTCTCTCGTATCGGTCAGATTATGACCTTCGCCGCCGAACTCAAACAGTCCCATCGAACCGGCGAACTGCCTGTCGAGTCCCAATTGTCCCCGCCAGCGGTGCGTCTTAAATCCGTACCCGACCGAACCGTATCCTGAAATGATCCGCTTACCGTCCCAGTAAAATTTCTTGGCGGATGACAATCCGAGGTAGACACCCTCGACCCGGTTATAGCGGAGCACGGGGCCTTCGCTATAGATATTTTCGTGAAGCCAGCGCGGAGCGAATGAATAGCCGGAGCGGTGTTCGAGATAGCGTTTGAAAAATCCGGTTCGACTCGTGCTCGATTCGTGAATGTCGCCGTTGACGATGCCGCCCTGATCGCGATACACCGAGCCGTTGATCGCATGGGCGTTGCCCGTGATCCGTCCGGTGGAACGAACTGTAATATCGCCGTTGACCACAGTCCCGTTGCCATCGAGGAGTCCCTCGACAGTCAACGAACCGTTTCTGATGTACAAATCGTGATTGACAGTCTCGTCGCGCGCGATTGAATAATCGCCGATGATCGCATCGAGCGAATCCGTCATCTCGTCGCACCAGTCCTCTTTGTCATTGTTCGTTCTTTTCCCGTCGATCGATTCTTCGATATTCGATTGCAAACGGGCGATGAGCTGTTCGAGATACGAATCGAATCGTTCCTCCGACTCCGCAGTGGAATCGGGCACCGCTGATGGCGGGACCGGAGGGATCGGCATGTGTTTATCACGGGCCGAAGCTGCAGAGACCGCGAGCAATGCGCACAAGGAGAGCAGAGAGATGATTTTCGGGATGGACATTGGATTCCTCATTGCGTTTCACGATAGGTGTGGTCTACCGTGTTGTTACGTGATTCGAAGAGAAATGTTTCACGGCGTGTTTTTCATTTTTTTATTTTGATGAAGCGCTGCAATTTCTTACTTTATATCAACGAAGAACGAAGGAATACAGATGAAACTATCGATCAATATCGACCACATCGCAACGCTCCGCAACGCGCGCGGAGGAATGGAACCCGATCCCGTTGCAGCCGCGATGATCTGCGAATCGATCGGCGTGGACGGCATCGTCGTCCATCTCCGTGAGGATCGCCGTCACATCATGGACCGCGACGTGCGTCTGCTCAGACAGACTGTTGTCTCGAAGCTTGACCTTGAAATGGCTGCATCGGAAGAAATCATCTCGATCGCGCTCGACATCGTGCCCGAGATGGTCACGCTTGTGCCCGAGAAACGCGCCGAGCTGACGACAGAAGGCGGACTCGACGTGCGCGGCCAGTGCGACGCGCTCAGAGCGGCGGTGGACCGATTTCATGAGAAGAATATTCTGGTGAGCATGTTTGTCGATCCGGACGGAGAGCAGATCGAAGCGTCGTATACCACAGGCGCCGACATGATCGAACTTCACACGGGAACATTTGCGAACGCACGGACCGATGCCGAAGCCCGCTCGCTGCTTGAAGAGCTGCGCACGGGCGCCCGGCATGCAAAGCGCCTCGGCATGGGAGTCAATGCGGGACACGGATTGAACTACAGGAACGTGAAACCGATCGTGGAGATCGGCGAGATCGACGAGCTGAGCATCGGCCATGCAATCATGTCGCGCGCGATCTTTGCGGGACTCGAGCAGGCGGTGAAAGAAATGGCTGCGCTTGTGAAACGCTGATAGCCCGAAAACGACAATCCCGCCGGGCACGCACACGCATGCCGGCGGGATTTTTTTTATTTGAAAGGGCGTTATTGTTCCGACACGCCGAGCTTGCGCAGCTCGTCTCTGATCTTGGCGGCACGCTCGTAGTCTTCCTTTTCGATCGCATCTTTGAGTGCCGCCTGCAGTTGTTCGTACTTCGTCGTATACTGCTTCACTGGCGGCTGCTCCTCGCCCTCCTGGGGTGGTTCCTGTTCTTCCTCTTCCCCTTCGCTTCTGATGCCGGCCTCGTTGAGCACGTCGGCATCGACAAACATGGGCACCGAATACCGCACGGCAAGCGCGATTGCATCGCTCGGACGCGAATCGATCTCCTCCGTATTGCTGACTCCCTCGATGATCAGTTTTGCATAGAATGTTCCGTCACGCAGCTCATTAATATACACTTCATTCAGTGAGACAGCGAACGTGTCGATGATCGTTTTCATCAGATCATGCGTCAGAGGACGCGGGGGTTTCATGCCCTCCAGTTCAAGCGCGATCGCCTGCGCCTCGAATGCGCCGATGATGATGGGAAGACGACGGTTGCCGTGAAGTTCCTTCAAAATCAGCGCATAGGCTCCGGCATTCGACGGACTCGAAGAAATCCCTAAAATGTCGACCTGTATTTTATCCACGAATTGATCTCCTCAGTTAAAGTAGCATCCGGCATCTGCCACCGGCGGATTCAAAAAAATTCACATTTCCCAGAGTGTGTGATCACGCACCATGACAAGCATCGGCCTTCGACAGACGCCGATCCCGTCTCACGACATATGCCGCTTCAGCGATGCGAGAAACGCATTGTTCTCATCATGCGTCCCGATATTGACGCGCAGCACGTTGCCGAGCATCGGATACGAACTCACATCGCGCACAAGCACATTGTCGGCCAATAGTTTTCCGAATAATTCGTCGGCATTATGCTCTGTTTTGAAGATAAGAAAATTTGTATCAGAAGGAAACAATTTCACGCCGGCAATTGCGCGCAGTTCGGCCTCCACTCGTTTTTTCTGGTCCTTGATGTACGTGATCCGCTCGTTCAGTGTGGCCGGATTTTTCAGCAGCATCATGGCCACCGATGCCGAAAATGCGTTGACGGCAAACGGGACTTTCACTTTCATCAGTTCCGAGCACAAGGCCGGATTCGTGAGCAGGTATCCGATCCGCAATCCCGCGAGACTGAACGCCTTCGAAAATGTGCGCAGCACCATAAGCCGATCGCATTGCGCGATGAGCGACTGGACGCTCGGATGATCCGAAAATTCGATATAGGCTTCGTCGACCAGCACAAGCGCGCGCGTCGAACCGAGAATGCGTTCGATCTCGGCATATGGAATCGACTGGGCTGTGGGACTGTTCGGCGACACGAGGATGATGAGCGCGGGATCTTCGCGCCGGGCCGCATCGATGATGGATTGCGGCGCATACGAACAATCCTCGTTCATCGGCACAGGGACGATCTGGCCTTCGCAGATGCGGATGATCTTTTCGTACAGAAAGAATGTGGGTTCAGGAATAAGCACCTTCGTTCCGCGCGAGACGATCGAGAGCGCAACCGTGTACATCAACTCGTTCGATCCGTTGCCGGCCAGGATGCCTTCCATCGGATGACCGGTCCATTCAGCGAGCGCCTCGAGCAGCTGTGCCGGAAACACTTCGGGATAACGGTTCCACGACGAACGTAAAAATTCTTCGATCGCGTCGCGCTTGAGCACATCCGGGACGTCGAACGGATTTTCGTTCTGGTTCAATTTGATCAGCGAGGAAGACATCGGCTTCCCCTTCACGACATATTGGTCGAGGGCGCGCACGCCCGGCTTGATCAGTTCAAGAGCATTCATTATAATTTCGATTCTTTCCGGATTGTGACAGACAGTGCATGAGCCGCAAGTCCCTCGTGGACGGCAAAGGCGGCCACGGTATCGGCCGCGGCGCGCACACGGGCCTGTGTGTATCGGATGACGCTCGATTTCTTCTGGAAATCGTCGACCGACAGCGGCGATGCGAAGCGCGCCGTGCGCTCGGTGGGCAGCACATGATTCGGGCCCGCATAATAGTCGCCCAGGGCGACCGGCGAATAATTGCCGAGGAAGATCGAGCCCGCGTGGCGGATCTTTTTCAACACGGCCTCGTCGTTCTTCGTGATGATCTCGAGATGCTCCGGCGCGAGCCGGTTCGTCAGCACGATCGCATCGGAGATCGTGCGCATCAGATAGATGGCAGACCGTTGCGACAGCGCCTTTTTCATGATTACGGAGCGCGGCAGTTCGACCACGAACGATTCGAGGATCTCCTTCACATCGTGGGCGAGGGCCTCGCTCGTCGTCACAAGCACGCACGAGGCGAGCTCGTCGTGTTCGGCCTGGGCCAGCAGATCGGTCGCCACGAACGCCGGATTCGCAGTCGCATCAGCCAGGATGACCACTTCGCTCGGTCCGGCGAACGAATCGATGCCGACGCGCCCATACACCAGTTTCTTGGCGGTGGCAACATAGATGTTGCCGGGTCCGACGATCTTGTCGACAGCCGGAACCGTTTCTGTGCCGAAGGCAAGCGCGGCGATTGCATGCGCCCCTCCAACACGATAGACGTTTTTCACTCCCAACAGTTTCGCCGCCGTGAGCACATCCTGATGCACATTGCCTTTCGCATCGGGAGGCGAGACAAGATGAATCTCGCGCACTCCGGCCACCTGCGCCGGGATCACATTCATCAGCACAGTCGACGGGTAAGCCGCGGTTCCGCCGGGCACATAGACGCCAGCCCGGTCGATGGGACGAATGAGCTGGCGAAGCTCCGATCCGTTCAAATCGTCCATCACCCATGAGGGGCGCATCTGTTCGGTGTGGAAAGCGCGTATGTTTCTGATCGCCGTTTTCAGGATGGCGATAAATTTTTTATCCGCGCGCGCATAGGCGGCGTTCATTTCGGCCGCGCTCACGCGCAGTTCGCGCTTTGCGCCGCCGCCGAATTTTTCATTATAGAAGCGCAGCGCGTCGTCGCCTTCAGTCTTCACACGGTCGAGAATGGCCTGGACCGCTTCATCAACCGTCGTCTCGCGCGAATCATCGACCGCAGGGGGCAGCTGAATGGATGCCGCATTCTGCATGCGGGCGTCAATGAATCGTATCATATTCGTCTTTATAAAAGGAGTGGTGTGTGAATACAGCTACAATTTCAATATACTCACATCTCATAAAAAAAGGAAACCTTGCGCAGATTTCCTTTCTTGTTTCATTCATCATGCCTGCCCGCCTGCATGTGCGGGATGCGGAACACGATCACGCTTATTTCGCCGCTAACAGATCCTCAAGTTTCCTCACGAGCTCACTGTCTGTCGGTGTGACTTTCGATTTGTAGCGGGCCGACACCGTCCCATGCCTGTCCACAAGAAACTTCGTGAAGTTCCATTCGATATCGCCGTTGAAACCCGATTCGGTCGTGAGATATTTATAGAAGGGATCCTGGTCGGGTCCCTTCACACTGATCTTGGAGAACAGATCGAATGTCACATTGTAGTTCGCCGAACAGAAATTCTTGATCTCTTCGTTTGTGCCAGGTTCCTGCGAGCCGAAATTATTCGCGGGGAATGCAAGAATAACGAAGCCCCGGTTCTTGTAACGTTCATAGAGTTCTTCGAGCGCGGCGTACTGTTTCGTGAATCCGCAGAACGACGCGACGTTGACGACGAGCGCAACCTTGCCTTTATAGTCGGATAAATGTTTTTCTTTTCCGTCTATCGTTTTCATCGTGAATCCATAGGCGCCATCGGCCTTATCCGCTTTGACGGCTTTCGCTGAAGCAGAATCGGAAATCGTCATGAGTGATATCGCGAGTACGATGAGTGCACAATACAGTGATTTCATCAGCATTGTCTCCTGTTGACATATGTGAAAGCAACGTTTTGTACATCGTACAACGGCCCGGTCCCAGAGGAAGTTCCGCGCCCGTGTGTGAAGCACGACAAGCCGTCCCGTCCGTTCCAACGGTCCGGACGAAACGGCTTGTGCGTATTTCTTCAGAGCGACGGTCTTGCGCGCATCCGCGCACAGGATCAATACCGGTAGTAGTCCGGTTTGAAGGGACCGTCGACTGTGACGCCGATGTAGTCTGCCTGCTCCTTGCTGAGGACTTCAAGCTGGGCGCCGATCTTTTTCAGATGCAACCGCGCCACCATCTCGTCGAGGTGCTTGGGAAGCGTGTAGACTTCCTTCTTGTACTTGTCCGTGTGCTGCCAGAGTTCGAGTTGGGCGAGCACCTGGTTGGTGAACGAATTCGACATCACGAACGACGGGTGGCCGGTGGCGCATCCGAGGTTGACGAGACGGCCTTCGGCCAGAATGATGACTTCCCTGCCGTCGATCGTGTACTTGTCGACCTGCGGTTTGATCGTGTCCTTTGTCGAGCCGTATGTTGCATTCAGCCAGGCCATATCGATCTCGATATCGAAATGTCCGATATTGCAGACGATCGCTTTGTCCTTCATGGTGCGGAAATGGCGCTCGGTGATGATGTTCTTGTTCCCGGTGGCGGTCACGATGATGTCGGCTTCTTTCACGGCGTCGTCCATGCGTTTGACTTCGTACCCTTCCATCGCCGCCTGCAGCGCGCAGATCGGATCGATTTCAGTAACGATGACGCGCATGTTCGCATTGCGGAGCGATTCGGCCGAGCCCTTGCCCACATCGCCGAATCCTGCGACGACGGCGATCTTGCCGGCGAGCATCAGATCGGTGGCGCGGCGGATGGCATCGACGAGCGATTCGCGGCAGCCGTATTTGTTGTCGAACTTTGATTTCGTGACCGAGTCGTTCACATTGATCGCGGGGACAAGGAGCGTGCCGTTGCGCATACGATCGTAGAGACGATGCACGCCCGTGGTGGTCTCTTCGGACAATCCGCGGATACCGGCGGCAAGCTCGGGATACTTGTCGAACACCATGTTCGTGAGATCTCCGCCGTCATCGAGGATCATATTGAGCGGCTTGCGGTCCTTCCCGAAAAACAGCGTCTGCTCGATGCACCAGTCGAATTCCTCGGCCGACATTTCCTTCCACGCGAAGACCGGAATACCGGCTGCGGCAATCGCCGCTGCGGCATGGTCCTGTGTGGAGAAAATGTTGCAGGAAGACCACTGGACTTCGGCGCCGAGCGCGGTGAGCGTTTCGATGAGCACGGCCGTCTGAATTGTCATATGCAGACATCCGGCGATGCGCGCTCCCTTGAACGGCTGCTTGCCCTTGTATTCCTCGCGCAGCGCCATCAATCCGGGCATTTCCGCTTCCGCGAGTGTGATTTCCTTGCGTCCCCAGGCGGCAAGCGAGATATCTTTCACTTTATACGCCAGGACTTCTGTTGCTTCTGCTTCCATTCTCAAGCTCCTTCAATTTTTATTTCAATGCCGTTCGATTCGCTTCATTTTTTTTTACTTGACCGCTTTCTTCAACATCGGAACGAGATCGAGGCGTTCCCATGTGAACTCCTTCTCTGTGCGGCCGAAATGACCGTACGAGGAGGTCTTCTTGTAGATCGGACGGAGCAGATCGAGCCGACGGATGATGCCGCGGGGAGTCATATCGACTTCCTTCGACAAGATGGCCGAGATCTGTTCATCGGGAATGACGCCTGTGCCGAATGTCTTCACATAGATCGACACCGGTTGTGCGACGCCGATTGCGTAGGCGACCTGGATCATGCATTCATCCGCAAGACCAGCCGCGACAATGTTCTTTGCAAGATGGCGCGAGGCATAGGCGGCCGAACGGTCCACCTTCGACGGATCTTTTCCCGAGAACGCGCCGCCGCCGTGCGGAGCCGCGCCGCCATACGTGTCGACGATGATCTTGCGTCCGGTCAGACCGCTGTCGCCGTGCGGACCGCCGACTTCGAAGCGGCCGGTCGGATTCACGTGGTACTTTGTTTTCTTGTCGAGCAGATGCGCGGGAATGACTTTTTTGATCAGGTGATTGATGACATCTTCCTTGATTTTTTTCTGTGACACGTCGGGATCGTGCTGCGTCGACACGACGACGGTGTCGACACGGAGCGGTTTCTTGCCGTCGTATTCGATCGTCACCTGGCTTTTTGCGTCGGGACGAAGATACGGCATGAGCTTCGGATTTTTCTTGCGGATCTCGGCGAGCTTGCGCACGAGCTGATGCGCGTACATGATCGGCATCGGCATCAACTCGGGCGTTTCGTTGATCGCATAGCCGAACATCATGCCCTGGTCTCCTGCGCCTCCGGTGTCGACGCCCATGGCGATATCGGGCGACTGTGAGTGAATGCTTGAGATGACCGCGCAGGATTCCGCGTCGAATTTATAATCGGCTTTCGTATAACCGATCTCACGGATTGTCTCGCGCACGATCGACTGGACATCGACGTAGGCATTCGTCGTGATTTCGCCGCCGACCATTGCCAGGCCGGTCGTCACGAACGATTCGCATGCAACGCGCGAGTGTTTGTCTTTTGCCAACAACGCATCCAACACCGCATCGGAAATTGCATCGCAGACTTTATCGGGATGTCCTTCGGACACAGACTCTGACGTAAAGAGATACCGCATGATTAACGTGCTCCTTTGATTGAATGATGTGATAGTGTACTTGTTTTAATCATATTCCAGTTCGCTCGAATCGCCGATGTTGATCCGCTTGAATCCGCCCTTCACCACCGCATGCGTGCCGATGATCGAATCATTTAATCGCGCCGAGATCACCGTGGCGCCCTCGTTGATGATCGAATTTTTGATGATTGAACAGTCGACAACCGCATCGTCGGCTATGGTTGTGTATGGGCCGACCACCGAATGCGTCACCTTCGCCTTCGGGGAAATATACACCGGCGGAATCGTGACGACGCCCTCGGGCACGCGATTGGTGCCGTCGTTTTCAAGCAGGTGGCGGTTCGTTTCAAGCAGCGTCTCGGGTTTTCCGCAATCGTACCAGCCATCGATCACATACGGCTGCAGCTGCTCGCCCCGGCCGATCATCATCTGAAGACCGTCGGTCAGCTGATATTCGTTCTTTGTGCGGATGTTATTCTTGATCATTTCCTTGAGACAGTCAAGCAGCACGTCCGGATGCTGGATGTAATACAATCCCACGAGTGCAAGATTGCTCGTCGGATGCTCGGGCTTTTCGACGAGCGTGTGGATGAATCCGTCCTTCGTTTCGGCCACGCCGAAACGCCGCGGGTCGGCGACTTCCCTCACGCCGATGCGCGAATACGGGCTGCCGATCATCTCCGTGAGATTCACATCGAAGATCGTATCACCGAGAATGATGAGGATCGGATCTTTCGAGATCGTGTGGCGCGACAAATAGATCGCATGTCCCAGGCCGAGGCGTTCTTCCTGCTCCACGTAATCGACCTGGATCGAATAATTGGCGTTGATGTAATCTTTGATCGTATCGCCAAGATACCCGATAATGATCGTTGCCGCATCGAACCCATCGGCAATGATCTTATCCATGATATGGCCGATGATGGGTTTTCCGGCGACATTGAGGAGGACTTTCGGGACGGTGAATGTATGGGGACGAAGCCGGCTCCCCACGCCTGCCACAGGGATGATTGCGCGCATAGGTTCAATTTGGTTGATATATTGATTTTAAAGATAACCAATACCTTTTTGAGAAGCAATGCACAGTCACAAGAAGTGAGTGCGCATTTTCATGCAGCCGGAATTCCTATCGTGCAACGACCAGGGTTTGATGACTCATGAATCAATGCGATTCCATCGTAAATGCGCCGGCGCGCATTGCAGAAATTGGATGGGAGTCGTATATTACGACGCGCACTCTCAAGAGAGTTCACGGCTCGCCCGGCGTGATGACGATGCACTAAACTCGCTCCCGTTCTTATGATTGTCTGGAAAGTCATTTACAACACATTTATCATTCCGGCTCTGCTGACGCTCTTCAAGGCCGCCTCGTATGTGAACATCAAGATCCGCCGCGGCATGGAAGGACGGCGCATCCTCTTTCCGCTGCTCGAGGTCTCGATGTCGCATATCACATCGCCCCGTCGCGTCTGGTTCCATGCGTCATCGCTTGGAGAATTTGAACAGGCAAAGCCGATCATTACAGCCCTCAAGGTACGCTATCCGAACGCCGTCATCATCGCCACATTTTTTTCGCCATCGGGATACGATCATTCGCGCAACTACAAACCGGCTGATGTCATCTCCTATATTCCCTACGATCTGAACGCGCACACGCTTCGTTTTCTCGAGATCGTCCGTCCCACGGTCGCCGTCATGGTGCGCTACGACATCTGGCCGAATATGGTCTGGAACCTGAATGCGCTTTCGGTGCCGCTGATTTTAGCCAATGCC
>DATGXR010000072.1:0-2200 GCA_035298825.1 Bacteroidota bacterium
TATTATTCAACGACAGGATCACATCGTTGGCGCGCAAAAAACGGGCGGCGATCGATCCCTCGGCCACTGTCACGACCAACACGCCGCGCGCCTCGCCCATTCCTGTCGCCGAGCGTTCACCAGGCGTGGAAAGGTTCTTGATCGTGGCTCCCAAAAACAAGATCGATGCTTCGTCCTTCGCCACAGCATCGAGGGCGGTCACAACGGGCTGGTGCACTTTTTTTGCCAGCATCTTCAATCGTGGCGATACGACGCCGAAGCTGTCCATCGGAAAATTCCTGAATCCGACGGACAGAGCCGCCGATCCGTCCCGCACACGAAAGTCGCCCTTGAGCGGATCAACGAACAACAGAGGACCGCACACCGAATGCGTATCCGTTCCCCTGTTCTGTGCAGCCTTCAGCGAAGCCGAATCGGGAAACACATTATAATCGATCTCTTTCCCCCAATCGGACATCCCGACGGGCAGATATCCCGTCGAAACGATATTATGGCGGAAGATGTCATCACTGTTTTTAAACCACACATGGGGATGGAACGTATTGTTGATCATGATGTTGTTTTCAACGATGCGGTTGACTCCTTCGCGAAGCTTGATGCCGCCGTTGAGACACAGGTTGTTGTAAATCAGATAATTGCCCGATCCGTCGTCAAGATCGATGTCCCATCCGTGATCGCATCGCATGCGGTTATTGCGGATGATAATGGGTTTCACGACATCGAGCAGTGCAAGGGCGCGCTGCGAAAGAACGATTGAATCCAGCATATTCCGATCCGGATGCCAGTACCGGTCTCTGCCCCAGGAGTTGAACGAGCCGTGATCGCCGCTTTCGCGGACTGTATTGAAGACGTCGTTGCACTCAATGACATGTCCGCCCCAGGTTCCCTCGCTCACATTGATTCCCGCCCGGGGAACATCGTAAATCGTATTATGGCTCACACGGATGCTTTGACACATCGATAATTCGACGGCGGCCGATTGCTTTTCAACACAGCCCAGGCGATACATCAGATTGTCTGTGACCGTACATTCTGCGGGATAGTTGTCTGTTAGCGGACCGGGCGTGCGATCGATCTCTGCCAATGGGACGAACTCGTGATACTCGAAACTCGGCGAGCGGACCGCTTTCGGATCCCCGACAAAACACACGGCGCTCGCACCGATCTCATCGATCAGACATCCCGATACTTCGCATGCTCTGTTATAGTTATTGAAAAAAACGGCGTTGCCGCCCAGATTCTCGAGTGTGCAGTTGCGGAGCGAACAGTGAACGGCCCCGTCGAATACCACTGCGCCTCCCCGATAGATTGTCCAGTCGCTGCGCAGCAACGGTTCCCTGTTTTGCATGAATGTGCGAATAGTGTGGGCAAGCGTCAGCCCTTCGATATGAATATTATTAACGGGTTGATCCTTTCTGCCTCGCAGTTCTATTAATTGAGCAAGCTGCGGAACGACATACTGCGCGGTCGTGAGCTCGACATTCTTCGGAGGGAAGTAATAAAGCGTGCTTGTGTTCTTATTGTAAAACCATTCGCCAGGCGCATCCAGTTCTTCGAAAATATTTTCTACGAACCGGTAACGTTCGTGCATTCCCATACGACGATTGTTTTGCCATCCGCCTTCAAGCGCCAGTTCATTCGTGCGTGTCTTTCCCATGATACGATAATGAAAGTCGCCCCATTCGAACTTGTGCAGCGCATGGACGTATCCTCCCTCAGGCGAACTCCACCGCGCAACCCGCTCCGGGCTCAAGGCGTCGGGCGATGTCCCGCCGAGAAAGCGTGCCGTAGAATCGAAGTTCGGATAGCGGGCCATCGGCTGCACCCGCCCGTTCACAATCAATTCGTCGAAGACAAGACCGCGTTTCACTCTGGCTTGCCATATGCCGTTGTGATACTTTTTCCACCGAAGGTGAAGATCCACTCCGCCGCTGAGAATGACCGTGCGATCGTCAAAATTTTTCAGCGTGAGGTCTTCATGTTCTTTTCTTGAGTCTTCAGGTGTAAATACGATTGGCCGGCTCAGAAAATATGTGCCTTCCAACAGGTAGATCACGACCGGCCCGGCAATGGTGCGCGCCGCGAGCTGCGCCTTGCGTAGTGTTGCAAAAGGCTTCTCGCGCGTTCCGGGATTGACGTCGCTTCCTGCAGGGGAAATGAATATCCTGGTCTGCGAAGACAACCACATCGGCACAAGGAC